>JBHJOP010000042.1:0-82296 GCA_050329575.1 Rhodospirillales bacterium | reverse complement strand
CCTTCTTCGGTTTCGGCAGGTCGAGGCGGAGGTGGAGGTCCTTGAGGCGGGTGGGGTCGGCTTCCGCCGGCGCGCCCATCAACAGGTCCTGGGCCTGCTGGTTCATCGGGAAGGCGATGACCTCGCGGATGTTGGGTTCGTCGGCGAGCATCATCACGATGCGGTCGATGCCGGGCGCACAGCCGCCGTGGGGCGGCGCCCCGTAGCTGAACGCGTGGAACAGCCCGCCGAATCGCTCGCGGACGACGTCCTCGCTGTATCCGGCGATGGCGAACGCCTTGACCATGATGTCGGGGCGGTGATTGCGGATGGCGCCGCTGGACAGTTCGATGCCGTTGCAGACGATGTCGTACTGGAACGCCTTGATGGCGAGCGGATCCATCGTCTCCAGGGCTTCCATTCCGCCCTGCGGCATCGAGAAGGGATTGTGGCTGAACTCGATCAGGCCGGTCTCGGGATTGAGCTCGTAGGCCGGGAAATCGACCACCCACAGGAAGCGGAAGGCGCCCTGCTCGCGGAGGCCGAGCTCGTCGCAGATCCGCTCGCGCGCCGCGGCCGAGAACTTCTCGGCCTCCCTCCGGTTCAAGCAGACGAAAAACACCGCGTCACCGTCGCCGACGCCTGTCGCCTCGCGGATCATGGCGATGCGATCCGCCTCCAGGTTCTTGCCGATCGGCCCGCGGGCCTCGCCGTCGGCGAAGATGATGTAGCCGAGACCGCCGGCGCCCTGCTCGCGCGCCCAGTCGTTGAGCTTGTCGAAGAAGCTGCGCGGCTGCGCCGCGGCGCCCGGCGCCGGGATCGCGCGGACGACGGCGCCCTTGTCGACGTTGCGGGCGAACAGGCCGAAGCCGCCGCCGCGGAAGACCTCGGAAACGTCGGTCATCGCGATCGGGTTGCGCAGGTCCGGTTTGTCGGAGCCGTACCTGAGCATCGCCTCGTCGTAGGGAATGCGCGGGAACGGCAGGTCGGTCACGTGGCGCTCCCCGCCGAATTCGACGAACACCCCGTGCAGCACCGGCTCGATCGCCGCGAACACGTCGTCCTGGGTGGCGAACGCCATCTCGAAGTCGAGCTGGTAGAACTCGCCGGGCGAGCGGTCGGCGCGGGCGTCCTCGTCGCGGAAGCAGGGCGCGATCTGGAAGTAGCGGTCGAAGCCCGACGCCATCAGCAGCTGCTTGAACTGCTGGGGCGCCTGCGGCAGCGCGTAAAACTTGCCCGGGTGCTGGCGGCTCGGCACCAGGTAGTCCCGCGCGCCCTCCGGCGAGCTCGCGGTCAGGATCGGGGTCTGGAACTCCATGAACCCGGCCTCGGTCATCCGCCGCCGGATCGAGGCGATGATGGCGCTGCGCAGCACGATGTTGCGGTGCGGCCGGTCGCGGCGCAGATCGAGGAAGCGGTAGCGGAGCCGGGTGTCCTCGCCGTACTCCTGCTCGCCCGCGACCTGCAGCGGCAGCAGCTCGGCCGGCGATTCGAGGGCGAACGCCTCGATCACCAGTTCGACCTCGCCGGTCGGAAGGGTGTGGTTGACGGTGTCGGCGGAGCGCGGGACGACCGGGCCGGTGACGGTGATCACGCTCTCGGGACGGACCGCCTCGGCGGCGCCGAACAGCGGGCTGCTGGCGTCGATGACGCACTGGGTGATGCCGTAGTGGTCGCGCAGGTCGATGAACAGCAGGTTGCCGTGGTCGCGCTTGCGGTGAACCCAGCCCGACAGCCGGACGCGAAGCTCGGCGTCGGAAAGTCGAAGCTGGCCGCAGGTGTGGGTGCGATAGGGATGCATGGTCGAACGCTCGGTGGCGGTGGACGGGGGATGGACGGCGCGCGCGGTGGCGGCTTTCTAGCATGTTCGCGACGGCGTGGTTAGGATTCTGCTAAGGCGTCACGCGACCGGCCTCTGCGACCGGGAACGCCGGCCGCCGGCGGGGCGACATCGGGCGGTGTTCGCGCTTCCCGCCGAGCGGGTTTGCCTGTATAGGCTGCCCTCGATGCCCTTGATCACCGACAGCGCCACCCTCGACGCGTTCTGCCGGCGCCTCGGCGGCGCCGAGTTCGTCACCGTCGATACCGAGTTCATGCGCGAGCGCACCTACTGGCCGATTCTGTGCCTGGTGCAGGTCGCCGGGCCCGAGGATGCCGCCGCCATCGACGCTCTGGCCGATGGCATCGATCTCGCGCCGCTGTTCGAGCTGCTGGCGTCGCCGGCGACCGTCAAGGTCTTTCATGCCGCCCGCCAGGACCTGGAGATCTTCTACCACCTGACGGGGCGGCTGCCGGCGCCGTTGTTCGACACCCAGGTCGCGGCGATGGTCTGCGGCTTCGGCGACCAGGTCGGCTACGAGACGCTGGTCGCCAATCTGGCCCGCGCCCGTCTCGACAAGGGGTCCCGGTTCACCGACTGGTCGCTGCGGCCGCTGAGCCAGCGCCAGATCGACTACGCGCTCAGCGATGTCACCCACCTGCGGGAGGCCTATCGCAAGCTGAAGCAGAAGCTGGACGCGAGCGGCCGCGCCGACTGGCTGGCCGAGGAGATGGCGAACCTCACCGATCCCGCGATCTACGCCATCGACCCGCTACAGGCGTTCCGCCGGATGAAGATCCGCGGCGGCAACGGCCGGTTCCTGGCGGTGCTGCGCGAACTCGCCGCCTGGCGTGAGCGTGAGGCGCAGCAGCGCGACATTCCCCGCCCCCGGGTCCTGCGCGACGAGGCGCTGGTCGAGATCGCCCACCATACGCCGAGCAGCCGCGAAGACCTGGCGCGGACCCGCGGTCTCGGACGCGGCGTCGCCGAAGGACCCTGGGGGGCGCAGATCCTGGCGGCGGTCGCCCGTGGACTCGCGGTGCCCGCGGAGGCGTGCCCGCAGCCGGACGAGAAGCGTGACCTGCCGCGCGGGATCGGCCCGGTCTGCGATCTGCTCAAGGTGCTGTTGAAGATGAAATGCGACGAACAGGACGTCGCCCAGAAGCTGGTGGCGTCGTCCTCCGACATCGAGATGATCGCCGCCCTCGGCGAGCGCGCCGAGGTGGCGGCCCTGCACGGCTGGCGCCGCCAGCTGTTCGGCGCCGATGCCCTCGAGCTGCGCGAGGGGCGGCGCGCGCTCGCCGTGCGCGGCAAGAAGCTGATGCTGGTCGACACCGCCGTCGCCGGCGATCCCGCGAAAACGCCCGAGAGCCGGGACGTCCGGCGCAGCCGCGCCGGCTGAGCGGCCTTCCGCCCGCCGTCAGCCGGCGTTCGGCCGGGCCTCGACGGCGCGGGCGAGGGTCTTGAAGCGGCGATCGAGCGCCTCGCCGACGAACACCGCCCGGTTGTCCGGCACCTCGAAGGTCAGCCGCCCGTTCTTGGCCCGCAGGCGGGTCTGCGACAGCAGACCGGGCGCGCCCCCCGACAACGTGTGGGCCAGCTTCAGCGCCAGGCCGATCACCCGGGCACGGAACTGGCGCTGGTCGTCGAGGAGGTTGCGATGGGGCGCCACCATCCGATCCTCGGGGTCGCCGTCGTAGCGGACGAGGATCGCCAGCGCCATCTCCGCCCGGTCGGAATGGGTGAGCCTCGGATAGGGGATGCGCAGCACCCGGTGGTAGGAGTGCAGCGCCCGGTAGTCCGGATGCTCGCTCCAGCCGATGTCGCTGAGCAGGCAGGTGGCGAGACGCAGCCGGCATTGTTCCTCCGTCTCGGTGCGGAACAACGGCGTCATCCAGTCGTGGATCTCGCGGCCGTGGGCGGTGAAGCGGCCGGTGCGTTCGGCCTGGCTTTCGCAGGCGCTGATCAGCGGATCCTGCCCCCGCAGCGCGGACGGCAGCAGCTCCAGCATCTGGCCTTCGCGCATCCCCAAGGCCGAGAACACCACCTGCGACGGTCGGGTGACCTGCAACAGCGCCGACAATGCCATCGCCGCGTAGGGCAGCGTGTCGATCCGCCGCCGCGCGATCCCCGACAGCATCTCCATGGTGTTGCGGCTGAGCCCGGCGATGAGATCGGAGAGCCGGAGGGCGTCGAAGAAGCCGATCGTGAAGTTGTCGACGACGTGCAGCGGATGATGGGTCTGCTCGATGAAGATGCGCGCCAAGGCCCGCCAGGAGCCGCCGACGGCATACACCGACCGCCCCGTCGTCTCGGCCAGCCAGGGGACGGTCGCCAGCCACTCGGCGAGGACCCGCCGCGCCTGCTCGCGATTGCCGTCGCAGGTCTCGGACAATCGCAGATGACCGAGCGGCAGCGTCGCGAACGCGCCGATCTCGCCGCCATCCAACCCGACCAGGTCGAGGCTGCCGCCGCCGAGGTCGCCGAGCACGCCGTCGGCACCCCGGGTTCCGTGGCGCAGACCGACCGCGGCGAGGCGCGCCTCCTCCTCGCCGCTCAGCACGTGCACCGGGAGGCCGCAGGTGCGCTCGGCCCGCTCCACGAAGGCCGGCCCGTCGCTCGCATCGCGCACCGCCGCGGTGGCCACCAGCTCGATGTGGCCCACGTCCATCGCGGCGGCGAGTTCGACGAAACGGGCGAGGCTGCGCAGGGCCTCGGTGACACCCTTGGGATTGAGCCGGCCCGATTTCGCGAGGCCGCTGCCCAGTTCGCACTGGGCCTTCTCGTTGAAGATCGGGATCGGCAACCGGGCCGGCGCATCGTAGACCACCAGCCGCACGGTGTTGGAGCCGATGTCGACGACACCGACGCGGCCGTCGGAGCGCTTCGCGGCGATCACGCCGCCGTCCGCGGCGGACGATCCGGGTTCCCCTGCGGCCATCGACACGATATCCCCTCAGGCGCCGACGCCCGCCGCCGCGGCCGGGACCGGCGGGCGGCCCTGGCCGGCGGTCGGAGCCGAACGGCGGCCGGTTCCGACATCCGATCGCCCGGCCGCCCGCAACCGGACGCAAGACTTCGACGCGAGGCTCGTTTATCATACCTCCGGCACGGAGGCTCGCAGAAATGTTCAGAACCGCGGAACTCGGACGCGTCGTCAGCAAGGAGCAGTATCATGACGTGCTCCCGACCCTGCGCACCGAACTCCTGGAGATGCAGCAACGGCTGCGGGCGGCGCCGTTTCCGGTCATCATCGTTTTCGCGGGCGTCGACGGCGCCGGCAAGGCGCAGACGGTCAACCAGCTCAACGAGTGGCTCGATCCCCGCTGGCTGATCAACCGGGCGTTCGGGTCGCCGTCGGACGAAGAGGCGGAGCGGCCCGAGTACTGGCGGTACTGGCGGGAGCTTCCGCCGAAGGGGCGGATCGGACTCTTTCTCAAGACCTGGTATTCGCCGTCGCTGCTCGATCGGGTTCATCAGCGGATGTCCGAGGCCGAGTTCGACGAGGCGCTCGATCGGGTGATCGCGTTCGAGAACGGTCTCGCCGACGACGGGGCGCTGATCATCAAGTTCTGGATGCACCTCGGCAAGAAGGCGCAGAAGCAGCGGCTGCAGGCCCTGGAGAAGGACCCGCTGACCCGCTGGCAGATCACCCAGACCGCCTGGGATCACTGGCATCTCTATGACCGGTTCATCGTCGCTGCGGAACGGACGATCACGCGCACGAGCACCGCCAACGCCACCTGGCACATCGTCGAGGGCTACGACAAGCGTTACCGGACCCTGACCGTGGGAACCACCATCCTGCAGGCCATCGGTCAGCATTTCGCCGACACCGAGACGCGGCTGAAGATCCTCGCGGAGAAACGCAAGCACACGGATCGCGCCGTCGCGTCGGGGCCGGCGCCGGGCGCGGCCCCGCCGACGGACAAGCCGCTGCCCGAGGCGTTGGTGATCCAGATGCCGCGGGTGACGATCCTGAGCCGGCTGGACATGAACCGCGCCCTCGGCAAGAAGGAGTACAAGGACGCGCTCGTCAAGCTCCAGGGGCGCCTGCGGTTGAGTTCGCGGCGCGCCAAGGAACTCGGCCTGGCGACGATCCTGGTGTTGGAGGGCTGGGATGCCGCCGGCAAGGGCGGGGCCATCCGCCGCATCACCGCCGCCCTGGAGGCGACCGACTACCAGGTCATTTCGATCGCCGCCCCGAGCGACGAAGAGAAGGCGCAGCATTATCTCTGGCGGTTCTGGCGGCATCTGTCGCGCGCCGGCCGCTTCACCATCTACGACCGCAGCTGGTACGGGCGGGTGCTGGTGGAGCGCGCGGAGCGGTTCGCCGCCGAATCCGAGTGGCGGCGCGCCTACAGCGAGATCAACGATTTCGAGGATCAGCTGGTCCGCCACGGGATCGTCCTCTGCAAGTTCTGGATGCACATCACCAAGGACGAGCAGCTGGCACGGTTCAAGGTTCGCGAAGGGACCTCCTACAAGCGCTGGAAACTGACCGAGGAGGACTGGCGCAATCGCGACAAGTGGGACGACTACGAGGTGGCCGTCAACGACATGGTCGAGCGCACCAGCACGGCCATCGCCCCGTGGACGCTGGTCGAGGGTAACGACAAGCGTTTCGCCCGCATCAAGGCGCTCTCGACGGTGTGCGATCGCCTGCAGGCCGGGATCGACGGTCGCGAGGCGTCGGCGGCGAAGGCCGTCCAGGGCCGCAAGCTCAAGGAGACCGGATGATCGACCCGCCGCGACAAACGGGAGCGATTGCCGGAACCGGGTCGCGGATCCCCTCCCCGGCGTCAGGCGCTGCCCACGGCGCCGACCGCGAGCCGCCACCGCCCGGCGACGCCGCCCTTCCCGCGACCATCCTCGATCTAACGGCCCGCGTCGGGTCGTCGGCGAAGCCCGCCGCAGCGCCGCCGAAGGGCGACGGCCCTGCCGCAGCGCCGGTCGTTTCGGGCCGGCCGGCCGCGGCGATCGATCTTCGTGCGCCGGACCTCTACCTCAGCCGCGAGCTGACGTGGCTCCAGTTCAATTTCCGGGTGCTCCACGAGGCCGGCGACGACCGCCGCCCGCTGCTGGAGCGGACCAAGTTCCTGGCAATCGCCGATTCCAACATGGACGAGTTCTTCATGAAGCGGATCGGCGGCCTCAAGCAGCAGATCGGGGCGGGGGTTCAGAAGCTGACGGTCGACGGCCGGACCCCCGGTCGGCAGCTGGAGGATTGCCGCGCGGTGATCGCCGCGTTCGAGCGGGCCAAGCGCAGGATCTATCTCGATCTTCTGCGCGACCTTCGCCAGCGCGGCATCGTCGTCCAGCCGTTCGCCCGACTTGCCAAGGACGAACGACGGGCAATCCGCGACTACTACTTCGAAAACATCTTTCCCCTCGTCACACCGCTGGCGATGGATCCCGCGCATCCGTTTCCGTTCCTCTCCAACCTGTCGGTCAATCTTCTCGTCACCCTGCGGTTTCCCCAGGAACCCGAAATGACGATGGCCCGCGTCAAGGTCCCGGTCGGCGCGGGCGGGCCTCGGTTCCTGCGGGTCGGGTCCGAGAACCGGTTCGTTCTGCTCGAGGATGTGATGGCCCATTGTCTCGAGGACCTCTTCCCGGGCATGGAGATCGCGTCCTCGGAGGTGTTCCGGGTCACCCGCAACGCCAACACCGAGCGGGACGAGGAGCAGGCCGACGATCTGGTGGCGATGATCGAGGCGGAACTCCGCGACCGCAAGTTCGCTCCGATCGTCCGGCTGGAGATCGAAGCCGGCATCGATGCCGATCACTGCGGCATGCTCGCCGCCGAGCTCGGCCTCGACCGGGACAACGACGTCTACCGCACCGACGTGATGATGGGCATGCGTGATCTGATGGAGCTGGCCCAGCTCGCCATTCCCGACCTGCATGATCCGCCGCATCAGCCGATCACCAACGTCATGCTGCAGGACCGGAACAACATCTTCCACATCATCCGCGAGAACGGGCCGATCCTGCTCCATCACCCCTACGAATCGTTCGCCACCTCGGTGGTCCGGTTCGTTCGCGAAGCGGCGGAGGATCCCAAGGTCCACGCGATCAAGATGACGCTCTACCGGACCTCGGCGGACACCAACATCATCGACGACCTGATCGAGGCGGCCCGCCAGGGCAAGCAGGTCGCGGTCGTCGTCGAGTTGAAGGCCCGCTTCGACGAGGCGGCCAACATCCAGTGGGCCGGTCGCATGGAGGAAGCCGGCATCCACGTCACCTACGGCGTCCTCGGACTCAAGACCCATGCCAAGCTGATCCTGGTGGTCCGCCGCGACTACAACGGCCTGCGCCGCTACCTCCACATCGGCACCGGCAACTACCACGCCGGCACCGCCCGGCAGTATTCGGATCTCGGCCTGTTCACCGCCGACCGGGAGATCGGCCTCGATGCCACCGAGCTGTTCAACTACCTGACCACCGGTTGCCGTCCGGCACGCAATCACCGGAAGTTGCTGGCGGCGCCGACCACGATGAAGAAGGCGCTGCTCGCCAGGATCGAACGCGAGATCGCGCACCGCGCCGGCGGCGGCAAGGGGCTGATCCGGTTGAAGTGCAATGCGCTGGAGGATGCCGACATCGTCGAGGCGCTGTACCGGGCGTCGCAGGCGGGGGTCGAGGTCGAGCTGATCATCCGCGACAGCTGCCGTCTGCGCCCCGGACTGCCGGCGGTGTCGGAGAACGTGACGGTGATCGGCATCGTCGGCCGGTTCCTCGAACACGCGCGGGTCTACTACTTCGCCAACGGCGGCGACGAGGAGTACTTCATTGGCTCCGCCGACCTGATGACCCGCAACCTCGAAAGCCGGGTCGAGGTGCTGACGCCGATCGAGGAGCCGGCCCTGCGCAGGGAGCTGCGGGCGATGTTCGAAGCGCAACTCGGAGATCGGCGCACCGCGTGGGACATGCGGCCCGACGGCACCTACCTCCAGCGTCGCGCGACGCGGGGACGCCAGAGCCGCGGCAGCCAGGAGGCGCTGATCGTCGCTGCGGAACGGCGCGCGGAGCGAGCGCGGCGGCTGCGCAAGATCAAGCCGCGGGCGTTCGCACGGCGTGCCCCCAAATAGCCGACGCGACCGACCCGCAGCGGATCCCGCCACCGATGAAAACGCTCTATCTCCTTCGCCATTGCAAATCGAGCTGGAAGGACGACCAGCTCGCGGATTTCGACCGTCCGCTCAGTAAGCGCGGCCGCCGGGCGGCAGCGGCGATGGCGGCCCATCTCGCCGAACGCGGATCCGACCCGGCCCAGATCCTGTGCTCGCCGTCGCGGCGGACGCGCGAAACCCTGGAACAGATGCACCATCGCTTCGGTGCCGCCGTTCCGACCCGCTTCGAGAAGGGGATCTACATGGCCGACGCCCCGCAGTTGCTGCGGCGGCTGCGCCGGCTGGGGGAGGTTGCGTCGGTGATGGTGATCGGCCACAATCCGGGCCTGGAGACGCTGGCGCGGATGCTCGTCGGCCTCGGCGACGAGGCGATCCGCGCCCGGATGGCCGCCAAGTTCCCGACCGGCGCCCTGGCGGTGCTGGCCGCCGACATCGACGACTGGCCGCACCTCGAACCAGGGTGCGCACGGCTGGTCGACTTCGTCCGCCCCGCCGATCTGGGCGCCGCCTGAGCCGCCGGAGGGGGCGGATCGCCGGCCCCCGAGCGACCGCCGAGGGCGACCGCCCGCCGGCTAGAGGTCGTTGATCTTGCGGTGGACGCGGTAGGCTTCGGAGGTGACGTAGGCCTCCATCGCGCGCAGCCGGTGCTCGAGCTCGCGGAAGCGGTGGCGGAGCTGCGAGAACTTGCGCCCCGGATCGACGCGCACGTCGCGCCAGAAATGCTCCGCGTCCTTGGTCTCGTAGAGGTGCTCGGGCGCCCTCGGCAGCACCACCGCGAGGATGAAATAGCCGAGGATGGCCGGCGGCGGAAACATCATCAGGCCGCCGATCCACAGCACCCGCACCACCCAGCGCCGCACCCCGAAGTAGTCGGCGATGCCGGCGCAGACCCCGAACAGGACCCCGTCGCGGGGGTTGCGGTAGAGCCGGCTCGGACTCGGCCGGCCGTTCGATTCTGCATCGCGGGTCATACCTGCTTCCTCCATTCCGGCACCTCGGCATCGAGGATCCGCTCCAACGTGTTGATCCGGCTCTCCAGCCTCGGCGCCAGCTCCCACAACTCGGCCAGCATCTTCTCGTCCTCCGCCGACAGCGTCTTGGCGGTCCGCCAGCGCATGACGTAGTGGCTGATGATCCAAACCGGTGCGACCACGACCAGGAACAGCACCAAGGGCACGTGCAGGAACTCGATCATCGCTCCACCGCTCCCCTCGCCGTGACGCCGCTCAGCCGCGGTCGGCCGGGGTGTCGCCCCGGGCGATCCGCACCTTCAGCGCCGCCAGTTCCTCCTCGATCGCCGCCTCCCCTTCCAGCTCGGCGATCTCGTCGACCAGCGTTCTCGGCCGGCCCATGTCATAGGCCTCGACCTGGCCCTCGGTGCGCTCGATCCGCCGCTCGACGCTCTCGAAGCGGCTGAAGGCATCCTCGATCCGGGGGTCGTGCAGCTGGCGGCGGGTCCGCAGCCGGTTGGAGGCGGTTTCCTGGCGGGCCTGCATCGCCTTCTGCCGTGCCTTGGCTTCGCGCAGCTTGGTCTCCAGCTTGGCGATGTCGGTGTCGCCGTGGGCGAGCGCCGCATCGAGGGCTTCGCGCTCCTCCTCCAGCGCCTTGACCGCGACGCCGAGCTTGGCCTTCTCGATCAGCGCCGCCTTCGACAGGTCCTCGCGGCCCTTGCGCAGCGCCACTTCCGCCTTGCGGTCCCATTCCGTCTGCGCCTCGCGGTAACGGCGGAGCTGGCGCTCGATCTCCTTGCGCTCGGCGATGGTGCGGGCGGCCGTGGACCGGACCTCGACCAGCGTCTCCTCCATCTCCTGGATGATCAGCCGGATGATCTTCTCCGGGTCCTCGGCGCGATCGAGGATGGCGTTGATGTTGGAATTGATGATGTCGCTCAGCCGCGAAAAGATGCCCATGGTCTCCAACCTCCTGTGCGGTCGATGGCGGCGGCCCCGGCGCAGCGCCGGTCCACCCGTGCTGTCCTGTGCTTCGCACGACTCGTGCCAACTCCCCCGGGATCTCCATAACCCCTTCGATTCGCCCGGCAAATGCGCGATCCGGCGGGGCCGGCCGCGCGGCGTCGTATTGCGCCATACGGCATTTAATGGTAGGAAGTGGCATTTATTAGCCGAAAGCGCCAATGTCCCCACTTCCGCCGACCCCCGACCTGCCGCCGCTGATCGGCCAGTCGCGACCGTTCCTGGCCCTGCTCGAGCAGGTGTCGCGGATGGCGTCCGTCGATCGGCCGATGCTGATCGTCGGCGAGCGCGGCACCGGCAAGGAGTTGATCGCCGCCCGCCTCCACTATCTGTCGGGCCGCTGGCGGCGGCCGCTGGTCAAGCTCAACTGCGCCGCGCTGGCGGAGACGCTGATCGAGAGCGAGCTGTTCGGGCACGAGGCCGGCGCGTTCACCGGCGCGGTGCGTCGGCGTGTCGGCCGCTTCGAACGCGCCGACGGCGGCAGCCTGTTCCTCGACGAGATCGCCATCGCGCCGCCGGCGGTCCAGGAGAAGATCCTGCGGGTGATCGAGTACGGGGAGTTCGAGCGGGTCGGCAGCAGCGCCACCGTCGCCTGCGACGTCCGTGTGATCGCCGCCGCCAACGTCGACCTGCCGACCGCCGCCGCCGCCGGCCGATTTCGCCACGACCTGCTCGACCGCCTCGCCTTCGACGTGCTGACGGTCCCGCCGTTGCGCGCCCGGGCGGAGGACGTGCCGGTGCTCGCCGACCATTTCGCCCGGGTGATGGCCTACGACATCGGCTGGCAACGGTTCCCGGGCTTCGCGCCGGCGGCCCTGGCGGCGATGGCGACGCACCGCTGGCCGGGCAACGTCCGCGAACTGAAGAACGTCGCCGAGCGCGCCGTCACCCGCTGGCCGGACCCCGCGGCGCCGATCGACGATTTGCAGTTCGATCCGTTCGATTCGCCCTATCGCCTCGGCGAAACGCCGGCGCCCCCGTCGGTGCCCCCGTCGGTGCCCCCGTCGGCGCCCGCGGCCATGCCCGCCGCCGCCGCCGACGGCGCCGGGGGCGTGGATCTGGTGGCCGCCGTCACCCGCTTCGAGAGGGACCTGCTCGAACGGGCGCTGGCCGCCGCCCGCTACAACCAGCGCGCCGCCGCGGGCCGCGTCGGGCTCGGCTACCACGCGTTCCGCAATCGACTGCGCCGCCACGGTCTGCTGACGAAACCGGCGGCGAGGGTTGAACCGCGGCCCGGAACTTGAAACACTGCGCCACGACGGCAGATCGGGGGAGCACGCGCGCCATGACGCAACCGGGAACGCCGCCGGTGATCGGGATCATCGGCGGCAGCGGCGTTTACGACATCGACGGCCTGGACGGCGCCCAGTGGGTCCCCGTCCGCTCGCCGTTCGGCACTCCGTCGGACGAGTTGCTGATCGGCTACCTCGACGGGCAGAAGATGGTCTTCCTCCCCCGTCACGGCCGCGGCCACCCGATCCCGCCGAGCGAGATCGATACGCGCGCCAACATCGACGCCCTCAAGCGGGTGGGCGTCACCGAGGTGATCTCGCTCAGCGCCTGCGGCTCGCTGCGCGACGAACTCGATCCCGGCACGTTCGTCATCGTCGACCAGTTCGTCGACCGCACCTTCGCGCGCGCCAAGAGCTTCTTCGGCACCGGCATGGTCGCGCACGTGACGATGGCGCAGCCGGTCTGCGCGCGACTCGGCGACGCCCTGGAGACGGCGGCCCGCGCCTGCGGGATCAAGACGGTGCGCGGCGGCACCTATCTGGTGATGGAGGGGCCGCAGTTCTCGACGCTGGCCGAGTCCAACCTCTACCGGGCATGGGGCTGCGACGTCATCGGCATGACCAACATGCCCGAGGCCAAGCTCGCCCGCGAGGCCGAGCTGTGTTACGCGACCGTCGCCATGGTCACCGACTACGACTGCTGGCATCCGGACCACGACCACGTCACCGTCGAGGCGATCATCCGGGTGCTGAAGGCCAACGCCGACCATGGGCGGGCGCTGGTCAAACGGCTGGTTCCGGACCTCGCCCTGCGCACCGCGGCCTGCCGCGAGGGCTGCCACACCGCCCTCGCCAATGCCCTGATCACCGCCCCCGAGGCGCGCGACCCGGCGCTGATCGCGAAGCTGGACGCGGTCGCCGGCCGGGTGTTGCGGTGAGGGCGCGATGAAGGTCGGCGGTCGCCCGACCCGCACCATCTGGCCGGCCGCCGACGGCCGGGCGGTGGAGATCATCGATCAGACACGGCTGCCGCACGCGTTCGTCGTCGCCCGCCTGGAGACGCTGGCGGACGCGGCCCGCGCGATCCGCGACATGTGGGTGCGCGGCGCGCCGCTGATCGGCGCCACCGCCGCCTACGGGCTTTGCCTCGCCGCCCGGGACGATCCGTCCGATGGCGGGCTGCGGGCGGCGGCGGCGGCGTTGCTGGCGACGCGCCCGACGGCGGTCAATCTGCGCTGGGCGGTGGACGAGATGCTGGCGGTGCTGCTGCAGCTGCCGCCCGACCGGCGCGCCGCGGCCGGCTGGCGGCGGGCCGCCGAGATCTGCGACCAGGACGTGGCGACCAACGCCGCGATCGGCGATCACGGCCTCCAGCTGATCCGCGATCTGTGGGCGGCGAAGGGCGGCGACGGGCGGATCGAGGTGCTGACCCACTGCAACGCCGGCTGGCTGGCGACGGTCGACTGGGGCACCGCGCTGGCACCGGTCTACAAGGCGTTCGACGCCGGCCTCCCGATCCACGTCTGGGTCGACGAGACCCGGCCGCGCAACCAGGGCGCGGGGCTCACCGCCTGGGAGCTCGGCCAGCACGGGGTCGCGCACACGGTGATCGTCGACAACGCCGGCGGCCATCTGATGCAGCACGGACGGGTCGATCTGTGCCTGGTCGGCACCGACCGGACGACGCGGACCGGCGACGTCTGCAACAAGATCGGCACCTATCTCAAGGCGTTGGCGGCCAGCGACAACGGCGTGCCGTTCTATGTCGCGCTGCCCGGGCCGACCATCGACTGGACGATCCGCGACGGCGCCGCCGAGATCCCGATCGAGGAGCGGGACGCCGCCGAGGTGACCGCCATCGCCGGGCGCGCCGCCGGCGGCGAGGTCGTCTCGGTGACGCTCACCCCCGCCGCCAGCCCCGCCGCCAACTTCGCCTTCGACGTCACCCCGGCCCGCCTGGTCACCGGCCTGATCACCGAGCGCGGCGTCTGCGCGGCCTCCGAAGCCGCCCTCGCCGCCCTCTACCCCGATCGCGCCTGATCCGCACCCCCGCCCACCACGCCCGGCGGCAGGGTGAGCCGGAGCGGCAGTTCGGCCATGGCGGTGAACACGGCGTCGGCGCCGGCGGCGGCCAGCATCTCGGCGTAGCCGGGACCGGCATGTCCCGCGCCGGCGAACCCGAACACCCGCATGCCGGCCGCGCGCGCGGCCGTGATCCCGGCGACGCTGTCCTCGACCACCAGGCAGGCCGCGGGCGGGGTCGCCATCCGGTCGGCGGCGTAGAGGAACAGATCGGGGGCCGGTTTGCCGCGGGCGACCATCCGGGCGCTGAACAGATGCGGCGCGAACCGGCCGATCAGCCCGGTCACCGTCAGGGTGAAGCGGATCTTCTCCGGCGTTCCCGACGACGCGACGCAGCGGGGCAGCGCCAACCGGTCGAGCATCGCCTCGACGCCCGCGACCGGCCGCAGTTCCGCTGCGAAGGCCGCGAAGTCCTGTTCGCGCAGCCGCTCCTCGAAGCCGGCCGGCAGCGGTCGTCCCCGGTCGGCCTCGATCTTCGCCATCACCGAGGCGATGCTGATGCCGGTGAAGCGGGCGAGACAGTCCTCCGGCGTGATCGGATAGCCGATCCGGGTCAGCTCGCGGGCCATCACCCGGCAGGCGACCGGTTCGCTGTCGACCAGCACCCCGTCGCAGTCGAAGATCACCAGCCGCACCGGATCGTCCTCGCGCATCGACCGTCAGCTCCCGAACCGCGCCAGCGTCCGCTCCACCGCGCCGAGATAGGCACCCCCGAACAGCCGCACGTGAACCAGCAGCGGATAGAGGTTGTAGAGGTCGCGGCATTCCTCGAAGAACCCCGGGCGGAGCGGACGATGCTCCCGGTAGCTGGCGAAGAACGGTTCGCCGAAGGAGGCGAACAAGGTCGCGAAGGCGAGTTCGATCTCGGGGTCGGCGAAGGCGAGCGCCGGGTCGACGACGCCGGCGATGCGGCCGTGCCGGCACAGCACGTTGCCGGCCCACAGATCGCCGTGGATCAGCGACGGTGCCGCCGGCTCCTCGATCCAGCGCTCCAGCCGCCCGGCCAGCCGCTCGATCCTCGCCATCGTCGCTGCCGGCAGCCGGCCGGCGGTCAGCGCCTGGCGGGCCATGGCGAGCAGGCGGTGGTCGCGGAAGAAGGCGACCCAGCACCGCGTCCACGGGTTGGGCTGGCGCAGGCCGCCGATCGGCGTGTCGCACGCGAAGCCGAAGGCGTCGGCGGTGACGTCGTGGAGGGCCGCCAGCAGCGCGCCGGCGTCGGTCTCGGCGGCGGCGTCGAGGCCACCCTCGGTCTCGATCCAGGCGGTCACCAGGAGACGGTCGTCGGCGTGCAGCACTTCCGGCACCGGCAGCGCCGTGTGCCGGGCGAGATAGCGGAGCATCCGGCCCTCGATCGCGAGGCCGGCACTCCCCTCCTTGACCGCGACCGTGCGGCCGTCGGCGAGGGTGACGCGGCGGACGCTGCCGACCGAGCCGCCGCCGACCGGTCGGCTGCCGACCGGCCGCGATCCCGCGATGCGGCCGATCAGGGCCTCGGACCCCGGCCTCACCGGTCAGGCCGGAGCCGGGTGGCGCGGAGGTGGGCGAGCAGCCCGCGGCCGCCGATGTCGATCAGATCGAGCATCCGCTCGAAGCCCTCGGGCCCGCCGTAGTACGGGTCGGGCACCTCGCGCACCGGGATCTCGGGCGCGAAGTCGAGAAACAGGGCGAGACGCTGCCCCTCCCCCGGCGGGCACAGCCGCGCGAGGTCGGCGTGGTTGTCCCGGTCCATCGCCAGGACGAGATCGAAGCGACGGAAGTCCGCCGGGCCGGCCTGGCGCGCGCGCAGGCCGCCGATGTCGATGCCGCGCCGCCGCGCCGCCGCCTGCGCCCGCCGATCGGGGGGCTTGCCGAGGTGCCACGCCGCGGTGCCGGCGCTGTCGACCGTGATCCGGTCCGCGAGCCCCTCCCCTTCGACCAGCGCCCGGAACACGCCCTCGGCGGCGGGCGAGCGGCAGATGTTGCCGAGGCAGACGAACAAGACGTTGACCAATGCCGCGTCCTCCGCAACCCTGTCGGCGGCGGATTATCGGCAACCCTCGGACGGGCGGCAAGGGCGAGATGAACGGCGACGATCGATCGAGGCGGAACATCGTGGTGCTGACCGGGGCCGGCATCTCCAAGGAGTCGGGCCTCGACACCTTCCGCGATGCCGACGGCGTCTGGTCGAAGGTGCGGCTGGAGGACGTGGCGACGCCGGAGGGCTTCAACCGCGACCCGCAGCGGGTGCAGGCGTTCTACAACAGCCGCCGCCGCCAGCTCGCCGAGGCAGGCATCCAGCCCAACGCCGGTCATGCTGCGCTGGCGCGGCTGGAGCGCGAGTGGCCGGCCGAGGTGCTGCTCGTCACCCAGAATATCGACAACCTTCACGAGCAGGCGGGCAGCCGCAACCTGCTGCACATGCACGGAGAGTTGCTGAAGGTCCGCTGCGACGCCTGCGGCAGCCTGTTCCAGTGGTACACCGACCTGCATGTCGAGGACTCCTGCCCGGCGTGCGGTCGCAGCGGCTGGATGCGCCCGCATGTGGTCTGGTTCGGCGAGGTGCCGCTGGACATGGACCGGATCTACGCGGCCCTGGAACGGTGCGGGCTGTTCGTGTCGATCGGCACCTCGGGCAACGTCTATCCTGCCGCCGGGTTCGTCGCCCACGTCCGCCGCTATACCGACGCCCATACCATCGAACTCAATCTCGAGCCGTCCGAGGGGGCAACGTTCTTCGCCGAAGCCCGCTACGGGGCCGCCACCGAGATCGTTCCCGCTTACGTCGAAAAGATCCTGACCGAAGGATGGTAGCCGTGGCCGCGTCGCCGCGACTGCAACTGCAACTGCAATTCATTCCCGCCAAGTACTTGCGCAAAAAAATTGTTGCTTTTTCGAAAAATAATGTCAAAAGTATTGTGCTTTTGTTCGTCCTGCCGAAGCAACAGTACCGCAGCGCCGCAGTAGGTTTTTTGGCAACGGTGGTCTCTTTTGGCGGCGACGGAGTCGCGTCTCGCCGGTTCTCGACGACCTTGGCTGAGACGCTCGGGGCGCCGTCTCACCAGGGGGGTAGGGGCGGCGCCCTTCCCTTTGCGGACTATTCGGTGAGGGGGTATTCGGCGAGGGTCTCGTAATGGGGGCCGGCGCCGCCGAGGTGGCTGCGGAACAGGGTGAAGTGGTCGACCGCGAACGGACCGGTCTTGAACCGGTTGTGGGTCTCGACGTAGACGCCGAGCCGCCCCTGGGTGCCGTTACGGAAGCGGGCGAGCGTCACGTGCGGCTTGAATTTCCGGCGCTCGGGCTCGAACCCGGTGCGGACCACCGCCGATTCCACCTTCTCCTGCAGGTGCAGAAGCCGCGGCTCCTTGTCGATCCCCGCCCAAAGGGTGTGCACGCGGCGGCCGGTCTCGAAGCAGCCGACACCCGCGATGGTCAGCGCGAACGGCTGGGCGGCGAGCCTGGCGAGCGCGTGATGAATGTCGTCGGCGTCGGCGGCGCCGACCTCGCCGATGAACCGCAGCGACAGATGCAGGTTCTCCGCTGCGACCCACTTGGCGCCGGGCAGTCCCGCACACAGTCCGGCGAGGGCGGTCCGCACGTCTTCGGGAAAGGCGATGCCGACGAACAGGCGAAACATCGGGGGCGTCCTCGAAAATCCTAGGGTGCTGGGTCGGGATTGTCCTGGTGGATCGCCTCGATCCCGGCGACGACCTCGGGGTCGAGAGCGAGATCCGCGGCCGCGAGATCGGTCCGCAACTGCTCGAGGGTGGTGACGCCGATGATCATGCTGGTCACGAACGGCCGGGATCGGACGTAGGCCAGCGCCATCTGCGCCGGATCGAGGCCGAAGCGGCGGGCGAGAGCGACATAGGCCTCGGTGGCGGCGACCGCCCGTGGCTTGGTGTAGCGCCGGTAGTCGGGAAACAGGGTCAGGCGCGCCCCGGCCGGCGTGCGGCCGCCGAGATACTTGCCGCTCAGCGTGCCCATCGCCAGCGGCGAGTAAGCGAGCAGGCCGCAGTCCTCGCCGATCGCGACCTCGGCGAGACCGACCTCGAACAGGCGGTTGAGAAGGCTGTAGGGGTTCTGGATCGCGGCGATGCGCGGCAGACCCGAACGCTCGGCCAGCGTCAGCAATCGCATCACCCCCCACGGGGTCTCGTTGGAAACGCCGACGGCGCGGATCTTGCCGGCGGCGACATGCCGGGCGAGCGCCGCCAGGGTCTCCTCGAACGGCGTCCAGTCGCCGGCCGCCTCGTGGACGTAGCCGCGACGGCCGAACATGTTGGTCGGCCGCTCCGGCCAGTGCAGCTGGTAGAGGTCGATCGCATCGATCGCCAGCCGGCGCAGGCTGCCGTCGACCGCCGCGTCGATCTGCCGGCGACCGAACCGGCCGTCGCCGCCGCGGATGTGGGCCCATCCGGGACCGGTGATCTTGGTCGCGACGACGAGGCCGTCGCGCCGGCGGCGGCTGCCGATCCAGCGGCCGAGGATCTCCTCGCTGCGGCCGGCGGTGGCGGCGCGCGGCGGGACCGGATACATCTCGGCGGTGTCGACGAAGGTGACCCCGGCCTCGACGGCGCGATCGAGGATGGCGAAGGCCTCGGCCTCGCTGTTCTGCTCGCCGAAGGTCATGGTGCCGAGACAGATGCGGCTGACGGTGAGGCCGGTGCGGCCCAGCGGGGCGTCCTGCATCGAGGGGTCCGGATCGTCAGGTGAACAGGGCGAGCACGCCGGTGTAGCCGTAGAGGCGCCCGTTGGAGATCTCGCCGCCGCACGCCAGGCCGACGAGCGGCAGCTCGCCGAGCTGGTCGCGGATCAGCGCGACCTCCCGCCCGGGTCTGCCGAACATGTTGGCGCCGCGGGCGACGCAGGAGAAGTAGATGCCGCCGCGCGGCGGCGCGCCGAGCCGCCGTTTCAGCCGGGCGAGCATCGCCGTCAGTTCGATCCGCGCGCTGCTCACGTCGCGGCGCACGAACATCACCCGATCCCCCGGCGTGACCCCGTCGCCGATCGCCAGCCAGCCGTGGACCGGGTCGATGCCGATCAGGTTGCGCACCAGATAGTCGCCGGTATCGGAGCCGGGCAGCGGGAAGGCGACGTGAATGGTTCCGGCGACACGGGCGAGATCGCGCGCGAGCACGTCGCCGATGTCCTCCTTGAACACGTCGACCGCCCGGCGGCCGTCGAGCCCGATCACCACGTTGTCGAGCGCATCCGAGATCACGTGGCTGCCGCCGACCGGCGTGCACCCCTGGCTGAGGCCGGTCTGCACCGCGACGTCGGGTGCGAACAGCACCCCCGACACGCCGCCGCCGGTCAGCCGATCCGCGACCTGGTGGCACACGGTTCGCGACGAGCTCAGGCCGCCGACCAGGAACCCGAGCGTTTCCGCGCCGAGATCGGCGACCAGTTGCGGTGTCCGGGCATTGTGCGGATCGCCGTGCAGGATGCCGAACGGCGGGGCGACCGCGGCGATCCAGGACCGGTCCTCGGCCGACAGCTGGGCGGTCGTCTCGCTGATGCACGGGAAGACCCGGAACGATCCCGGCGGCAGGCTCATCGCCATCACCGCCACCGCCCGGCAGTCGACGTACTCGGTCTCGTTGCCGCAGATGCCGAAGCCGACCGTGCCCGCCCAGTGGGCGATGCCGGTCCGCTGGCGCAGGTAGCCGAGGATGTTCGCCATGTCCTCGGCGAGGCCGTCGGTCACGTAGAGGAACGCCAGGTCGGCCCGCACCTCGGCCCGATCGAGGGCATCGGCACAGGACTGGGCGGCATGGGCCCAGTCCTCGCCGATCGCGTGGGCGACGGTGAACGCGGTCATGGCTGCGCCTCCAGAAGGTCCTTCACCGCCGGCAGGATGCCGCGGACGATCACCTGCACGCCCTCGGCGTTGGGATGGATGCCGTCGACCTGGTTGAGAGCCGGCTCGGCGGCGACCCCGTCGAGGAAGAACGGATAGAGGGGAACGCCGTGCGCGGCGGCGAGCCGCGAATAGATGCCGTCGAAGGCGTCGGCGTAGTCGCGGCCCATGTTCGGCGGCGCCCGCATGCCGGCGAGCAGCACCGGCAGTCGCCGCCGCCGGATCTCGCCGACGATGGCGTCGAGATTGGCGTAGGTCACCTCGGGATCGATCCCGCGCAGCGCATCGTTGGCGCCGAGTTCGACGATCACCGCGTCCGGTGCGCCGCCGGGTGTCGCCAGCGCCCAGTCGAGCCGCGCCAGGCCGTCGGCGGAGGTGTCGCCGGAGACGCCGGCGTCGATCACGGTGACGGCGAGGCCATGGGCGGCGAGCGCCCGTTCGAGCCGGCGCGGGAAGGCGTCCTCGCGCGCCAGTCCGTAGCCGGCGATCAGGCTGTCGCCGAACGCGAGCAGACGTATCGCCTCGCCGGCGCACGGCGCCCGAACCGCGATCGTCGCCAGCATCAGCGCCGTGACGGCGAGCGCGGCCGCGTTGACAAGTCCTCCGATCGGATCATATCGGAGGGAGTGCCGGGGCGACGGGAGTGTCGACATCGATGACCGACCCAGGGGTTGGCGACGCGGGGATGACCGACGGGGCGGCGATCGTCCTCGCCGGCATCGACCTCAGGCTGACCGGTGCCGGCGGCGAGGTCAATATCCTACGCGGCATCGACCTCACCATCGACGGCGGCGACGCCGTCGGCATCGTCGGTCCGTCGGGTTCGGGCAAGACCAGCATGCTGATGGTGATCGCCGGTCTCGAGCGGCCGACCGCGGGTGCCGTGCGCGTCGCCGGCCTCGACCTCACCGGCCTCGACGAGGATCGGCTGGCCCGCTTCCGCCGCGATAACGTCGGCATCGTCTTCCAGCACTTCCACCTGGTGCCGACGATGACCGCGCTCGAGAACGTCGCGCTGCCGCTGGAGTTCGCGGGACGCGACGACGCCGCCGACCGGGCGCGCGAGCACCTCGACGCCGTCGGTCTCGGGCACCGGTTGTCCCACTATCCCGGCCAGTTGTCGGGCGGCGAGCAGCAGCGGGTGGCGCTCGCCCGCGCCTTCGTCACCGAGCCGGCGATCCTGCTCGCCGACGAGCCGACCGGCAACCTCGACGGCGCCACCGGCCGCGGCGTCGTCGATCTCCTGTTCCGGCTGCACGACCGGCGCGGAACCACGCTGGTCCTGGTCACCCACGAGCGCGACCTCGCGAGCCGATGCCGGCGCATCGTCCACCTCGCGGACGGCCGCATCGCCGACGACACCGCGGTCGTGCCCGGCGTCGCGAGCGTCTAGCGTTGGCTCCCCTCGCCCTCGCCTGGCGGCTGGCGCGGCGCGAGCTGCGCAGCGGCCTCGGCGGCTTCCGGATCTTCCTGGTCGGCCTCGGGCTCGGCGTCGCCGCCATCGCCGCGGTGGGCTCGCTGACCGAGTCGCTGGTCGCCGGCCTGCGCGCCGACGGCCGCGCGCTGCTCGGCGGCGACGTCGACCTGCGGCTGCTCCATCGCGCGGCGACGGCGGACCAGGAGGCCCATCTCGCCGCCACCGCCGCCGCCGTCTCGCGGATCGTCGAGATGCGGGCGATGGCGCGGCCGGCGGACGGCCGCGACGTGCGCGCGATGGTCGAGCTGAAGGCGGTCGACGGGGCCTATCCGCTGGTCGGCGCCGTCCGCCTCGAACCGTCCGCCGCCCTCGCCCCAGTGCTGGCGCCGAGCGACGGGGTGTGGGGGGCCGCCGCCGAGGCGACGCTGCTCGACCGGCTGGGCGTCGGCGTCGGCGACCGGCTGCGGGTCGGCGAGGCACTGGTCGAGGTGCGCGCCGTGGTCATCCGCGAACCGGACCGGATCGCCGACGTGTTCAACTTCGGCCCCCGGCTGATGATCGCCGCCGACGCCCTGCTGGCGACCGGGCTGGTGCAACCCGGCAGCATGATCCGCTACCACACCCGGGTGGGGCTGGGTGCGGGCGCCGACGTCGGGGCCTGGATCGAGGCGCTGAAGCACAGGTTTCCCGACGCCGGCTGGCGCATTCGCGACGCCACCGAGGCGGCGCCCGGGATTCGCCGGTTCGTCGACCGGATGTCGCTGTTCCTGACCTTCGCCGGGCTGACGGCGCTGCTGGTCGGCGGCATCGGTGTCGGCAGCGCCGTGCGCAACTACCTCGACGGCAAGACGACGTCGATCGCCATTCTCAAGTGTCTCGGGGCGCCCGGAACCCTGATCTTCCGCATCTACCTGTTGCAGGTGCTGGCGCTGGCGGCGCTCGGCGTCGCCGCCGGCGTGGCGGCGGGCGCGGCGCTGCCGGTGCTGGGCCTCGCGATCGTCGCCGACGCGCTGCCGATTCCGGCCGCCGCCGGCTGGCATCCGCGCCCGCTGGCGCTGGCCGGGGTTCTCGGGTTGCTGACCGCGACGACGTTCGCGGTGTGGCCGCTCGCCGCGGCCCGCGAGGTGCCGCCGGGGGCGCTGTTCCGGGCCGTGGTGGCGCCGCCGCGCGGCCGGCCGCGGCCGGCTTACGTCGTCGCCGTGGTGTTTGCGGTGGCGGCGCTGGCGGCGCTGATCGTCGCCACCGCCGCCGATCGCCCGCTCGCGATCTGGTTCGTCGGCGGGGCGATGGCGACGCTGGCGGCGCTGCGCGGCGGCGCGGCGCTGCTGATGGCGGCGGCTGCGCGGCTGCCGCGGGTCCGCAACGCGGAGCTGCGGCTGGCGCTGGCCGGCCTGCACCGGCCGGGGGCGCCGACCCCGAACGTGGTGCTGTCGATGGGAACGGGAATCGCGGTGCTGGTGGCGGTGGCGCTGATCGAGGGCAACCTGCGCGCACAGATCGACGAGCGGCTGCCGAGTTCGGCGCCGGCGTTCTTCTTCATCGACATCCCGGACCACCAGGCGGCGGCGTTCGACGAGACCGTCCGCGGCGTCGATGCCTCCGTCGATCTGCGCCGCGTGCCGTCGCTGCGCGGGCGGATCGTGCGGATCGCCGGGGTGCCGGTGGAGCAGGCGAAGATCGCCGCGGAGGCGGCGTGGGCGGTGCGCGGCGATCGCAGCCTGACCTATGCGGCGGCGGCGCCCGAGAACGCCCGCATCGCCGCCGGAGCGTGGTGGCCGGCCGACTATGCGGGTCCGCCGGCGATCTCGCTCGACGCCGGGATCGCCGCCGGATTCGGCGTCGGTGTCGGCGACACCCTGACCCTCACCGTGCTCGGCCGTGAGATCGAGGCGCGGATCGCATCGCTGCGAGACATCGACTGGCGCGCCGTTCCCTTCGATTTCGCGCTGATCTTCGCACCGGGGACGCTCGAACGGGCCCCGCACAGCCATATCGCCGCGGTGTTCGTGCCGCCGGCGGTGGAGGCGGCGGTGGAGAAGGCGGTCGCCGACCGCTTCGTTTCGGTCACCGCCATCCGCGTCCGCGAGGCGCTGGAGGCGGTCAACGCCCTGCTCGCCGGGATCGGCCACGGGGTCCGCGCGGCGGCATCGCTGACCGTCGTCGTCGGCGCCCTGGTGCTGGGCGGCGCGATCGCCGCCGGGCGCCGCCGCCGCCGCTACGATGCGATCGTCTTCAAGGTGCTGGGCGCCACCCGTGCCCGCATCGCGCGGATGTTCGTCTACGAGTACGGCCTGCTCGGGCTCGCCACCGGCATCGTCGCCGCCGCCATCGGCACCGCCACCGCCTGGGCGGTGACGGTCTATCTGATGCGGAGCGACTGGGTGTTCCTGCCGTGGCTGGTGGTGGCCACCGTCGCCGTCTGCATCGTCGCCACCCAGGTGATCGGCTTCGCCGGGACGTGGCGGGTGCTGGGCCAGAAGACGGCGCCGGCGCTGCGCAACGAATAGCCGGAAGCCCGCACGGAGAGGGTTGAACGATTCCGGCGCTGTGCCATATAAGCGATGTCGACCATTATCCTGATCGAGAGGGTTGCAATGGCTCCAAGACCTGACAGTCGGTTTCAGTTGCGAACCGAAACCATGACCCCCGCACAGGCCGAGGCCGCGAGGATCGACGTCGGTCTTCGCGACTACATGCTGCGGGTCTACAACTACATGGCGCTCGGCGTCGCCTTCACCGGCATCGTCGCCATGCTGCTGGCGATGAATCCGCCGGTGATGCAGGCGATCGTCGGCGGTCCGTTCGTATGGGTGTTGTTCATCGGCATCCTGGGGATGGGCTTCGTCGCGCCGAAGATCATGATGTCGAAGAGCATCGGCGCCGCCCAGGCGTGCTTCTGGGTGTACGCGGCGATGTGGGGCGCACTGATCGCGCCGTTCTTCTTCGTCTACACCCAGGAGAGCATCGCGCGGGTGTTCTTCATCACCGCCGGTGCCTTCGCGGCGACCAGCCTCTACGGCTACACCACCAAGAAGGACCTGACGGCAATGGGCCGGTTCCTGACCATGGCGACGTTCGGGATCCTGATCGCGCTGGTCGTCAACCTGTTCTTGCAGTCGAGCGGCCTGCATTTGCTGATGTCGATCATCGTGCCGCTGGTGTTCGCCGGGCTGACCGCTTTCGAGACGCAGCAGATCAAGAACTGGTACTACGAGGGCGACGTCGGCGACGTCACCCACCGCAAGGCGATCTTCGGTGCGTTTCTCCTCTACGGCAGCTTCGTGACGATGTTCATCTGGCTGCTGCAACTGTTCGGCGTCGCGCGCAGCGACTGAACGACACCCGCCCGCGGGCGAACGCGTCGACCCCCGGAAGCACCGCTTCCGGGGGTCTTGCTATTCCGCGGCGTGGCGTGCGGCCGCGAACTGGTCGTAGGCCTCGAGCGCATACGCCCCGTAGACGGTGGCCGGTCCGCCGTTCATCATGATCGCGACGGCGATCGTGTCCATCATCTCCTCGCGGCTCGCGCCGTGGCGGACCGCGCCCCGGACGTGGAAGCCGATGCAGCCGTCGCAGCGCAGCGCGATCGAGATCGCGGTCGCCATCAGCTCCTTGGTTTTGCTGTCGAGGGCGCCCGCCGCCTTGGCGGCGTCGGCGCAGGCCGCGAAGCCCTTCATGGTGGCGGGAATGCCCTTGTGCATGTCCCGCATCACCGTCGTGAGGTGGGTGACGATTGCCGCGTAGTCCTTTTCCATGTCGTCCTCCTGAACGATCCGATGCGCGGGGCGACCCGGCCCGCGTCCTGACCCGGGCCGCGCACCGCCGCCCCATAGATTAGAACAACATCATATACACCCGCGCCACCGCCGACAATGGTCCCCGTCGCCCGCGCCTGGGCCGCCGGGGCGAGAACCCGGCAAGCGGGAAACGGCGACGCCGGGTGCGTTCCCTTCTCCCGTCCATGGCCGCTCAGGCGCCGCCGACGCGAGCCGCGGATCCTCGATCGTCCGGCCAGCGGTAGCGCACCTTGAGACCATTCAGGTGCGTCCAGGGAAGATGCCGACCGTGCTGGAGCATGCCGACGACGACGCCGGGGGCAATTCCCTGCTCGTCGGCGAACGCGCGGACCGCCCGCTCGCTGCGCGGTCGGCCGGCGACGAATCGCGCCCACCGGCTGCGCGGCACGAGCATGTTCGACGCCCAATCGTTCGCCTCGGCCTCGACGTCCGACTCGCCATCGTTCCCCTCTTCGACGAAGACGTCCCTCTTGCTGTGCAGGAGAAGATGCGCCGCCTCGTGGAAGAGGCTGAACCACAGATGATCGTCCGTCTTGTGACGGGTACTCAGCTGGATCACCGCCTTCCTGGGAGACAGCCACCATGCGGCGCCACTGAGGGCCGTCTTCGGCAACGGCTTGATCAGGGCCAGTGCAACGCCTGACTGATTGCAGAGCTGCCGCGAGCGGGATAGCGCCTGTTCGATCGGCGCACGGGTCGAGCCGCGGATGTCTCTCAGCGCCTGCTTGAAGCGACCCTCCTGATACTCGTTGCATTCCTGCCCCTCGGCCTCGATCTCCCCCAGGCGGAGCCAGGTCGCCAGGGCGGCCTCATCACTCCCGAAACGCGGCGAGTGCCGATAGGCCACGTTCGCCGAGCCATATTTGAGACGCCACGCCTCGACGGAGCCGACACGAAAGAACGACAGCAGCTTGGAGACGGCATCCGCGTCGGACTCCGGCCGACGGATGACACCGCGCTTGACGAGTTCCTGGATCGGAAAGTCTTTCAACCATGCGCCGGAACCGGCGGCATCCGCCGCTTCGGTCTCCCTCGCCCGGTGAAGCCGGTAGTCGGCCTCGATGCCAAGCCAGATGCTCGCATCCACGCCAAGCACCTTCTCGAACTGAAGCGCCGTCTCCGGCTCGAGGGGCGCCTTTCCGGCAATGATCTCACTGATCAGCTTCGCAGAGCGGCCGCATCGCCGAGCGAACTCGGCATGCGAGATGCCTTGCACCTCCAGGCGCTCCTCGAGGACCCATCCCGGCGGAACCGCATCGTCCGGCCGAAACTGATTGGTCGCTGTCGCCATGTCTCTCTCCTCCATCAGTGATAGTCGATCACGTCGATGATCGTGATCGCGCTCACCTGTTCGACATCGATCCCTCCATCGTCCTTACGGGGGAGCGGGTCGTGATTGGCTTCGAAAACGAGTCGGTGCGGGTGGACGAGATCGACGGCAAACGGCTCGTCCCGATCTCCTCGCAGCTGATGCCGCCGATCCGGCGGCGTCGTGGGCACCAGGGCCAAGGTGCGAGCCGCCTTCAGGACGGCAAGGCGAATCATGATCGCCTTGGCCATCCGAACCCCATATGCCTTCTGGAGCACCTCGGCCGAGTTGAAGGTTTTCTCGAGCTTGCGGGTCCGGAAGGCGATGTCCAACGGACTTGCTAATTTTCGTTACGCGTTACGTAATATTATAAGCGAGCCTCCCACCTGTCGCAACCGTCGGCTGCTCGGTCGCGCCGTCGACCTCGAGAGACGTGCCGCGAGGACCGCCGTGAAACCACCACTTCTCCGCCTGTCAGCCGTCCCGGTCCCTGCCGACGCAGGCAGGGCGTTCATGATAGGAACTTTATCCCTTGTTTTCGCCGAAAGCAAGCATATACAATAAACAAAACATGTTCACTGGAGACCCCGCCATGATCCGACTGAAGGCCCGCCAGGAGCGGTTCTGCCGCCGCTTCGTCGAATTCGGCTGCGCGGCGAGTGCCGCGCGGGCTGCCGGCTATGCGCCGCGATGGGCGCGCAGCGCCGGCTACCGGCTGCTCCGCCACCCGCGGATCGCGAGCCGCATCGCCGAGATCGAGGCCGAAGCCGCCAGGCTGCACTGCCGCGACGGCGCCGTGCTGGTCGGCAAGCTGGAGACCGTCTACCGGCGGGCGATCGCCGAGCACCAGTTCCACGCCGCCGCCCGCGCCGTCGACCTGCAGGCGAAGCTCCGCGAAACCGGCACCGCCGACGACGCCCCGTTCGCCGCCCCGCCGGCGGCCGGCGACGACGTTCGTCTCCGGCAAATAGCGCGGCGATTCAAGGCGGTGGCGTGAATTCGTGACGACTTTTGTCTACCGGCCCGAACCCGTAGTATCGTTGAAAATCAACGGCTTGACCAGAAAGAAGGACGACATTTGGCTACAAATGCCGACGCGAACCGCTTTCGGCGACGGGTTTGCTTCGAACGCAACGCCTTGGCCGCCACGGCGGCGCAACGAACGTAGACAAAACGGCCGCGTCCGTAGGCGGAATGTAGACATTTCGCCCCACTCCGCCGCGGGTGCGCCCCCCGCCGGCGCTCAGGCGATCAGCACGTCGGCCGCGAACAGGTCGAACAGATCGGCACCGAGGAACGTGAAGCGGGTGTCGCCCTCGGCCGCCAGTTCGATGCGGTCGAAGCCGCGGCCGTCGTCGGGGGCGATGGCGAGGGTGGTTCCCGCCGACGTGAAGCGGCCGACCGCGTCGCCGTCGAGATACGCCGTCGCCGACACCGAAGGCGCGCCGCCGCCGAGCTTGCCGAGAAAGACGGTCGCCGCGCGCGCGAACGCGAACGGCGCGTCCTCCTCGATCGCCACCACCAGCACCTCGTCGCCGTCGATGCGCCGGGGGTCGAGGCCGAAGAGTCCGTCGTCGCCGTCGCGGATGGCGATGCCGTCCTTGCGCAGGACGCTGGTCCGGTCGACGAACGCGAACGGGATCTTGTTGCCGAACAGGCAGAACGCGTCGTCGCTGTCGAGCGCGAAGACGGCGAACGGGATCTCGTCGCCGGGATCGCGGACCTCGCCGAACGGCACCTGCAAGACCTCGGCGCGGGTGACGCCGTCCTCGACGTACGTGAGTTTCGGCAGCAAGCCGCTGCCGTCGAAGCGCAGCGACGCCGCCGCCACCAGCGGTTCGACCGGTTCGGTGCGGAGCTGGAGGCCGACGATCAGCGGGTCGTGGTCGGAGTTGCGGGCCGGGCTGCTGGCGTCGAAAATCGCCGGGTCGCGCCCGAACTCGAGGTTGTAGTCGAGGGCGTCGGCCTCGTCGGCGTTGATGTGCCACTCGGCGGCGCCCGTCACGTGCGCGGCCAGCGTCGGGCTGGCGAGGGCGTAGTCGAGGGTGCCGGTCTGACCGTCGAACACGAAGGAATAGGCGTCGTCGCCGATGAACGGCTTGGCGAGGTCGACGTAGCCGGCGGCCTCCAGAGCGGCGATCGGATCCTCGCGGCCGTAGGCGTTGAGATCGCCGAGGATCAGGACATCCGGGTCGCCGGACCCGGTCGGGTCGGTGGCGAGCCAGTCGGCCAGCGCCGCCGCGGCCTTGGTGCGGGTGTCGTTCCAGAACCCCTGGCCGTCGCCCTGGTCGCTGTCCGGATTGCTCGGATCGCCGGCCGCGAGGCCCGAAGCGCCCTTCGACTTGAGGTGGTTGACGACCGCAATGAACGTCTCGCCGCTGTCGATCTCCTCGAACGTCTGGGCGAGGGCCGGCCGATTGCGGGCCAGGCCGGTGTCGTTGGGGTCGGTGAACGCCGGATCGTCGAGGATCGCCGGCGCGCCGACCGGCACCACCGTCGTCGCGTTGTAGAGGAAGCCGACGCTGATGGCGTCGCCGCCGACAAACTCGCGGCCGGGATCGACCCAGTCGTAGACCGAGGCCCCGAGCCGGGCGTTGACCGCGCCGACCAGGAACTCGATGGCGGTGCCGCGATCGCCCTGGGCGGCGCGGTCGCCGGGCGACAGGCCGGGATCGAGGAAGTCGTTCTCGAGTTCGATCAGGGCGAGGATGTCGGCGTCGATGGCTTCGATCGCCGTCGCCAGCTTCGTCACCTGGCGGGTGAACTCGTCGAGCGGTCCGGTTCCGGGCCGGGCGCTCTGCGGGTTGGTGTCGGCGCCGCGCGGCTCTTGGTCCTGGTTCGGGCCGACCCCCTCGTTGCCGGGGAAGGTATCCAGCGTCGTGAAGAAGTTGAGGACGTTGAAGCTGGCGACCTTGAGGCTGCCGCCGACATCGGCTGGCGCCGCCGGCCGCGGGTTGGCGCTCTCGAAGCTGGTCTCGCCGTCCTCGACGGCGCGCACCCGCCAGGTCGCCCCGGAGGCGGCGTTGCCCGCCCATTTGTAGTCGAGGACGCCCGAAAGGCCGGTGACGGTGTCGCCCATCCGCGGCGCGGTCGCGGTGCCGTAGGGGGCGAAGCCGTCGAGGTTGTCGATCGCCGCGTTCTGGACGTTGAGGCCGTCGTCGTAGGTGATGGTCCGCGCGCCGATCTCCCGCAGGTGCTGGTCGTAGCCGGCGACGTTCGGGGCATTGGTCTGGGTGAACTGCTGCGGCCGATCGCCCTCGACCAGCTTGATCTCGTTGAAACGGTCGAGCTGGAACTGCTCGCTGATCGTCAGCGTCTGCGGCAAGGTGACGCGCATGCCCTCGAAGGCCTCGAGATCGGGCTGGAAGGCGCCGTTCTGATTGGTGGTGACGGCGGCGGCCGGAAGCTCGATCACCGCCGCCGTCGGCAAGGGGTTGGCGGAGGAGAGGACGGTGACGCCGGTCACGTTGCCGATCTGGGTCTCGCCGAAGAACTCGGCGACTGTGCCGGTGATCCGGACGAGATCGCCGAGCGCGACGTCGACCCCGAACGAGCCGTCGAACACGAAGATGCCCTCCGAGGTCGACGGGTCGGCGTCGGCGTCGGCGTCCTCCTCCTGGACGAAGAAGCCGCCGAGGTTGCGGGTGCCGTCGGCGTCGCCGTTCTGGAAGTCGCCGACGACGATGGCCTCGATGGTCACCTCGGCACCGACCAGCGGACTGACCGCACCGCTCCCCTGGATCAGGTGGATCGGCGTCGGCGGCTGGTCGTTGTCGGCGATGGCGACGGTGACGGCATCGACGGCGAGGCCGTCGTATCCGGGATCGGCGCTGGCGACGGCGATCGACAGGGTGGCGGTGTGATCGCCCTCGACCAGGTCGTCGTCGACCGCGGCCACCGTCACCACCTGCGGGATCAGCGCATCGTCGGGGGTGAAGGCGAGTTCGATCGAATGGCCGGCGCCGGCGCCGAGATCGACCTGTGCGTCCGGGATCACCGTCACCGTCACCGGAGCGGCGGGAACGGTCGCCAGCCCGATCGTGACGTCGTCGGTGGCGCCGCCCTCGGCGACGCCGGTGCTGCCGCCGCTCTCGCCGACGATCACGCCCGGGGTGGCGCCGTCGATCAGCGTGAAGGCGCCGGCGAAGCTCTGGTTCACCGTGTCGCTGCCGCCGGTCCAGTTGGCGGCATCGAACAGCGCCGCCTGCAGCGCGGCCTTGGTGCCGGTCAGCGGTCCCTGGTAGGCGACGTTGTCGATCTCCGGGACCGCGACGGCGCTCTCGCCGAGCACCAGTCCCGCCGGCAGCGCCGACGTATTGGAACTGGTCGCGTCGGCCTGGAAAACCCCGTCGCCCTCGTTGTTGAGGGCGGCGATCGGGACGATCGAGGTCCCCGCCACCCGGTAGGCGACGATCTGGTCGCCGCTGGCGGCGAAGTTGAGATCGCCGGTTTCGGAGACGGTGCCGATCGAAGCGCCGGGAGTGGTGTCGATGACGACCACGGTGCCGGCGGCGACGCCCGATGCCGGCGCCGTCCAGGTGATCACCCCTTCGCCGGGGCGGAAGCCGCTGTCGTCGCCGAACCAGCCGTTGTCGGTGAACAGGATCTGTTCGCCGCCGGCGATGTCGACGAGGGCGACGAAGCCGAAGTCGTCGGTGCCGTCGGCATTATATTGGACGAAGCCGATCTCGCCTGGATTGAGAGCCATCGCGTCCTTCCGATCCGTGGTTGGCCCGCGCGCCGAAGGGGACCTTGGGGCGCGGACGGTTGTGCGGACAAGCGCGACGGCAGGATAGGGATCGGCCGTGCGTCATGCGTGAAATTGCTCTGAAGGATTTGTGACCCGGGTTGTAACCACCGACGCCGGCGACGTGTGGCGCCTCGGCGGCGGCCGGGACCGCGACCGGGACCGCAACCGGAATCGCCAGCAACCGACCCCGATTCCCCCTCAAACGGGTGATTTTTCTGGTTGTTCTCGCTTTTTGATCTTGTTTTGATCTTTTTCCCCCGCCGGCCCGCGGTCGCCGACGGCGGTGGCCGGCCTCGCCCGGCCTCGCCCGGCCTCGCCCGGCCTCGCCCGGTCTCGCCCGGTCTCGGCGGTCGTTGACTCCGCCTCCGGAATCGGTGACACAGGTCGCCGCGCGCCGGCGGCCGTCGGCGCGCCCTCCGGTCGGGACTCAACGCCATGGTCAACGCCCTTCGCATCGTCCGCCACCGGTTCGCGGTCGCGCTGCTGGTCGCGCTCGCCGCCACCGGCGCCGGCCGGAGCCACGCCGCCACCGACATCGTCGACACCCTGTCGCGGATGGACGGGTTCGGCACCCTGCTCCGCGCCCTCGCATCCACCGGACTCGACCACACCCTCAGGGGGCCCGGCCCGTTCACCCTGTTCGCCCCGACCGATGCCGCGTTCGCGGTCGTCGACGAGGACGGCGGAGGCCGCCTGGCGGCGCTGCTGGCCCCGGAAAACCGGGCCGCCCTGGCGGCGCTGCTCGCCCGGCACGTGGTGCCGGGGACCGTGACGCTGGAGAAGATCGACGCGCGGCCGCTCCAGGTGCAAACCGTCGAGGGGTCCTCGATCACCTTGCTGGTGATCATGCACAACGTCTATGTCGACCACTACGGACGGGTGCTGCGGGCCGGCATTCCCGCCGGCAACGGTGTCATCCATGTGATCGACCGGGTGGTCGCTCCGCAGTAGCGGCGCGCCCCGGTCAGCGCCGCGACGGCGACCGGTCGGCGGTCGGGGCCGCCGCCGCCGTCGGATCGACCCGCCGGACGACGTCGTAGGCGTCGGGGGCGACCTTGTCCAGCCACCGCAGGGCGGCGCCTTTCGACACCCCGGCGGCGACCAAAGCCACCATCGTCGCGTCGAGCAGCAGCGATGCCAGCAGCGGCAGCTGTTCGCGCTCGCAGTCGCGAACCAGTTCGCCGACGTGATAGGCGAACTGGGTCTCCAGCGCCGCCTCCGCCGAGGTTCCCGGCGGGACGGCCGGGCGATCGGCCCCGATCACGAACAGCACCAACGGCCCGCTCACGACGAAGGCCCGCCGGTTCGCCGGTGCGAAGGAGGGAGGTGGGTGACCATCGCCGCCATTGTGCCCGCCGCGCCGTTAACGTGCGCTTAGCGGGCGGTCGTCGCATCATCGCGCGGGGAGTGACGGCGCGCACAGCGTCCCTCGCCGCGTTGGCGCACAATGACCGATGTCCGTCCGGGGTCGCGGCGCGGAGTCCGAGATCTCGCCTGCCGAATGATCGCCCAGCCGAACAGGAGTTCCTTGGTGCCGTCTGCGGTCGACCACACGCTCATCACCCTCGTCGGCAGCCTGAATGCCGTCGTCACCGAACCCGACCGCTGGCCGGCCGTGCTGGACCGGCTGCGCGAGGCGTTCGCGGCCGCCGCGTGCGCCATCGCCTCCCACCACTACGACACCGGAACCGGCCGGCTGGTGCGATCGGTCGGCATCGCCGACGGCTTTGTCGCCCGCTATGCCGAGGGCGAGGCCGCCGGCAATCCCTGGCTTCGCAAGGAACCCTGCTTCCGCAAGCCCGGCACCGCGCTGGTCGGCCGGCAGATCGTCCCCGATGCGGAGGCGCTGCGGTCCGACTACTGGCTGCGATGGCTGAAGCCGCAGGGGCTGGGGCCCCAGATGTTCGGCGTTCTCGACCGACAGGGCGACACCGTCGTTTATCTCGTGCTCGCCCGCGCCGCCGGGCGGGATCCGTTCGCGGCCGACGACGCGGTCCGGCTGAGTGCCGTCCTCCCCGCCTTCGCGTCGGTGTTCCGCCTCGAGCACCTGATCCGTACCCTCACCGCCCGCGCCGCCGACACCTGGACCCTGCTCGACCATCTGGCACCCGGGATCGTCCTCGTCGACGACCGCAGCCGGATCATCGGCATGAACCGAACGGCGGCCGAGATCGCCCGCGCCGGCAACGGGCTCGCCATCGATCGCGGTCATCTCACGGCCAGTCTGCCGCGCGAGCAGGCGCGACTGCGCGAGATCGTCAGCGAGTTGTCGGGATCCGATCCGACCCGGCCCGGGGCGCACACCAAGGCGGTGTCGATCGGCCGCTCCGGCGACGGCGCGCCGTTGCAGGCGATCTTCACCCGGGTGAGCGACCCGACCGTCGCGAGCGACCGCAAGCGGGCGCTGGTGGGCGTGTTCCTTTCCGATCCGGATCGACTGGTCGCCCCCTGCGCCGAATGGATCCGGGACCTCTACGGGCTCACCCGCGTCGAGTCCGAGATCGCCCTGCTCCTCTGCCGGGGTCACAGCCCCGACGAGATCGCCACCCGGGTCAGTGTCAGCGTGCACACGGTTCGGGCCTATCTGAAGCAGATCTTCCTCAAGCTGGGGGTCAACCGCCAGGCGGCGATGGTCGGCCGACTGATCGGCGGTCCGGGTCAGCTTCGCGTCAACCGCGCCGCCGCGGCCGGGGACCATCGACCCCGGGCCTCGCTGCGGCGACGGACGAGCGCCGACCCGTCCCCGTTCGCGGGTGACGACGCCGCGTTCTCCCGCAAAAGTTGACGCTGCGAGGCGGCGACGGTGGGCCGACACCGGTGTAGCGCTGACTCCTGCGCATATTATAAGTTGTTGTCCTGGCCAATTGTACTCAAATTAAGGTAGAAATTCTGTGCCCTGTCCGATATGATCGGGCTCTCGGTCGCGGGACGCAGCCAAACGTGGTTGTCGGCCTTATGGATCACCCTCGATGAAAGCGGCTGTTCGAGCCCGCTCGAACCGCTGAATGGGACCCATGGCACGAATCACCAAGCCACCTTATTTCGGCACCGAGAATCCCGACGAGATGTTCGGCACCGACCAGGGCGAGCCGATGTGGGGCGACGGCGGCGCCGACATCATCTACGGCTTCGGCGGCAACGACCTCATCTGGGGCGGTGACGACAGCGACTACATCTCCGGCGGTGACGGCAACGACAAGATCTACGGCGAGGAGGGCGACGACCTCCTGTTCGGCGACGCCGGCGACGACACCATCCGGGGCGGGCGCGGCAACGATTTCATCTCGGGTGGCGACGGCAACGATCTCCTCTTCGGCCAGCGCGGTCGCGACGTGATCGACGGCGGCGACGGCGACGACACCCTCCACGGCAACGCCGGCCACGACACCCTCTACGGCGGCGCCGGCAACGACCTCCTGTACGGCGGCGGCGGCCACGACCTGATGGACGGCGGCGACGGCGACGACACCCTCCATGGCGGGCGCGGCAACGACACGCTGACCGGTGGCCACGGCAACGACTTCCTGAGCGGCGGCGGCGGGGCCGATGTCCTCGCAGGCGGCACCGGCAACGACACCCTGCTCGGCGGCGACGGCGCCGACCGGCTCGACGGCGGTGACGGCGACGACATTCTCGACGGCGGCAAGGGCACCGACACGCTGTCCGGTGGCGCCGGCAACGACGTCCTCGCGGGCGGCGGCGGCAGCGACACGCTCACCGGCGGCGCCGGCGAGGACACCTTCGTGTTCCGCCAGCACGAGGTCCAGGGCAACTTCGACTACGACGTGATCACGGACTGGGAACTCGGCGACATCATCTGCCTCGATGGTCAGATCGCGCCGTTCTTCGGCGTCGCCAAGGTCGAGATCGGTTTCTACGACAACTTCGCCAACCTCGTTCCCGACGTGCTCATCGGGCTGACCAACGGCCAGTTCATCATCCTGCTCGACGTCGGCGATTCCGGACATTGGATCGCCGACGACGTCGATCCCGAAGCGGCCAACGCCGCCCATTTCAGCCGCGACTGCCCGCCCCTTGACTGGGACGGTCTCGCCTGAACGCAGGCGAAGCGCCCACGTTCCCGCCTCCTCGTCGCAATCACGGGTGACCAGCGGCGGCCGGCGAATCGCCCGCCGTCGTTGCCATGCCTCCCGCTTGCGCCGATGTCCGGCGCCGCCGCTCGCAGCGGCCGGTTTCGAAAGGAGTTGACAGCCGGAATAATGTTCTTTATTTGTTCTCATTGACACGGGCGGTTAGGGTTGCGGTGGACTGTATCGGGACGTTGCCTTTCCACCGTGTCGAAGCGGCCCGTATAGCCCAAACGGGTTATTTTTGGCCCTTGTGTGGAACAAAACACGAACATTAGATCCAGGGGGATGCACATGATCGACGCCATCACGTTCGAGACCGCCCATCTGCTCGGTGACGCCCTGCCCTCGATGTACCGGCTCCGCTATCGGCTGTTCGTCGAGCGACAGAACTACGACGTCCCCTGTTTCCGGCAGATGGAGTGGGACCAGTTCGACACGCCGGCGGCGGTCTATCTCCTGTGGCGCGACGAGGCGCGGCGCGCGCGCGGCGTCGCCCGGCTGATCCCGACGACCTTCCCCTACATGATCGAGAAGCTGTGGCCGCAGCTGATCGCCGACGGCAAGCTGCCGTCGCGTGACGACGTCTGGGAACTCACCCGGTTCGGCGTCGACCGCGACCTCGATGCGGCGGCCAAGCAGCGCATTCTCGGCGAACTCGTCTGCGGCTGCCTCGAGTACGGCCTTCGCCACGGCATCGCGGCCTTCCTCCACGTCTCGCACCGGCATATCATCAACACCGTCCTCGTCCGGCCCGGCTGCGCCGTCGATCTGCTCGGCGAGCCGCAGCGGCTGGGCGGTTTTCCGGTCGTCGCCGGGCGGCTGCACGTCACCGAGGACGGGTTGGCGAACGTCCGCCGGCACACCGGCCTCACCGGACCGGTGCTGAGGGTCCCGGCGGAGATCCCGGCGCAGGCGGCGTGAGGGGTTCGGCGGCGGCGGTCGGGGCCGGATCAGTTCTCGACCGCCGAACAGCCTTCGGAGAGGATGATGGCCTGCGCCTTGCGCTCACATCGGCGGGCGAAGTGCAGGCACTGGCGCGCCTTCGCCAGGGCGTCGTGGGCGGTTTCCCGGTGCGACCGGCAGGCCTCGTCGTCGAACCGGGCGCGGGCGGCGCGGGCGGCCCGGATCGCCTCGCGGGCGACGCCGCGATGAACGCCGGCGAGATCGCGGGAGCGGGCGGCCCCGCGGATCAGGTTGGGCAGGCGGACCTGGTCCCAGTGACGGGCGAGCGCCGCCAGGGCTTCGCTGTCGTGGGGGCTGACGGTGTCCGGCTGGACGGCGCCGGTCAGCGCGGGATGCGAGAAGGTCATTCGGCCGATGGTCCCGAAACCGGTGTGGATTCCCAACATCATCTCGCTCCCCCGTCATCGGCCGTCGCTGCGGGCGCGAGCGGCCCCGTTCACCCCGACACTAGCCCCCCTCCAGTAGGGGTTTCTACCTACCCAATCCGGCAGGGTCCCCCGCCGCCACCACGCGGTTTCGCTTGACATTCCGGGAGGCCGGACGCTTAAATTCCCCCATATGGGGACTTCTGGGGTGGCGCACACGAGGGGTCCGATGCTTCGCCGCCGCGTGCAGGCGCGCGACAAAAGGTATTTCGCGACGGCGGCAAACCCGTTAACAAGGCGAGAAGCCCGCAAATCGACGGGCGAAGCACCGCGGCTCGGGGGTCATCGATGACAAAGGAGATAGTATTCAACCAGGTGCGCTGACGCACATCGTCGAGGCAACCGCGGCGCAAGCGGACGGCTGAGGTGCGTGAAGGGGCGAATGGGGAGAGCGACCACATCCAGCGTCGGCGGCGCGCCGTCCTTCGGGGACCGGGGTGTCGGCGGTCGGTCCGTGCACGGGGACGAGCCGTCCGCTTCGCCCCGTGACCGAGTTCCTGTCGCCGCTCAGGGGACGTGAGCGGATGCGGATCAGCGAATTCATCGAGCAGACCAACGCCGCCACGAGCCCGCAGGCGGTCTTCGAGCTGTTCAACCGGGCGGTCTGCGAGCTCGGCTACGACCGCATCGCCTTCTGCGCCGCGACCTTCGCCGCCCAGGAAGCGCTCGCCAAGGGCAATCTGCGGCCGGTCGTCGCCCTCAACTATCCCGAGGACTGGGTCACGCACTACTTCGCCAGACGCTACCAGGAGATCGATCCCGTCTTCCTGTTGACGCCCAGCAAGGGCGCGCCCTTCCTGTGGAACGACATCGTCAAGCAGGAACCGCTGTCGTCGCGCCAGCGCCAGCTGTTCGACGAATGCAGGGAGGCCGGCCTGCATGACGGCGTCAGCGTGCCGATCCACGGTCCCCGCGGCGAGAGCTACGTGGTCTGCCTGGCCAGCAACCAGCCCGGCGACGGCGGCGACGGCGGCGACGGCCGGCTCGCCAAGCTGCAGATCCTGTCGACCCAGTTCCAGCTCGCCTACACCCGCGCCGCCGGCGGCCAGGTCGCGGCCGGCAAGGGGCTCCACCTCACCGAGCGCGAGCGGGAATGCCTGACCTGGACGGCGCGCGGCAAGAGCGCCTGGGCGATCTCGGAGATCATCGGCGTCTCGGAGCACACCGTCAACTTCCACCTCAAGAGCGTGATGAGGAAGCTCGACACCGGCAACCGCGTCGCCGCCGTCGTCACCGCGGTGCGGCAGGGGTTGATATTGCCGTAGGGCGGGCGGCGTCAGCCCGGCAGCCGGAACACCACCTGGGTCCAGCGTTGCTGGCGCAGGTTCCCGAGATCTCGGGTCTGAACCGCCTCCAGTCCGCCGGCCTTCTCGATGCGTCGGATCAGGACGTCCTTGTTGCGCCACGACATCGCTTCGAAATCGCCGGGCGTGTAGCCTTCCTCGTAGCCCTCGACCATGTCGACGATGAACACCCCGCCCGGCTTGAGCACCCGCCTCACCTCGGCCATGAACCGGTCGAGATCGAACACGTGGTCCATCACGTTGGTGTAGACCGCCTCGACCGAACCGGTCGGAAAGACGAGACCGTGGAAATCGCCGGGCAGCACGTAAGGATTGTCCTTGCCGCAGTTCAGATCGATGCCGACCGCGAAGTACCCGAGGCTGTGCAACGCCCTGACTTCGGTCCCCAGGCGCGCCCCCAGGCAGAGCACGTTGTTCGCCCCCCGCAGCGGTTCGCAGCCCTTGAAGCGGCGAACGAAGTCCTGATAGTCCTCTTCGAGGGTGTCGTGCAGCCGGTCGACGATCCTGTCCAGCTTGGACGCCTGGTGGGTCACGTACGCCTCGTAGGAGGCGTATCGGCGCCGGGTGATGTCGTCGCCGCGCTCCCAGGTGCCGTCGTCCCGAAACGCTGCCGCGCGGGCCGCCACCTTCGCCCGGTTCTCGCGCTCCTTCCGCCCGGGCCCGATCCCATAGCGCAGGATCTTGCGCACCTTCTTCTTCACCTTCATCCGGCTACCTCCATGGTACCCCGGCCCTCGCCGTCAGGGTCTTCGACAGAGTCGGCAATGACGTGAGGAGCATGGGTTGGTTGCACCGCGTCGACGGCAAGGCCGGCGCGGGCGACAGCGGATTAGCACCTTTCCGGCGCTCCCGAAACACGTTTCTCGCGGCCGGCGACGGTCGGTTTGCGGCCCCGTCGCGGCGCCGGCCACGCCGCACCGAGGGGCCGGCAGCGGGGGCTCGTGCCTTGCGCCCCATGGGAAAACGGCGTACCTGTCGCGACGCGGATGCCCGTGGGCGCCATCTCGGGAACCCTGGCGCCATGACGATGTCTCGAACGACCTCGCGGTAGAAATGCTCTCCGTGATCAAGATCTTTTTTCGTTCGGAAGGCGCAAACGCCTGGATGGTGTTGTTCCTCCTCGTGCTTGCCGGATTCGCCGGCAGCGTTGGATTGGCGGCGATGCTGCCGCTCGTGGCCCTGGCCGCGGGGGACGACGGCCAGACGTCGCAACTCGGCGAAGCCGTGACCGCAGGTCTCGCTGCCGTAGGGCTCGATGCGAACCTGGGCCAAATTCTGATGCTGGTCGTGGCCGGCGTGGTCGTCAAATGCCTGTTGACGATCCTCGCGATGCGCCATGTGGCCAAGGCGTCCGCCGACGTCGTCAGCAATCTTCGCAGCCGGATGCTTCGTCTTCTCCTCAATGTCAAGTGGAGGTATTTCGTCAGTCAGCCCCTCGGGATCCTCGCCAACGCCGTCAGCCTCGAGACCAATCAAGCCGCCCGCGCCTACATGCTGGCGGCGAACTTTCTCGCCAACTCCATTCAGGCCCTGCTCTACATCCTCGTCGCCGTCGCCATATCCTGGAAGCTGTCTCTGATTTCGGTCGTCATCGGCGGTGGCATCGCGCTCGCCCTCAACTTCCTCGTCCGGATCACGAAGCGCGAGGGGCACCGAGAAATGCTCCGCAATCGCGAACTCCTGAGCTTCCTGGTCGACGCCCTCAACAGCATCAAGCCCCTGAAGGCGATGGCGAAACAGGGGCAGTTCGCGAAAATGTGCGAATCCAAGATCCTCGGCCTGAAGAAGGCGCTGCAACGGCGCATCCTCAGTCTCGAGGCGAGGCGGAGCCTGGAGGAGATGCTGACCGCGATCGCGCTCGGCATCGCCTTCTATCTCGTCGTCGTCGTCGCCGACTACCCGCTCTCGGACGTGCTGGTGATGGGGATTCTGATGATGAAGACCATGAGTAACATCGGCAAGATCCAGGACAACCTGCAGAAGGCGGTTCAGTTCCGCAGCCCCTACCGCGCGCTCCAGGAGCTGATCGACGACATCGCGGCCGAGAGCGAACAGGAGGCCGGCGGACGGGAGCCGACCCTGGTCCGGGGCGTGCGCCTGTGCGACGTCGGGTTCTCCTACGGCGCCAAGCCCGTGCTCGTGGGCGTCGACATGGATGTGCGGATCGGCGAGGTTGCCGTGCTGACCGGACCTTCCGGCGCCGGCAAGACGACGATCAGCGATCTCATCGTCGGGTTGCACAGTGCCGAGGCCGGCCGGGTGCTCATCGACGACACGCCCATCGAGGACATCGATCTGATCAAGTGGCGGCAGATGGTGGGATTCGTCCCCCAGGAACTGATCCTGTTCCACGACACCATCTATGCCAACGTCGCTCTCGGTGACGAGCGGCTGGGCGAGACCGAGGTGCGGGCCGCCCTGGAGGCGGCGGGAGCCTGGGAGTTCGTCTCCGAGAAGCCGGAGGGCGTGATGAGCGTTGTCGGCGAGAAGGGGGCCAAGCTGTCCGGCGGTCAGCGCCAACGCATCGCGCTGGCGCGCGCCCTCGTCACCAATCCGCGCCTCCTCATCCTCGACGAGGTGAGCAGCGCCCTCGACCCCGAGACCGAACGCGACATCTGTCGGGTCGTGCGCCGCCTCGCCGAGAACCGGGCCGTGCTCGCGATCACCCATCGGTCGGCGTTCCTGGAGATCGCCGACCGGATCTACCGGCTCGACAACGGAACGGTCGCGGCGTCGGACGCCCCCACCCCCCGGCCCATGCGGAAAGGGGCGTGACCGACCGTCGCGCGCTCGTCCGCGATCAGCCGTCGACGCCGCCCTTCTTCTCCGACAATACCGCACACGCCTTCAGGAACGCCTCCTGCGGAAAGTCGCTGAGCGCGAGCACCGGTTCGAGCCGGTACTGCCTCAACTCGTCGATCGCGCCGCGGAAGTAGTTGCGCCTGAACACATAGAGTCGCGGCCAGAACGCCGCGTTGACGTCGCGGAAGGGCTCGATCATCAGCGTGTGGGTCCGCGCCACGCGCGCGAACTCGGCGAGCGCCTGCGCGCGGATCCCCTCCATCTGTTCGAGCGCCAGCACCGAATAGACGAGGTCGAACTCGCCGTCGCCGAACGGCAGGTTGGCGGCGTTTCCCCTAACGAAGCGGATGCGCCGAAAGGCCGTCGGATCGGCCAGCGGCAGCGGTGCGTACTCCTGCATCGCCTGCGGCAGGGTCGGCTGTCGCTGGAACTCGGTGGCGGCCCGATGCCCCGCCTCGGTCAGCTCCACTCCGGCGAACGCGATATCGGGAAACCGGCAGGCGAGCAGCAGCAGATTGATGCCGTTGCCGCAACCGACCTCGAGGACGCTGCGCGGCTTGATCAGATCGAGAACCCTGCAGAGCACCAACTGGCGAACCCGCGTCGCGCCCGTGTCGACGGCGAACATCCTCTCGCCCCGCCATTCCCACGGCGTGTATCCGACCCGCGCCGCCCCGGCGGCGCCGATGTCGTAGATGGCATACTCGGTGGCCGCCCACGCGTGCGAATACTCATCGTTGACGACGCTCTCGCTGCGCCGGCCGTCCGGCAGCCAGCCCAGCATCGCCCGCTTGACGGACCGTCGCAGCAGCTTCCGCTTTCGCCGCGCGATCTCCCGGTCCCAGCGCTGACCGCCGTCCTCCTGTCCGTCGGCAACGAACGGCCTGAACAGCGAGGCGACCTGCTCCGCGGTGATGCCCAGACCGCTGTCGGCGAGGGAACTCATTCTCATGATCTCGATCCCGGCGAAATGAAGTTGATCCCAGTTGCCGTCTCACTCGTCCGGAGCCGCCATTGCGGAACCCGATCGACGCCGCTCGCCTATCGCCCCGACCGGCACCCCGGGGCCGCAGGCCGGCAGCGACCCCGCCCGGAGGCGTCCGGGAAGCACCCCGGCACCCTCTCATCGGCGTCACCGGCGACCCGCGTCCGGACGCCGGCTTCGCGATCAGGCATCCCGCATCCCGACCACCCGCTTGACCGCCGAGCTGACGCGGCCCGCGAGGGTCCGTCGCACCGGGAAGAACTCGCCGGTCGTCAGATTATAGCACTCCGCCTGGATGTTGACGTAGCGCCTGGGCAGCGGCGTGACCGACCGCGGCGAGACGCCGTGGATGCTGCGCCAGGTGTTGACGTACATCACGAAGGTGTTGGGACGGTAGGGCACCACCCGGAACGGCTCCACGAACTTCTCCGGAACGTCCTGGCGGCCGTCCTGATGATAGTTCCTGGTCCGGTAGCGGTAGAGGGTCAGGTCCGCGCCCTCGGTTTCGTCCTCGGGAAGACGGAAGTACAGGAGGCCGGCGTACAGCTTGTGGGTGTCGTCGACGTGGGGTCCGCGCACCGAGGTCGGACCGGTGCACGGGCTGTTGACGCCGAACTGGGTCTCCATCATCACGTCGGCCTGCCGGTTCTCCGGGGTGTTCCGCTTGCCGGGATAGCGGCGCTCGGTGGTGAGCGCGGAGAGCGGCTTGCCGAAGCGCCTCTCCAGGTCCGGGTACTCGCGCTCGAGCGCGCTCCGCCAGAACGCCAGCGCCTCGAACAGGAACTCGCGGGACGTGTGATAGGCGACGAACTCGCGCCAGACGGCGGGAATCTGCGGATCGTCCAGCGCCTCGCGCGCCTGCATCAGGTACGCCTTGTTGTTGGGATAGGGTCCCGGTCCGGCGACCTTCTCCAGGGACGGAAAGGCTGCCGCCAGTTCGGCGAAGTAGGCGGGGTCCAACGCCTCGGTGGTGAAGACGTACGGTTGCGGATCGAACACGATCTGGCTGGGATCGAGCCGGGCGAGAACGCTTTGGACCATGTCAGTTCCCTCCTCGTGGCGGCGCGTGATTCAGGTTCGGGGACGTCGCGCCCATCGGCATCGACCGCCATCCGAGACCAACCGCGACCCCGGTCGTTGCCATCACCGCGCCTCGATGTTGATGGTCAGCGTCTTGCGCATGGCGTTCGCGCCCGCGCCCTGCATCGGGCGGACCGAATGCCACGAGTTGAAGGTCTTGACGAACACCACCGCCTGGTTGGGGGTGAACGGGAAGGTGTCCAGCACCTCCATCTCCTCGAACGCCGCCTGCCGGTTCATCGGGTTGAAGATCAGCGTCTCGCTCTTCGGCCGATTGAGGTCGGTGCCGCCGCCGAACGCCGGGTCCCACTCGCCCTCCGCGATCATCGAGATGATCAGGGTGACGATCTTGCCGGGCGCGTCGGTGTGCGGGGTGACCGAGCCACCGTCGGCCGGCAGCATCGAGAACTCGAAGCGCGAGCTCAACCCCGCCGTAGCCCGCCCGAAGCGACCGCGCGCCAGGTCCTTGGTCCGCTTCCACAGGCGCCGGGCCGCCGACTGCGGCCGCTTGAATCCGAGGTCGAGGTGGCGCTGGCGGAGCGCATCGAGCACTCCGTAGATGAAATCGTCGCTCTTCAGCCAGCCGCGGAACTCCCGCCACACCGGACTGGAGGCGACGAACTCCCGGTAGCGGCGGCCGTGGTAGCGCTCGGAGAGGGAATACTTCTTGCCGATCTTCGGGATGTACTTGAACAGTTCCACCGGCGGATAGGCGCCGACCATCTCCCGGTAGCAGGCATCGTCCAGGATCGGCCGCGCATAGCCGATCGGAAACGGCTCGTAGCGGAACTTCAGGTGATCATAGGAGAAATACATCGTCGCCTCCGCGACCGCGGGTCACGCCGTCATGCCGGCTTGCGGAACACCGCCTGCGTCCAGTGGTCGCGCCGGTGGTGCCCGAGATCACGAACCTGCTCGACGGCGAACGGCCCGAGGGCGGCGATCCGGCCGATGAACGCCTCGGCGCTGCGCCAGTGGGTGGCCTCGTAGGCGCCGGGGGTGAAGCCCTCCTCGTAGCCGGCGAGCACGTCGGCGATGAACAGGCCGCGGGGCCGCAGCATCCGCCGGATCTCGGCGATCATCCGCTCCAGGTCGAACACGTGGTCGAGGCAGTTGGTGTAGATCGCGTCCACCGAACCGTCCGGGAACACCACGGCGTGGAAGTCGCCGGGCAGGACGCAGGCGTTGCCCTCGCCGGGGTTGAGATCGATGCCGACCGCGAAATGACCGAGGGCGTGCAGCGCCCGCACCTCGGTGCCGAGCCGGGCGCCGAGACAGAGCACGCTGCGCGCCTCCGCCAGCGGCGCACAATCGCGGAAGCGGCGGGTGAACTCGGTGAGATCCTCGTCCTCGGTCTCGTGCAGCCGATCGACGACCCTCTCGAACTTCGACGCCTGATGCGCCAGGTACTCCTCGTAGGAGGCGTACTTCCGGGTCGCGATGTCGCCCTGTTCGGCCCACAGCCCGGACTGGAATCGGGCCTCGCGGGCCTTCGCCTTGTCGGCCTGCTTGCGTTGCCGGGCGTGGTCGCCGACGCCGTACCTCAGGATGTTGGAGATTCGCTTCAATGTGACCACGGTTCCACTCCAAGATGGCCGGACCGACCCTGCGGCGGCACCGGCCCCGGTGTCGCGGATCGCTCCCCGCCCCTAAGCCGCCAGCAGCGGCACCCCGCATCGTTCGCCGACCACCGTCTCGGTGGTGTAGACGGTGCCGTACTTGCGGGACAGATAGCGCAGCACAGCGACGTCGGTCTCCGCATGCTTACTTCCGGTGGTTCCCTGCGTCTCGATCAACGGATTGATCGCATAGGCATGGGTGATCTCGAAACTGAAACCGCTGACGATGACCCGCTCGTAACCCCGCTCGCCGACGCCGAGGGCGATGGCGATCAGCCCGGTCGACGGCAGCTTCCGCTTGATGAGGTCGGCGATCTCGACGTCGTAGTCGCACAACGCTTTCACGCGATCAACATAAAACTCCAACGGTTTTGCCACGAATTCGTCGAACCGGTATTCGAGTGATTTCAGTTTGCGCTCGAAATAGAACGGCTTTGTCTTGATCAACTTCAGGTCGTGCCAGGCCTTCCTGATCGCGTTACCGCGATGACGTGGCCGCGGATAGAGGTAGACGGTTCCCGTCCGCAGGCCGGCGAGAGCGCGCAGCGCCAGCGTGTTGGCCTCCTGATGGCCCGACGTGAGGATGCTCGACATCACCGTGAACGCCGGCGTCGGCAGTCCTCGATCGCGGGCCGACCGTCCGGAGGCGTTGGCGCAGGCGACATCGTCGTACGCCGACCGCGGCGGCAGTGCCGGATTCGGTTTCGACCCGAGCACGAGGAGCGTCGCCATCGGCCTAGCGTCGCGGCGCCGCCGGCGCGCCGCGGCGGCGGCGCGGGCGAGGGCCGGCGGCCGACGATTCGGCCGCTCCGGCCGGAACACCGGCGCTCCACTCTCCGGACACGTCTGCGCGATCGAGGGTCATGCTGCACTGCAACGCCAAACTAGAACCCCGGACTGTCGCTGTCGAGGGCCGTCGCGCGCGCCGCCGTCGATCGGGGACTCCCGGTCTTCCCCCAGCCCGGCGGCCGCCGGCGCGTCGGTGGGCGCGAGCGTGGCCGCGGACCGCGTCGGACTCCTTGATCATCGTCAATGATCGCCGCCCCCGCGCCCGGCTAGCGTCGCCACCGACGCGGCTTCGCCGGCGCCGCTCGGGTTGTCTTGCGGGCGCGAAATCATTCTGCTAGAGAGCCGAGTCGGATGCCATCCTCGCAAGCGGAGGAACGGGCCGTGAAACCCACCGTCTTCATTCACACCAACCACAAGCAGATCGTCGGCGCGATCGTCTCGGAATACTCGATGCGGCGCAACTCCCGCCATGCCGACGCCTTCGACGTCCGCATCGTCCACACCGAGGACTATCCTCTGCTCCGCGAGTTGGAGGGCAAGACGTATCTCCGCGACGGATTCACCCGCCACTGGCGCTATGACGATCTCCAGTCGTTCACGACGCTGCGCTTCATCCCGCCGGAGTTGCTGGGCTATCAGGGGCGCGCCATCGTCGTCGACCCGGACGTGTTCGCCGTCGGCGACGTCTGGGAGCTGATGAGCCGCGACATGGACGGCGGCGCGATCATGTGCCGACCGCGGTCGGGCTCCAAGGAGAAGCGCGGCTTCCTCGCCACCAGCGTGATGCTGCTCGACTGCGCCAAGCTCACCCACTGGCAGTGGGAGAAGCAGTTCCGCGAGCTGTTCACCGGCGAGCGCGACTACATGAAGTGGATGTGCCTGCAGTACGAGCCGCGCGAAACCATCCGCCTGTTCGAGAACGAGTGGAACGATTTCGACCGGCTGACGCCGCAAACCAAGATGCTCCACAACACCAAGCGTCAGACCCAGCCGTGGAAGACCGGGCTGCCGGTCGACTTCCTGCCGCCGGAGCGGCCGGGCGGTCTGGTCCCGCTCGGCTGGTTCAACCGGATGCGCCGCCGCGTGTTCGGCGACTATGCATTCCTCGGCCACTACGTCGCCCATCCGGACCGCAAGCAGGAGCAGTTCTTCTTCGGCCTGTTGCGCGAATGCGTCGAGAAGGGGGTGATCTCCGAAGCCCTGATTCGCGACGAGATGCGCGAGAACCACGTCCGCCACGACGCTCTCGAAGTGCTCGACCGCACGCCGCCGCTCGCCGCCTGAGCCTTCGGCGGGCGGCAACGGCCTCTCAGGCCGTCCGCTTCAACGGCGGCGCCGGCTCGCGGAGCGGGGCCGGCGTCTGCACGTCGACCCCCCGGGGTTCGAACAGGCCGCGCACCCGCGCCACCGCCCGTGGCAGGCACTCCAGCGAACGCAGCGGCAATCCGGGTGGGAACGAATCGCCGAGCCAGACCGCGAGCCCCGAATCGACCAGGTGCTGATGGACGATGCGGATGTCGCGGCTGAGCCGTTTTGGTCCGAGGCGCATCATCTGCCGGTACAGGAACGCCCGCAGGCGGGCGCCGGCCGAAATCCGTGCCCCGACGCGAACCTCGCCGTCGCGCGCCGCGGCCGGCGCGAGCCGCATCGTGTTGCGCCCCTCGCCGAGGTCGAAGATGTGGACCGGCTTGCGGGCGGCGCAGGCCTCCGCCAGCATCGACATGCTGTCGCCGGTGACGATCACCTGCTCGGCGAGGCCGAGAAAGGCGAAGTACGGGTTCTCCGCCGCATCCTTCGACCAGCGGTACAGATAGGACGGACAGGCGAGGTGTTCGGCCAGGGTGTCGATGGTCGCCGCCGGCGTCCGAGCGCTGGTCGAGATCAACAGCGAACCGCCGACCTGCCGGGCGAGGTTGCCGGCCTGGCGGGCCAGCCGCGCCGCCGTGCGGTCGTCGAAGGTGTAGGGGCCGCTGCTGCCACCGATCATCACCGCGATATACGGCTTCGGCAGATCGCCGAGTCGCGCCGCCCACGCCTCGGCGTCCTTGTTCAGCCGCTCGCGGGTGACCCGGTGCAACGGCGTCTTGTTCTGCAGCACGTTGGCGCGAATCGGCAGCCGGTACTGCGGCGTGGTGACGACGAGATCGAACCGCTCGATCTTCGCCCACGGTCGCCCGAGATGGACGAGGCGAACCCGCTGGCCCCTGGCCTGCTTCTGGATCCACCGGCAGACCGGTTCGTTGCGCCGGCCGGCCGAGATGATCAGGTCCGGCCACGGCGGCGCGAGCTCGCTCGACCGGCTGGCGACGATCCCGGCGAGGGTGGGGCCGAGCAGCAGATTGGTCACCAGTTCGTACGGCCGGTAGACGAACCGCTTGATCTCGAAGGGGATTCCCAGCGCTTCGGCGAGCGCCAGCACCTGCGAATTGTCGCCCGCCTTGTGGCCCATCATCACCCAGACCCTGGGGGCCTGATCGGCGCGCATGATCGCGTTCATTCCATCCGGCACGACAAACTCCCCCCGACGGTGAGAGGGCCGGACATCGCGACGATCGCGACACGGCCCCGTGACACATGAGCGGCGGCTAACCCTTCGACAGTCGTCCGCTCGTCCGTCGTTGACGTCGAAAACCTGTTCCAAGCACAGCGGATCAAACCACAAGCCCGACTCGGCTACTCAATCCCTATCAATGGCGGCGGCAGGCCTCAAATCACTCTTTGTTACCATTTGTTACGCACTGCACCATGACGACCAATGCAGTCCGAGGACTGACTCCGCCCGAGATTTGACTTCCGACACTTCTCGGCCGGCCGCCACCGGCGCCCGACGAGCCGCGAGCGCGCGCCGCCCCACCGTCACCATGCCGTGGAGGAGGCGCGGCCGCAAGACGGGCCCGCGCCCGCCCCCGGCGGGCCCCGTCGCCATCCGATAACACTCTGTTCGGATTGGTTTTTGACCCCCTGGACAGGACCGGCGGCGGGACCCGGGAGGCGGCGACCCGGACGCTCGCGGACGGTCTCGGTTCACCGCGAGCGGCCTGCGATTCGGCCCCCTTCGTCGGCGTACCCCTGGCAGCGGCGGGGCGAATCGGCCGCAGGTGCGAGGGCATTCCGGCTGCCGGGCCGCCGATGGCCGACCAGCACCGATGCCCGTCCCGAGCGCTCGCCAGGATCGGGCCGACGTCTTATATCAAGGCGGCTGTCTTGCGGCCCGCGGCGAGATTTGATAAGGACCCGATCGGAGTGCCGGCCCTGTTGACCTTCAGAAACCGCCCATGAAGCCTTGCGTCTTCATCCACACCAACGAAAAGCAGATCGTCGGGGCGCTGGTCGCGCAGCACGCGCTGAAGCGGAACTCGCGGACGCCGGAGGCGTTCGACGTCCGCATCATCCACACCGACGACCATCCGTTCCTGGCCGCGCGGGAGGGCCAGCCGTTCCTCCGCGACGGCGTCAAGCGCGCGTGGACGATGGATGATCTGCAGTCGTTCACCCCGCTCCGCTTCATGCCGCCGGAGCTGATGGGTTATTCCGGGCGGGCGGCGGTGATCGACCCGGACGTGTTCGCGGTCGGCGACGTCTGGGAGCTCCTGTCGCGCGACATGCGGGGCAAGGCCATCCTGTGCCGCACCCGGTCCGGCCTCAAGGGGATCGCGGCCGGCAAGCTCGGGTTCTTCGCCACCAGCGTGATGCTGCTCGACTGCGCCAAGCTTCGCCACTGGCGCTGCCGGGAGCAGTTCGAGGAGATGTTCGCGTTCAAGCGCGACTACATGGAGTGGATCTCCCTGAAGCTGGAGCCGCGCGAGTCGATCGGCCTGCTCGAGCCGGAATGGAACGACTTCGATCGGCTGAGCGCCGACACCAAGATGGTGCACAACACCCGCCGCATCACCCAGCCGTGGAAGACCGGCCTGCCGGTCGATTTCACGCCGGCCGAGACCTTCCGCCTGTTCCCGCCGATCGGCTGGGTCATGCGCTGGCGGCGGCAGCTGTTCGGCGCCCATGCGTTCCTCGGACGCTATCGGCGCCATCCCGACGGCAACCAGGAACGGCTGTTCTTCGGTCTGCTGCGCGAATGCCTCGAGCGCGGGATCGTCAGCGAGGCGCTGGTCCGCCGGGAAATGGACGAGAACCACGTGCGCCACGACGCTTTCGAAGTCATCGAGCGGACGCCGCCGCTCGCCGCGTAGCCGAACCCGGCTGCCGGCGACCGGTGAAGACAATGCGCCGCCGCGGGAAGAAGAGGTAGGTGGTGACGGTACGGATCGGGCCGTGGACGGGCCGCAAGTACTTTCTCGACAAGATGACGCTCGGCGATCTCGTCGCCGCTTATTTCACCCATTACACGATCATGTCCTATCTCGTGTTGGCGGTGATCTCGGTCGTCGCGGTCGTCGCGCTGGCCGGAGACTCCTGGCGGCCGCTGCTCGCCGCCGCCGCCGTCGTGCCCCTCTACCCGCTGGTGTGGTACCTGCTGCACCGCTTCGTGCTGCACGGCGGCTTCCTCTACAAACGCCCGCAGACGGCGGCGCTGTGGAAGCGCATCCACTTCGACCACCATCAGGATCCCAACGATCTCGGCGTGCTGTTCGGGGCGCTCACCACCACCCTGCCGACCCTGGTGATGGTCATCGTGCCGATCGGCTGGCTGATCGCCGGACCGGCCGGCGCGCTCGCCGGACTGGCCTGGGGACTGGCGACAACCTGCGTCTACGAATTCTGCCACTGCATCCAGCACCTGCCGTTCACGCCGCGCTGGAAGTGGCTCCGGCGGATCAAGAAGCTGCATCTCGCCCACCATTTCCACAGCGAGAAGGGCAACTACGGGATCACCAGCTTCTTCTGGGATCGGATGCTCGGCACCTACTACCGCCATCCCCGCGAATTCCTGCGCAGCGAGACGGTGTTCAACCTCGGCTATACGGGGCCGACGACCCGACGCTATCCCTGGGTGGCACGGCTGTCGGGCCTGGAGGTCGGCTCCCCGGTCACCCGCGCGGCCGGCGGCTGAGCGCGGTGGCCGGGCGAGCATCCGCCCGCCCCCCGCTCCGGGGTCGGACGGCGTGAGCGGTCGAGCCGCGCCGGGTGCGCTTCGCCTCCAACCGGTCGACGATCGTCGCGCCCTCGTTCGCTTCGTCGAGATGGCGAAGCCGCTCTACGCCGACGATCCCGCCTGGGTGCCGCCGTTGCGGTTCGAACGCCTCCGCCATCTCGATCGCCGCCGCAATCCCTATTTCCGCCACGCCGAGGCGGCCTTCTGGGTCGCCGTCAGGGGCGACCGGCCGGTCGGCCGCATCAGCGCGCAGCTCGACCGCACCTCGCTGCGGCTGCACGACGCCGCGACCGGACATTTCGGGTTTCTCGAAGCGGAGGACGACCCGGAGGTGTTTCGCATCCTGCTCGCCACTGCCGAGGGGTGGTTGCGGGAGCGCGGGCTGACGCGCATCCTCGGCCCCTTCAGCCTGTCGATCAACGACGAGAGCGGCCTCCTGGTCGACGGCTTCTCGACCCCGCCCTATCTGATGATGGGCCACGCACGGCCGTACTACGGGCCGCGCCTGGAACAGCTGGGCTATCGCAAGGCCAAGGACCTGATCGCCTATTCATACGAGGTGGCGGCCGAGCCGCCGGCGACCATCCGCGCCTTCGTCGACAAGGCGAAGGCGGAGAACAATCTCCGCTTCCGACCGATGGACGCCGGCCGGTTCGCGGCCGAAGTGGCGATGATCGTCGACATCTTCAACGACGCCTGGTCGGGCAACTGGGAGTTTCAACCATTCTCCGAACCGGAGATGCGCGACCTGGCGGACAACCTGAAGCCGCTGCTGCGCCCCGACGACGTCGCCATCGCCGAACTCGACGGCGTGCCGGTGGCGATGGCGGTGAGCCTGCCCAACGTCAACGAGGCGATCCACGACCTCGGCGGACGGCTGTTGCCGTTCGGCTGGGCGAAGCTCTTCTGGCGCCTCAAGGTCCGCGGCGTCAAGAGCGCCCGCCTGCCGCTGATGGGCGTGCGCCGCCGCCATCAGGGGACTCCGCTGACCGCGGCGCTGATGCTGGGGGCGATCGATCTCATCCGCGAGGCGCACCGCCGCCGCGGCACCGAGCGGGGCGAGCTGTCGTGGATCCTCGAGGACAACCGGCCGACCCGGCGGCTGATCGAGATGTTCGGCGGACGCCCCTACAAGACCTACCGCGTCTACGAGAAGGACCTGGCGTGAGCGGCGGTTCGCCGACACCGACACCGGCACCGGCACCGACACCGGTACCGACACCGGGGACGGCCCGGGCGACGGCGCTGGTGCTCGCCGGCCGGCGCGGCCCCGACGACCCGGTGGCCGTCGCGGCGGGACTGAGCCACAAATGCCTGGTGCCGGCCGGCGGGGTGCCGATGCTGGCCCGGGTGATCGCGGCGCTCGCCGCGAGCCACTCGGTCGCCCGCATCGCCGTTTCGATCGAGACACCCGGCCTCGTCGCCGATCTCGCGCCCTCCCTCCCGCCGGCGGCCGCCGCCGGACTCGTCGTCGTCGAGAGCCGGGCGACCCCGAGCCTGAGCGCGCTCGCCGCCGCCGAGGCCCTCGACCGCCCGTTTCCGCTCCTGATCACCACCGCCGATCACCCGTTGCTGACCCCGGACGTGGTCGATTCCTTCCTGGCGGCGGCCCACGCCACCGGCGCCGACGTCGCTGCCGGGCTGGTCCCCGCCGAACGGGTGCTCGCCGCCCATCCGGACGCCAAACGCACCTTCCTGCGGTTTCGCGACGGCCGAATGAGCGGCTGCAACCTGTTCTGCGTGCGCACCGCGACGGGGCTCGATGTGCTCCGGTTCTGGCGGCGGGTGGAACGGGACCGCAAGCGCCCGTGGCGGATCGCCACGGCGCTCGGACCGGGCACGCTGCTTCGCTACGGCCTCGGCCGTCTCACCCTCGCTCAGGCCCTGGAACGGCTGTCGAAGGTGGCGGGTGCGGATGCCCGCGCCGTCGTCGTGCCGGTCGCCGACGCGGCGATCGACGTCGACAAGGCGGACGACCTCGCCCTCGTCGAGCGGATCCTGGCGCATCGCGAGCGCGCGGCCGCCGGGGTGGTCGCGGCCGACCCCTCGCCGCCGACAGAGGGGTGCCGCGCCCCGCCGCCGTCTGTGTTAGGATGACGTCCGAACCCGCTTCCGTCGCCGCCTGGCCTCCAATCGCCGCCCAGCCGATGTTCACCCTCGCCCACCTCTCCGACCCCCACGTGCCGGGCCCCCTCGCCGCCGGCCCCGGCGCCCTCCTGGGCAAGCGGCTGCTCGGCTACCTGTCGTGGCGCTGCCGGCGCACCCGCATCCACCGCCAGGAGGTGCTCGATGCCCTGGCCCGCGACCTCGGCGGCGAACGGCCCGACCATGTCGCGGTCACCGGCGATCTCGTCAACATCTCGCTGCCGACCGAGTTCGCGCGGGCGGCGGCGTGGCTTTCCGGGCTCGGCAGCCCGGAGCGGGTGACCGTCGTGCCCGGAAACCACGACGCCTACGTCGCCGTTCCGTGGGCGCGGTCGTGGGCGCAATGGGCCGCCTACATGAGCTCGGAGACGGCGACCGACGCCGCCGCCGCGCCGCCGGCCGCCGCCGAGTTCCCGATTCTCCGCCGCCGCGGTCCGTTGGCGATCGTCGGGCTGTCGACGGCGCTGCCGACCGCCCCCGGTCTGGCAAGCGGCCGGCTGGGTGCCCACCAGCTCGCCGCCCTCGCCCGGCTTCTGGAACAGCTGCGCGGGATCGCGGTGTTCCGGGTGATCCTGCTTCATCACCCGCCGATTCCGGGCACGACGCCGCGGCGCAAGGGGCTCGCCGACGCCGCGGCGTTTCGCGACGTCGTCGCGACCGCCGGAGCAGAGCTCGTTCTGTTCGGCCACAACCATCGCTTCTGCGCCGCGGAGATCGCCGGCGCGGATGGCCCGGTGCCGGTGTTCGGCGTCCCCTCCGCCTCGGCGCTGCCGACCGCCGGCACGGAGGCCGGGCAGTACCATCTGTTCGGGGTCGAGCGCTCCCCCGGCGGCTGGACGCTCGCGCTGCGGGCGCGGCGATACGATTCGCGATCGGGTCGGTTCGTGGCCGCCGATCGCCGGGTCGTCGAGCTCGTCCGCTGATCGCGGATCGACGACGGCGTGCCGGGATCTGGAACCGTCGGGCATGGAGGAGTATGAGTGCGGCGTTCGGGCGCCAGATCGCCGCAGGAAGGGGCATGTCGACCAGCGATCGCTATCTCCTCGGCCAGATCCTGCGCCCGCTGACCGCGGCGCTGCTGATCGCGCTCGCCGTGCTTCTGATCGAGCGCATGCTGCGCCTGCTCGACCTCATGCTCGGCTCCCACGGCCCCCTCGGCGTGGTGTTCGAGATCCTCGCCTATCTCGTCCCCCACTACCTGACGCTGGCACTGCCGATCAGTCTCTACCTCGGCGTCCTGATCGCCTTCAACCGGCTGAGCCAGGATGGCGAACTGGACGCCTTCCATTCGGCGGGTATCGGGCTGGAGCGGCTGGCGAGGCCGGCGGTGTACATCGCCTTGCTGACGATGCTGGTCGCGGCGGCGCTGTTCAGCCACCTCAAGCCCTACGGTCGGTATGCCTACCAGTCGATGATCGCGGTGCTCACCAACGAGACGGTCCAGGCCTTTCTGCGGGCACGCGTGTTCACCGCCGTCGAGGGCATGACGTTCCTGATCGAAGGTCTGGATCGCGACGGCATGTCCTTCAGCAAGGTTTTCGTCTTCGAGCAGAAGGAGGACGGCAATCAAGTGGTGATGACCGCCCGCGGCGGTCGGGTGGAGAAGATCGACGGTGCCACGGGGCCGTCGCTGCGACTGTACGACGGGCTGCGTCTGGAGCTGCCCGCCCATGCGGCGACCGCGACCGAGGCCGAGGTGAAACCGCCCGCTTCGATGGCGGTGCTGCGCTTCGACGAACTGCGCACCGGCCTCGGCCTGGATGGCGCTCGGCTCTACCGGCCACGCGGCAAGGACGAGCGGGAGTTCACCCTGTTCGAACTGTGGGACCGTCGTGTCGATCCGCCGCCCGATGTCGGCACGTCCGATATGCTGGCCGAGTTCCACGGCCGGGTCGTCCGCATCCTGTCGGTGCCGTTGCTGCCGTTTCTGGCGATTCCGCTGGCGCTCGGTCGGCGGCGCAGCGACCGCTCGTCAGGGATCGTCGTCGGGCTCCTGGTGTTGCTGATCTATCACAACGTCCTCGACCGGCTCGAGAACATGGCGGAATCGGAGCTGGTGGACCCCGTGATCGCGCTGTGGACGCCCTTCCTGGTGTTCGCCGCCGGCACCCTGGTGTTGTTTCGGCAGTCCGCCACCCGGGTCCCGGGTGCGCTGTCGATCGGATCCGTCGGCGATGCCGTCGCCCGCGTGCGTGATCTCGTCACGCGCCGGCCGGCGCGGGAGAAGGAAGGCGCGTGAGCATCATCGCTCGGTATCTCTGTCGTCGGGTCCTGATCACCTGCACCCTACTGCTGTTCGGCATGGCGGGGTTTGCGATGACCTTCGAGCTGATGGAACAGAGTGATCGGATCCTGAGGGCCGGCGACGGCGATCGCGCGGCGCTGCTCCACTACAGCCTTCTGCGGCTGCCGGACATCCTGTCGCGGATGCTCCCCATCGCCACGCTGATCGCCGCCTTCCTCACGCTCACCAGCATGCTGCGCCACAGCGAACTGGTCGCCGTCTGGGGCGGCGGCGTGTCCACCGTCGGGGTGTTGCGTGCGACGCTGCCGGCGGGCCTGTTGCTCGCCGCCGTCCAGTTGGGGCTGAACGACCGGGCGGTGCCGGCGACCCTGGAACGGCTGCACGACTGGGGGGTCGGCGACTTCGCGAAGAGAGGCATCCTGCAGGGCGCGAGCGAGGCCGTCTGGTTGCGCAGCGGTCGGGACATCGTCCGGTTCCCCACCGAGCAGGCGAAGTCGGGCCGACTGGAGAACCTGCAGATCTTCCGGCGTGGCGCCGACGGCCTGTTGTCCGAGCACCTCTTCGTGGGGAGCGCCCGCCGCGAGGGTGAGACATGGATCCTTTCCGACACGGTCCGCCGGGTGGTCGAACCGCCGCAGATCGCCTCGCTCGGGGAACTCGACTGGAACGGCCTCCCCGACGTCGAGCACCTGCCGCTGATCGCCCGGGATCTGCGGGACCTGCCGCTCGCCGACATCGGTCGACTGATCGACAACCAGGGCTACGGTCAGCGACCGACGCACCTCTACCGCACATGGTTTCAGTACCGCATCGCCTCGGCCCTGACACCGCTCCTGATGGTCGCGCTCGTCGTTGCCCTCGCCCAGCGGTTCCGCCGCACCGGGTCGTTCGCGATGGTGATGGTCTCGTCGCTGGCGATCGGCTTCGCCTTCTTCGTCTTCGACGGCGTCAGCCTGGCGATCGGAGAAGCGGGATTCGTGCCGCCGTGGCTATCGGCGTGGAGCCCGGCGCTGGTGTTGACCGCGGTGATCGGCAGCCTCCTGGTCCGCGACGAAGGGTAGTGTCCACCCCCGTGCCCCCCGGCCCGCCGCCCACAGCTCCCGCGACGACCGGGAGGCCGGCGACGGCGGCGATCAGGCTCGGTCTGATCAGCAACATCCGCAGCCAGCAGAACCGGCGCGGGACGGCGGCGATCGACGCGGCGATCGCGGACGCTCCGGAAGTGGTGCATGCCCGCCTCGCCGGCGTCGACGGATTGCCGCAGGCGTTGCAGGACTTCGCCCGCGACGGCGTCGGGCTGATCGTCACCAACGGCGGCGACGGCACCGTTCAGGCGGTGCTGACGGAACTGCTTTCGGCGCGGCCGTTCTCGCCCCTCCCGCCGCTCGCGGTGCTGCCGCGCGGCATGACCAACATGACCGCAGCCGATGTCGGACCCCGCGGTGGCGCCGTCCGGTCGCTTCGCGGTCTCGTCGACCTGGCGCGCGGCGGGGCGCTCGCGCACCGCCTGATCCGCCGTCACGTTCTCAAGGTCGAGCATGCGGCCGGCTACCCGGCGCAGTACGGGATGTTCTTCGGCACCGCCGGGATCGTCCGCGGCATCGAGGTCTGCCGAACCCGGGTTCACGCCCGCGGCCTGGAGTCCGACTGGGCCACCGGCGTCACCCTGGCCGGCATGCTGCTCGGCTGGCTCGTTTCCGGCGGTCGCGGCGAGACGTTCCGCGGCGAGACGATCGCGGTCTCCATCGACGCCGCCGCCGCCGAACCGCGGCGGCTGTTTCTGTTGCTGGCCACCACCCTCGACCGGCTGATCCTCGGATCGCGGCCGTTCTGGAACCAGGACGGCGGCCCCGTTCGCTTCACCGCGATCGCCGACCCGCCGCGACACTTGGTGCGCTTCGCCCGCAGAATCCTGTATGGTCCTCCCCGTCGCGGCCTTCCCGGCGATACCTACCAGAGCCAAGCCGCGAAGCGGATCGCCCTGGAGATGGCCTGCCCGTTCACCCTCGATGGCCAGATGTTCGAGCCGGAGCACGGCCGACCGGTGATCGTCAGCGCCGAGGATGAAGTCGATTTCGTGCGACTCTGAGAGGCGATCGGTGGATCTCCCATCCGAGACGCTGGTTCGACTGATCGACGCGGAGGTCGACGCGACGCCGCCGGCAGCCGTCCTCGCCGTCGCGGAGGCGGCCCGCCACCGGCACGGGCCGGCGATCGCCGCGGTGCTGGCCTACGGCAGCTGCCTGCGCGACGGGGTGGTCGACGGCCGGGTGGTCGATCTCTACCTGCTCGCGGACGACTACCGCGGCAGCGGCCAGGGGATGGTGATGCGGATCCTCAACCGGCTGCTGCCGCCCAACGTCTACTACCTGGAGGCACCGTTCGACGGTGGCACCGTGCGCGCCAAGTATGCCCTCGTCAGCCTGCCGCACCTGGAGCGTCTGGTGTCCGCGGACACCTTCCACCCCTACTTCTGGGCGCGTTTCGCGCAGCCGGTGGTGCTCGCATGGGTCCGTGACCCGGCCATCCGGGCACGGGTGGTCGCCGCCCTCGCGCGCTCCGTCTCGACGCTGATCGACGAGGTTCGCCCGCTGCTGCCGGCCGAAGCCCAGTCGCCGGAGCTGTGGGTGCGGGCGTTCTCGGAGACCTACCGGACCGAACTGCGGGCGGAGCGGCCCGGCCGCGCGGCGGAGCTCTACCGGACCCACGCCGCCCGCTACGACCGCATCGCGGCGATCCCGGACGGTCGGCAGCCGGCGATCGACCGAGGGACCGCCGGCCGCTGGCGCCGCCGCCGCGCCCTCGGCAAGGCGCTGTCGGTGCTGCGCCTGATCAAGGCGGCGTTCACCTTCCAGAACGGGGCCGCCTACCTGATGTTCAAGATCGAGCGGCACTCGGGCGTTTCGATCACGCTGACGCCGTGGCAGCGCCGCCACCCGATCCTCGCCGCGACGACCGTGTTCTGGCGCCTCTACCGCCTGGGCGCGTTCCGCTGAGCGCCGGCGCGCCGCGCGTCAGGAGCCGGCGCCCGCCGCCCGTTTCGCTTCCGAGGCCGTGTCGCGCGGGTCGACGACCGCCTCGAAACGCCTGACGATCTCGCCGATCTGTTCCGACGTGTGCGCCGCCGAGACGCTGCACCGGAGCAGGCAGAAGCCGCTCGGCGTTCCCGGCGGCAACGCCAGATTGACGTAGACGCCGTTCTCGAGCAGCCGATTCCAGGCGCGGATGGCGTCCTCCTCGTCCCTCATGCGAACCGCGATGACCGGGCTCTCCGGCGAGGCGACCTCCAGGCCGAGCCGCGACAGGCCCTCGTGCAGGGCGCGCGCGTTGTCCCACAGGCGTCGGCGCAGCTCCGGCTGCTCCTCCAGGCGCCGCACCGCCGCCGCCACCGAGGCGACGTTGGACGGGGACGACGAGGCGGTGAACATGTAGGGACGGCTGCAGAAGCGCAGCACCTCGAAGCCGGGATGGTTGGACGCCCCGAAACCGCCGACCGCGCCCAGGCTCTTGCTGAACGTGCCGACCACGAAGTCGACCTCGTCCTCGACGCCCTGTTCCTCGGCCAGCCCGCGGCCGTGATCGCCGAGCACGCCCAGCGAATGGGCTTCGTCGACCAGCAGGTAGGCGCCGTGCCGGCGTTTGACCGCGGCGAACTCGACCAGCGGAGCCCGGTCGCCGAGCATGCTGTAGATGCCCTCGACGACGATCAGTTTGCACCCGCCTTGGTCGCCGAGCCGGCGCAGCCGCTTGTCGAGATCGTTGGCGTCGTTGTGCCGGAATCGGACCAGCGTCGCGCCGCTGAGGCGACAGCCGTCGTAGATGCTGGCATGGGAGTCGGCGTCGAGAAAGATGGTGTCGGCGGGGCCGGCGAGGCCGGCGAGGATGCCGAGATTGGCCTGGTATCCGGTCGGGAACACCATGGTCGAGCGCCGCTTCAGAAACCGGCACAGCGCCTGCTCGAGCTCGAGGTGCGCCGCATAGGTGCCGTTGGCGATCCGCGATCCGGTCGTCCCGGTGCCGTAGCTGCGGATCGCCGCGATCGCCGCCTCGACACACGCCGGATCGAAGGTCATGCCGAGATAGTTGTTGGTGCCGACCAGGATCGTCGGACGGCCGTTGACCACGGCCTCGGTCGCCGAACGGATGTCCTCCATCCGCAGATTGAACGGGTCGCGACCGAATTCGAGAACCCGATCGTGCCGCCCGGACGCCAGAACATACTTGTCGAAGATATCCACGCTCAGCGCCCTTCCATCCGCGAGCACACCAGCTTCGCCAGGTCCCCGATGCGCTCGATGTCGGAAACGAGGTTGATCGGGATGTCGATATCGTACTTGTCCTCGATCTCCATGATCAGGTCCATCACCTCGACCGAGTCGATCTCGAGCTCGGAGCCGAGATCGGTCGCCGCCGTCAGGTCGATGCCGCCCTTGTTGTATCGTTGCAGCATGCCGCAGAGCTCCGCGACCACGGCGTCGATGCTGTTGTCCATGTCACCCCGCAGTCCGTTCCCGCCCGCCGCCGCCCGCCGCCGGGGCGGCCTCGCCGTCGACAGGCGCGCCCGATCCCGGCTACAGCCAATGGGCCTGCTTATACCATAGCACCGTACGTCCAAAACCCTCTTTGAAGGCGGTCGCCGGTCGCCAGTCGGCGAGCGGGGTCCCGGCGCGGGAGGCGCTGACCCAGTCCGGATGGAACAGTTCGCGGAGCTTGGCCGTCGTCACCATCGGGCTCCCTCCCGCCAGGGCGGCGAGCCGCTCGGCGAGCGCGACCGGCGCCAGCGCGACGGGGAACGGCACCGCGATACAGCGCACCCGGCGGCCCAGCACCTCGGCGGCGATCGTTGCGATCTCTCGCCACGCGTAGCCGCCCTCGCGCCCGTCGTCGAGCTCGATGGGGCTCCCGCCCCATCGGGGCGTATCCAGCAGCCGCACCACCGCGGCCGCCAGATCGTCGACGAAGATCAGCGAGAACCGCCGGTCTCTACCCGCCGGAACGATGGCGAAGCCGCGCGCCAGTTGGCGAAACAGGGTCAGCGTCGCCCGATCGCCGGGGCCGTAGACGGCCGGCGGGCGGACGATGCAGTAGGGAAGTCGCGGGGCATGCCGCCGCAGTTCCCGCTCGGCCCGGGACTTGCTGTCGGCGTAGGGACCGAGCGCGGGTTCGCGGGCGGCCAGCGAGGAGATCGCCAGCAGCCGGGGCGGTGGGTCACGCTCGGCGGCGACCGCCGCCAGGCGGGCGGTTCCGGCCGCGTTGACCGCGTAGAAGTCGGCCGCGCGGCGGGCCTTGACCGCGCCCGCGCAATGGACCACGGCGGTCGTCCCGGCGACCAGCCGTCGCAGACTGTCCGCGTCCTCGAGCGCTCCGGGAACGACTTCGACCCCCGGCGGCCCGGGGACCGATTCCGGCCGGCGGGCGAGCGCACGCACCCGCCAGCCGCACCGGACGAGGGCGGTCGCCAGCGCCTGGCCGACGAAGCCGCTCGCCCCGGTCAGCGCGACGACACCCGCCTCGGGACCCGGCGCCACGGCCTGCTCGTGGGGAGCGCCTATTCGCCGGCCGCGACCGCGAGGCGGTCTTCGCCGTCGTGGGGAGAGAAGGCGTCCGGGACGGGGGGCGCCGGACGGATCGCCCCCTCGAGATAACGGGCCTTCGCGGCCGACCGGCTGAGCTTGCCCGACGAGGTGTAGGTCAGCGACCGCGCCGGCACCAGCACCACCTCGCAATGCACCCCGGCGGACTTGTGGATGATCGCCGCGATCTCGCGCATCACGTCGGCCTGCCTAGCGGCTTCGGCGACCGAGCTCTCGGCCACCACCACCACCCGCTCCTCGTCGTCACCGTCGGCCACCGAGAAGGCGGCGACGCAGCCGCTGCGCACCCCGGCGACGTTCTCGATCGCCCACTCCAGGTCCTGCGGCCAGATGTTGCGGCCGTTGCAGATGATCATGTCCTTCTTGCGGCCGGTGACCACCAGTTCGCCGTCGATCAGGTAGCCCATGTCGCCGGTGTCCAGCCAGCCGTCGGCCAGCATCACCTGGCGGGTCGCCTCGGGATTGCGGTAGTAGCCGTCCATCAGACTGGGGCCGCTGATGCAGATGCGACCGATGGTGCGGTCGGGAAGACCCCGGCCCTGGTCGTCGCGGATCTCGACGCCATAGCCGGGCAGCACCCGTCCGCAGGTGACGAACGAGCGCACCTGGGCGGGCGCGTGGCCGTTCCGCGGCGCCGTCACTGCGCGGCCGGTCCGCTCGTAGACCTCGCGGTCGACCTGGTCGACCCGCAGCCCCTCGCCGATCGGCCGGAAGCTGACCGCCAGCGTCGCCTCGGCGAGGCCGTAGCTGGGCACGAACGCCCGGGCATCGAAGCCGGCCTCGGCGAAGGTGGCGGCGAACTCGTCGAGAACCTTGGCCCGCACCATCTCGCCACCGATCCCGGCGATCCGCCACGACGAGAGATCGAAGTCGCCGCCGCCCTTGGCCCCCCGCTTCAGGCACAGCTCGTAGCCGAACGTCGGGCTGAAGGAGATGGTGCCGCCGGTCTCGGAGATGACCTTGAGCCAGGTGCGCGGACGCAACGCGAACGTGGTCGTCGCCAGGTAGTCGACCGAGACCTGGGTCAGCATCGGCGTCAGGCAGAACCCGACCAGGCCCATGTCGTGGTAGAGCGGCAGCCACGAGGTGGCGCGGTCGCCGGGCCGCAATCCCAGTCCGTGGCGACCGATGGCGCGGGCGTTGCTGGTGATCGCCTTCTGGGTCACCAGCACGCCGCGCGGCTGGCTGGTGCTGCCGGACGAGTACTGGATATAGCAGGGCGCGTCGCGGTCGAACGGACGCAGCACGCCGCCGTGGCCGCTCAGGTTCCGGAACGCGTCGGGCGTTCCCAGCATCGCGACGCCGAGTCCCTCGGCGGCCTCGCGGAGCGATCCGACGAGATCCGCCGACGCCATCGCCGCCGCCGGCCGGGCCGCCGACAGCATGCCGCGCAACCGGGCGACGTGGGTGTCGTGGCCGCCGAGATTGATGCTGAGCGGCAGCGGCACCGGGATCAGCCCGGCGTACTGGCAGGCGAAGAAGAAGACCGCGAACTCCGGGTTGGTCTCGGCGATGATCGCGAATCGGCTGCCCCGTTCGAGTCCGCTCGCGCTCAGGCGATGGGCGAGATCGATTGCCCGCTCGCGCAGTTCGGCATAGGGCAGCGCGTGCGCCGGGTCGCCGCGGGTCGAGAAGAAACAGTATCCGGTCTCACCCTTCGCCGCGTAGTCGAGGCCGTCCGTCAACGTCTCGAAATCGGCGAGTCGCGGCGCGAGGCCGCTGTTGGTCGTTGCGGTCAGCTGCACCGTCGGTCTCTCTCCTGCCATCCCACCCTCGTGACACCGCCCATCGGAACGCACGTTCGTCGGTCTCCGGATCCGGCTTTGCGAGCGATCGACCCCGCCCCCGAGGCCCATCCCCTCGGCATCGCCGCACGCCAGACGACGCCATCGGCCGCGCGCTGCGAATCGCCTCCCCGGCTCCAGCGGCCGGGTTCGGTCACCCGCCTCGTCGGCGCGAAGGACCGCCAAACACTTCGGCAGTCGTCGCTGGACATCCCGCGCCCCTGCCGCCGGCCCCGATCAACTGCTGGAACACCTTCCGAACGCCGACGCGACCAATCTCAACCCTATTCTGGCTTTCTACCAAAATCTATTGAAAAAGGCGCCCCAGGCGCCGGCGGCGGGATCCGAACACTCGACTGGCAGTACTCGCTTTCAACTTCCACGGACCCTCCCGTCCTCTATCTCCGTAGCAGGGCGCCGGTCCACCCTCAAATCACTCTTTGTTACGGATTGTTACCCCACTGCAGAAGGTTGGCACCTCCGCAGCCGGCTCGCGGGCACCCGCGCCCGCTCGCCGTCACATCGGTGTCATGGTCGGCGACCCGGTGGCGGGGAGAAAAGGGCTCCGGCGGCCCGGTCGCGCCGTCCTCGCGCGTTCAGCGCAGCCCGCGGTCGTCTGTCGACACCACCTTGCGCCATCGTGGTCCGAGAGCCGCGCCGTCCACCTCGCTGAGGGCGATGCCCGACAACACCATCGCCAGGGCGAGCAGCGCCGTCCACTCCGGCCGCTCGCCCAGCACGACCATCCCGACCAGCACCGCCCACAGCGGGATCAGGTAGTTGATCAGCGACAGGAAGCTCGGTCCCGCCACGGTGACCAGTTTGAAGTAGACCACCGTCGCCAGCGCCGTCGACATCACGCCGAGGACCAGGACGGCGGCGACGGCTCCCGCGGACAGCGCCACCGGTGGCAGGCCGGCACCGGCCGCCGCCGGTGCCATCATCACGGCGGCGGCGATGGTCACACCGGCGGCGGCGACCAGGGCGTCGCTGTGCGGCCGGCGCCGGGCGACGATGGTCGCGACCGCATAGCAGAGGGCGCCGGCCAGCACCGCCAGTTCGGACAGCAGCGCCGATCCGCCGCCGCCGAGCTCCAGCAGCGCCTCCGGCCCGACCAGAACGACGATCCCGCAGAAGCCGGTCGCGAAGCCGAGCAGTCGCGACCGGTTCAGCCGCTCGCCGTCGACGAAGCGATGGGCGAGCACCACGGTCGCCAGCGGCATCGCCGCCATCAGAATACCGGCCGCGCCGCTGTCGATCCGCTGTTGCCCCCAGCTGATCAGCCAGAACGGGATGCAGTTGCCGATCAGCGCCATCGCCACGAAGAACAGCCAGTGCCGCCCCCATCCCGGCAACCGCCGGCCGGCCATCACCAGCGCGCCGGACAGGACCACCGCCGCGATGCCCAGCCGCCCGGCGACCACGGTCGAGGGCGGCATCGCCGCGACGGCGATCTTGGTGAGCATGAACGAGCTCCCCCACATCGCCACCAGGGCCAGCAGCAACAGCCAATGCAGCGGCGGCCGCCGAACGATCATGCCTGCGGGACCTCCACCGGACCGCTGCCGTTCGTCGCGACCGACGATCGGCGTCGCTTCCAGTCGTGACGGGCGGGTCCGCCGCCCCGGAACTCGGAACAAAATAAGAACATTCGTTGCGGAATGTCAACGAGCAATCGCGATCGGCGCTCTCCGCGCCGTCGCCCGCCGGATCGGGGCTCACACGATGGCGGTCGGCGGGATCGGCGCGAGGGGGATCACGAACTCGGTGACTTTCGGCTGATGGGTCTGCAACGACGATTTCTCGTCATCGATCCAGGCCGCCAGGACCACGGCCACCACCGGCTGTCCATCGGTGTCCGGCCCCTCGAGCCACTCCCAGATCACCAGGCCTTCCTCGCTCAAGTAGAACGTGTGCTCGCCGAACGCGGCGGTGAGGTCGTCGATCACCGGATGGTTCTCGGGCATCGGTTGGACGCCGATCAGGACTTCGATCTGATCGATTTGGCTGGAATCGAGTTTCACGATGGTCGCTCCTCTCTGTCCAGGTCGTCAACGATGCGACAGCTGCCGGGACGGTCCGCCATCGTCGACCGATCGGCTCGTGCTCCCACCGCAACCGGGCGGGATCGGCCCGTCGATCAGAGACCCCGCGACCGTCCCATCGACCGTCCCCACGACCGTCCCCACGACTGTCGCCGCGATCGGATCGGCTGCGAGCCCTCGCCCGCCGGCGCGCGGGGCCGGCGGGAACCGAGAGACATTGCCACCGCCCAGCCTGGAAGCCGCCCCCGCCGATTGCAAGCGAATTCGGGACCGGGGCCGGCGATCGCCGCTCACGCCGCCGCCGGCACCACCGGGAACGGCGCGGCGAGGCGGCCGCGGGCCTGGTCGGCGAACGCGCAGAGGCCCCGGCTTTCCTCGATCAGTTCGCGGAGCACGGTCGCGGTGGTTGCGGCGGGAATGTCGAGATAGCCCTCGCTCTCGCCGCTCGCGGTGACGATCGCCATCCCCGCCTTGCGGGCGATCTGCCGCATCGCCCGGTTTTCCGCCAGGCACTGGACATAGGCCCGGCGGATGCCGCGGTTGCGCGCCCACAGGACGGCGCGGTCGAACAGCGCCGTTGCGATGCCGCGCCCCCGGGAGCGGGGCTCGACGCTGAACGCGAACTCCGCCGCCTGCCAGGCGGTCGCCACCGCCTGCACCGCCCCGACGACCTCGAGATCGGGGCCTTCGTGGACCAGCAGCCGGGTGTCGAGGGGGTCGATGCCGCCGACGAAGGCGGCGATCCCGGCATCGGCAATGGGAAAGCCGAACCGCAACCGGCGATCGGCCTCGTCGAGCCGCAGGAGATGGTCCCGGTAGCGGGGCAGTTCGAGCGCGGTCAGGGTGCGGATCGGGATCATCACGCCTCGCAGGTATGTTGCACTGCACAACGATACAAGCCGCCGCTTGCCGTCTCGTTAAGGATCGATCGCCGTCGTTGCAGGACGGCCACGCCCGCGGTCGCCGGCGGCGATCACCGGTCGCCGGCGGCAGGCGTCTTCGACAATCGGTCCGCGGCGCGGGTCGTCTCCGGCAGGCGAAAGCGGGTCGTGCAGCGCATCACCCAGGCGATCGCGGTCTCGAGCGAGACCCGATGGCCGATCGAAACGAAGATCGGCCGGCAGCCGGAGCGGGTGCGCAGCACCGCGCCGATCACCTCCTGCTTGTCCAACAGCGGCGTCCAGTCGCCGCGCCGCGGTCCCGGCTGGCCGTGGGTTCCGACCAGGCGGGACTTGGCGACGCCGATCGACGGGATGTCGAGCGCGACGCCGAGATGACTGGCGATGCCGAACCGGCGCGGGTGGGCGATGCCCTGGCCGTCGCACAGCAACAGGTCGGGCGGCGTCTGCAGCCGGGCGAGCGCCGCGATCGCCGCCGGCGCCTCGCGGAACGACAGCAGTCCGGGCACATACGGAAACGTCACCGGGCAGCGGGCCGTCGCGCGGTCCACCTCCGCCAGGCCGGCGGCATCGACCACGACCACCGCCGCGTGCGCATCGCCGCCGCGGCGGCCGTAGGCGACATCGACGCCCGCGACCCGTCGCACCGGCCCGAGCCGGTCGCTGCGGACGACCCGGTCGGCGAGCTGGTTCTGCAGCGCCACCGCGTCGGCGACCGACGGGCTCCAGCAACGGCCGGGCGGCGAGGCGGCGCTCAGCGGCCGATGAGCTCCGGGCGCACCATCCAGGCGATGGTCCAGCCGGAGCCGTCCTCCCGGCGTTCCAGACAGACGACGCTCCCCGGCCTGAAGGCGACGAGGCCCCGCTGGTCGCGACCGCACACCAGCCGGGCGACCGCCCGTTCCAGGAACGGGAGATGGCCGACCACCAGCGTATCCCCCGCCCAGCGTTCGGCCGCGGCGGCCAGCCAGTCGCTGGAGTCCTTCGGCGCCAGACCGCTGGCGACGTCCTCGATGACGATCCCGGGCGCGATCGCCGCGGCGAGGCTCTCCGCCGTCTGCCGGGCCCGCACCTTGCCGCTGTCGACCACCCGGGCGACGGCGACGCCGGCTCCGGCGAGCAGGGCCCCGATCAGGCGCACGTCGTCGCGCCCCTTGTCGGTCAGCGGCCGATCGGGGTGGACCTCCTTGGCGACCGCCTCGCCGTGCTGAACCAGGTACAACCTCATCGGGGATTGCCTCTGCCGCGGGTGAGACGAACCGCGCGCGGCGGCGCGACGGCGGCGGCCCGTCCGCTAGGACGCCTTGCCCCGCCCCGCCTCGTAGGCGTCGAGGGCCGCGCACATCGCCTCGGCCGCCCGCAGTTCCCGTTCGGCACCAATTCTGAGCCCGAAGGTGTCGGCGACCAGAAGAGCGTCGTGGGCGCGCTTCAGCCGCTGTTCCGCCAGATCGCGACTGAGCTCGCCGACCGGGATCGCCTCCTCGGCAAGGACCGTGCAGCGCTCGGGCGTGACATCGGCGAACCCCTCCTCGACGAAGATCTGGTCGACGATCTTGAGGTCCTTGTCGCGGATCTCGACGGTCCCGGGCCGCAGGGTCGACAACATCGGAGCATGCCCCGGCAGCACGCCGAAGTTGCCTGCGCCACCTGGAATGATCACCAGCTCCACCTCTTCGGACCGCTCGATCCGGACCGGAGTGACGATTTCGAACAGTAGCTTGTCGGCCATCGCCCGTCCTCCCGCCGTTCGGGCCTAGGCCGCTTCCTCGGCCATCCGCTTCGCCTTGGCGACCGCCTCCTCGATGGTGCCGACCATGTAGAAGGAGGCCTCCGGCAGATGATCGTATTCGCCGGCGCAGATGCCCTTGAAGCCCTTGATGGTGTCGTCGAGACCGACGAACACGCCGGGGGTGCCGGTGAACACCTCGGCGACGTGGAACGGCTGGCTGAGGAAGCGCTGGATCTTGCGGGCGCGGGCGACGGTCAGCTTGTCCTCCTCGGACAGCTCGTCCATGCCGAGAATGGCGATGATGTCTTGCAGCGACTTGTAGGTCTGCAACACCCGCTGCACCTCGCGGGCGACGCCGTAGTGTTCGTCACCGACGATGCGCGGATCGAGCACCCGTGAGGTCGAATCCAGCGGATCGACCGCCGGGTAGATGCCGAGTTCGGCGATCGAGCGGCTGAGCACGGTGGTCGCGTCGAGGTGCGCGAACGAGGTCGCCGGTGCCGGGTCGGTGAGGTCGTCGGCCGGCACGTAGATCGCCTGCACCGAGGTGATCGAGCCCTTGGTCGTGGTGGTGATGCGCTCCTGCAGCGCGCCCATGTCGGTGGCCAGCGTCGGCTGGTAGCCGACCGCCGAGGGAATGCGCCCCAACAGTGCCGACACTTCCGAGCCGGCCTGGGTGAAGCGGAAGATGTTGTCGACGAAGAACAGCACGTCCTGCCCCTCCTCGTCGCGGAAGTACTCGGCGACGGTGAGGCCGGTGAGTCCGACCCGCGCGCGCGCGCCCGGCGGTTCGTTCATCTGGCCGTAGACCAGTGCCGCCTTGGAGCCCGAGGCGCCGATCTGGATGACGCCGGACTCCATCATCTCGTGATAGAGGTCGTTGCCCTCGCGGGTCCGCTCGCCGACCCCGGCGAACACCGAATAGCCGCCGTGCGCCTTGGCGATGTTGTTGATCAGCTCCATGATGATGACGGTCTTGCCGACCCCGGCGCCGCCGAACAGGCCGACCTTGCCGCCCTTCGCGTAGGGCTCGATCAGGTCGATGACCTTGATGCCGGTGACCAGGATCTCGGTTTCCGTCGACTGCTCGAGGAAGCTCGGCGCCGGCCGGTGGATCGGATACTTCTGCTTGGTCTCGACCGGTCCCAGTTCGTCCACCGGCTCGCCGGTCACGTTGATGATCCGCCCCAGGGTCTCCGGCCCCACCGGGACCATGATCGGGCCGCCGGTATCGACGACCTCCTGGCCGCGGACGAGGCCGTCGGTGGTGTCCATCGCCACCGTGCGCACCGTCGATTCGCCCAGCTGCTGGGCGACCTCGAGGACCAGCGTCTTGCCACGGTGCTGGAGGTGCAGGGCGTTGAGGATCTGCGGGAGGTCCCCCTCCTCAAAGCGCACGTCGACCACCGCACCCAGAACCTGGGTGATGGTGCCAATGGCGTTCTTGCTGGTCATCGCGACGACTCCTTTGGCAATCCGTTCTCTCGCGCGGCGGTCACACCGCCTCCGCCCCGGAAATGATCTCGATCAGTTCCTTGGTGATCGCCGCTTGGCGGCTGCGGTTGTAGGTCAGCCGCAGGCGGTCGATCATCTCGCCGGCGTTGCGGGTGGCACTGTCCATGGCGGTCATGCGCGCCCCCTGTTCGGACGCATAGCTCTCCAGGAACGCCCGAAACACCTGCATCGACAGGTTGGCAGGCAGCAATGCCGCGAGCAGCAGCCCGTCGCTGGGCTCCATCTCGTAGACCGCGGGTGGCGCCGACGAGGCGGCCGTCTCCTTTTCGCCGGCCGCAACAGCCGCGGCAGCCACCGGCGCCGGGATCGGGATGATCTGCTTCGCCGTCACCACGTGGCTGATCGCCGACCTGAAGGTGTTGTAGATCAGGGTGCAGACATCGAACTCCTGCTTCTCGAACATGTTGCGCAGCCGGCGACCGAGTTCGCGCGCCGGTTCGAATTCGACGCTGTTTCGGGTCACGTCCTCGACGGTGTCGATGATCAGCGACTGGTGATCGCGCCGCAGCCCGTCGCGCGCCTTGCGGCCGATGCACAGGATCTGCACCTGCCGGCCCTGTTGCTGCAGCGCCGCCACCTGCTTGCGGGTCTCGCGGACGATGCCACCGTTGAAGCCGCCGCACAGGCCGCGATCGCTGCTGACGGGAACCAGAAGATGCTTCTCGTCGCGGCCGGAGCCGGCGAGCAGCTTCGGCGCCGTATCCAGGTTGGCTTGGCTCGCGATCAGCTGCGCCAGCATCCGGTCCATCCGTTCGGCGTACGGGCGGCCTTGCTGGGCGGCGACTTCCGCCCGCTTCAGTTTCGAGGCCGCCACCATCTTCATCGCCGAGGTGATCTTGCGTGTCGACTCGACGCTGCTGATGCGAACCTTGAGATCTTTGAGGCTGGGCATGCGGCGCTCTTCCCGTGATCGCGCGTTGAGTGGCCGTTACCGGGTCACGAGAACGACTTGCTGAAGCGATCGAGGAAGGCCACCAGCTTCTTGTCGGTGTCCTGCGAGATGTCCTTGTCGTCGCGGATCGCCGCGAGGATGTCGGCGCCGTTGGCACGGATGGTGTCGAGGAACGCCGCCTCGAAGCGGCCGACCTGAGCGGCGGGGATCTTGTCGAGGTAGCCGCGCACGCCGGCGAAGATCACCACCACCTGTTCCTCGACCGGGTACGGCACGAACTGCCACTGCTTCAGCGCCTCGGTGAGCCGTTCGCCGCGCGCCAGCAGCCGCTTCGTCGACACGTCGAGATCGGAGGCGAACTGCGCGAAGGCGGCCATCTCCCGGTACTGGGCGAGTTCCAGCTTGATCGTCCCCGCGACCTTCTTCATCGCCTTGATCTGCGCCGCGGAGCCGACCCGGCTCACCGAGATGCCGACGTTCACCGCCGGCCGGATGCCCTTGTAGAACAGCTCGGTCTCCAGGAAGATCTGGCCGTCGGTGATCGAGATGACGTTGGTCGGGATATAGGCCGAGACGTCGCCGGCCTGGGTCTCGATCACCGGCAGTGCGGTCAGCGACCCGGCGCCGTGGTCGTCGTTGAGCTTGGCGGCCCGTTCGAGCAGCCGCGAGTGCAGATAGAAGACGTCGCCCGGGTAGGCCTCTCGACCCGGCGGCCGGCGGAGCAGCAGCGACATCTGCCGGTAGGCGACCGCCTGCTTCGACAGGTCGTCGTAGAAGACCACCGCATGCATGCCGTTGTCGCGAAAGTATTCGCCGATGGTGCAGCCGGCATAGGGCGCCAGGAACTGCAACGGCGCCGCCTCCGAGGCGGTGGCGGCGACGATCACGGTGTAGTCCATGGCGTCGTTGTCCTGCAGCACCTTGACGAACTGGGCCACCGACGAGCGCTTCTGGCCGATCGCCACGTAGACGCAGTAGAGCTTCTCCGCCTCGCTGGCGGCCTTGTCGTTGATCCGCTTCTGGTTGAGGATGGTGTCGAGGATGATCGCGGTCTTGCCGGTCTGGCGATCGCCGATGATCAACTCGCGCTGGCCGCGGCCGATCGGGATCAGGCTGTCGATCGCCTTGATCCCGGTCTGCATCGGTTCGTGCACCGATTTGCGCGGGATGATACCGGGCGCCTTGACGTCGGCGATGCGGCGTTCGGCGGCGTCGATCGGCCCCTTGCCGTCGATCGGCTCGCCGACCCCGTTGACCACCCGGCCGAGCAGCCCCTTGCCGACCGGGACATCGACGATCGCGCCGGTGCGCTTGACGGTATCGCCCTCGCCGATGTTGCGGTCGTCACCGAACAGCACCACGCCGACGTTGTCCTCTTCGAGGTTGAGGGCCATCCCCTTCGTGCCGTCGGGGAACTCGACCATCTCGCCCGCCTCGACCTTGTCCATGCCGTAGACGCGGGCGATGCCGTCGCCGACCGACAGCACCGTGCCGACCTCCGCGACCTCCGCCTCGGTGCCGAACTTGGCGATTTGTTGCTTGAGAATGGCGGAGATTTCCGCAGCCCGGATGACCATCACCCAACCCCCTTCATGGCAAGGCGCATACGATTCAGCTTGGTGCGCAGCGAACTGTCGACCATCCGCGATCCGACCTTGACGACCAGGCCGCCGAGGAGATCCGGATCGACGCGGGTGGCGAGCGCGATCTTGCCGCCCACCGCCTTCGAGAGGGCCTCGACGACGGCGGCCAGCTGCGCCTTCGTCAACGCCTTGGCGGACACCACCTCGGCGGTGGTCTCGCCGCGGCGGGCCGCCAGCTTGGCGTGGTAGGCTGCGATCATCGCCGGCAGCGCGAACAGCCGACGGTTGTGGGCGACCAGGCCGACGAACCGGCGGCAGAGATCGCCGATCCCGGCCTGCTTCAAGACGGCGTCCGTCGCCCTCGCCTGGTCGCCGCGGGAGATCACCGGGGAACGGATCAGCCGCCGCAGGTCGAGGCTCTCGCCGATCATCTCCTCGATACGCCGCAACTCCTCGGCAACCGCGTCCAGCGCCTTGTCCGCCTCGGCCAGATCGAAAAGGGCAGTCGCATACCGTTCTGCAAGGCCGGAGAAGCCCTGGGTCTTCGCAGTCACAAGGGAACCCCTCGTTCTTGTTCTTCGACCGCGCCGTCGCGGCGCTCTTCCCGCAAGTATCCACAGGTGCCAGGGGGTCTCACCCCGGAAGCGACCGTTCTCTAACATACTCGTTCGGGGCTTGCAACCCGACTCCCCGGGCGCCCCGAGGGGCCGGAATCCCGCCGTGCACGGCCACTGCGCGGTCCCGACCGCGGCGGTTGTCCGGTCGCGAAGAGGGGCTTGCCGCCGGCGCCGCCGGGGCCGGCGGCCACAACTGACAATAGCTCTTCCGCTGCTAAATGAAACTGTAAGGATCGACATCGACCTGCACCCGGACAGCCCCCGGCAGCGGCACCGCCGCCAGCCACCGGCGGATCACCGCCGGCACCGCCACCTCCGGCGCCGCCTTCAGCAGCAACCGCCGGCGATGCCGGCCGCGCAGCAGCGCCATCGGCGCCGGCGCGGGTCCCAGCTCCCGCACGCCGGCATCGTCGGGCGCCGCCCGGCCGAGGGCACGCGCCGCCGCGTCCACCGCCCTTTCGTCCCGTCCCGAGACGATCAGCGCCGCCAGCCGGCCGAACGGCGGCATCCCGAGTTCCCGCCGCGCGTCGCTTTCGGTGGCGAGAAACCGCGCGCGGTCGCCGGCGACCAGCGCCGCCATCACCGGATGCTCGGGCATGTGGGTTTGCAGCAGCACCCGGCCGGGCCGTTCCGCGCGGCCGGCCCGCCCCGCCACCTGGTAGAGCAGCTGGTAGGTGCGTTCCGCCGCCCGGAGGTCGCCGCCGGTCAGTCCGAGATCGCCGTCGACCACGCCGACCAGGGTGAGCAGCGGGAAATGATAGCCCTTGGCGACGATCTGGGTGCCGATCACCACGTCGATCTCGTGGGCCTCGATGCGGCGCACCAGGTCGCGGGCGGCAGCGGGACCGGTCAGGGTGTCGCTGGTGGCGACGGCGGTGCGCAGGCTCGGGAACAGCCCCGCCACCTCCTCGGCCAGCCGTTCGACCCCCGGGCCGCAGGCGGCGAGGCTGTCGGCCGCGCCGCATGCGGGGCAGCGGTCGGGCAGCGGCGCCCCGTAGCCGCAGTGGTGGCATTGCAGCCGGCCGACCAGCCGGTGCTCGACCAGCCAGGCGGTGCACGACGGACAGCGCAGCCGGTGGCCGCAGGCCCGGCACAGGGTGAGCGGCGCATAGCCGCGCCGGTTGAGGAACAGCAGCGCCTGGGCGCCGTCCGCCACCGTATCCGCCAGCGCGGTGCGCAACCCTGGCGACAGCCAGCCACCGCGCGGCGGCGGATCGTTGCGCAGGTCGACGACGGTGATCGCCGGCGGCGGCGCGCCGGCATGGCGGTCCGGCAGGTGCACGCAGGCGTAGCGGCCGCGCTCGACGTTGACCACCGTCTCCAGGGACGGCGTCGCCGACACCAGGGCGATCGGCAGGTCGCCCAACCGGGCACGGACCACCGCCATGTCGCGGGCGTTGTAGGCCACCCCGTCGTCCTGCTTGAAGGCGGCGTCGTGCTCCTCGTCGACGACGATCAGGCCGAGGTCGCGAAACGGCAGGAACAATGCCGAGCGAGCCCCGACCACCACCGAGACCCGGCCCTCGGCGACCGCCCGCCAGGTGCGTCGGCGTTCGCCGTGGCCGAGTTCGGAATGCCATCCGGCCGGGTCGGCCGCGAAACGGGCGTGGAAGCGCGACAGCCACTGGGCGCCGAGGGCGATCTCGGGCAGCAGGATCAGGACCTGCCGGTCCTGGGCCAGCGCCTCGGCGATCGCCTCGAAATAGACCTCGGTCTTGCCCGACCCGGGGACGCCATCGACGACGGTGGCGGAATAGCCCCCGCCCACCGCCCGGCGCAGCTGCGCCGCCGCCGACCGCTGCGCCGGCGACAACGGTGCCCCCGGCCGCCGCCAGTCGGGTCGCGGCGGTGTCGCCGGCGGCCGCTCGACGGTGGCGATCAGACCCGTCGCCACCAGCGCCTTGACCACCGGCACGCCGACCCCGGCGGCACGCGCCAGCTCCGCAACCGGGCGCGGTCGCCCGTCGGCGAGCAGGTCGAGGACCCGGCGACGCGCCGGCGTCAGCCGGGTTTCCGTGCCGGCGACCGGTGCCAGGACGCAGGCCGTCGTCGCCTTCGCCGGCTGCACCGCTTCGGGCACGCTCATCACCATTCGCAGCACCGAACCGAGCGGGTGAACGGTGTAGGCGGCGACCCAGTGCACGAATCGCCGCGTCGCCGCCGACAGCGGCGGCGTCTCGCAGCGGCCGAGAACGTCCTTCAGCCGGTCCTCGCCGATGGCGTCCGAACCGGTGCCCCACACCACCCCGGTGAGAGTCCGCCGGCCGAACGGCACCCGTACGAAATCACCCTCGGAAAGCGCCAGATCGGCGGGAATCCGGTAGTCGTAGGGGCTCCCGAGCGGCAGCGGCAGCAGCACCGCCACCCGCTCGCCGGGCTGGAATCGCCGGTCGGCGGCGACAGCTTCGGGTCGGCGGTCGGCCATGACGCATATTAGCCGTTCGCAGAGCGCGGGCGAATCTGCTATACGCCTCGGTCATGACACAGGAGCGCACCGGCGTAACCCCCGGCGTGGCCGCCGACAAGCGGTCGGGCGAGCCCGGCGATCGTGGCGGCGATGCCGGCTCGGACGGCGGCGCCGGAACCGCCGCGGCGGCCGGCGTCACCGCCGACCAGGTCACCGACTTCCTGCGTCGGCATCCCGATTTTCTCGCCTGCCGCCCCGAGCTCCTGAAGCTGATGACACCGCCCGAACGCTGGACGGGCGAGGTCGTGGTCGACATGCAGCGGTTCATGGTCGACACCCTGAAGCAGGAGCTCGAGGGCCTGCGCAACACCACCCACGAGGTGATCGAGACCAGCCGGTCCAACATGGCCTATCAGACCCGCACCCACGATGCGGTGCTGGCGCTGCTCGCCGCCGAGGACCTTCACGACCTGGTCGAGATCGTCACCGACGAACTCCCGGCGGTGCTCGACGTCGACGTGGCGGTGGTCGGCCTCGAGGCGCCGACGGTCCTGGCGGCGGCCGTCTCCGACGTCGCCACGCTCGGTGACGGCGAGGTCGACCGCCTGGTCGGCACCGGCCGCGAGGTGCGGCTGGTCCGCGAGTTGGTCGACGACGGGGCGGTGTTCGCCGGCGGCGCCGGGCTGGTGCGCTCGGCGGCGTTCGCCCGGCTGCGTCCGGGTCCGCAGGCCGCGGCCGGCCTGTTGGCGCTCGGCATCCGCCGGGAAGGCGCCTTTCACGCCGGCCAGGGCACCGAGCTGCTGCGCTTCCTGGCGCGAATCCTCGAGGTATGCCTGCGCCGGCTGCTGGCGGCGTGAACGAGCCGGCGGCGGACCTCGCGGTCTCGCCCGCGCTCGCCGCGGCCGTCGACGGCTGGCGCCGCTGGCTGGCCGGTGAGCGCCGGCTGTCGGCCCACACGCTGGCCGCCTACGGCCACGACCTCAACGCCTTCCTCGCCTTTCTCGGCCGCCATCTCGGCGCGGTGCCGGACCTCGCCGACCTGCGGGCGCTGACCGCGGCCGACGTCCGCGCCTTCCTCGCCGACCGTGCCGCCGCCGGGCTCGCGCGCGCGTCCATCGCCCGGGCGATGGCGACGCTGCGCAGCCTGTTCCGTCATCTCGCCCGCAACGGTCTCGCCGACACCGCCGCGGTCGCCGCGGTGCGCACGCCGAAGGTCGCCAGGCCCCTGCCCCGGCCGTTGACCGAGCGCCAGGCCCTGGCGGCGGTCGACGCGGTCGCGGCCCTCGACGACGAGGTGTGGATCGGGCTCCGCGACACCGCGCTGCTGACGCTCCTCTACGGCTGTGGCCTGCGCATCGGCGAGGCGCTGGCGCTGCGGCGCCGCGACGCGTCGGCGGGCGAGACGCTGATGGTCACCGGCAAGGGCCGCAAGCAGCGTCTGGTGCCGGTGCTGCCGGTGGTGGCGCGGGCGATCGCCGCCTATCTGCAAGCCTGCCCCTACGACTCCGGCCGTGACGGCCCGCTGTTCGTCGGCGCCCGCGGCAAGGCCCTCGCAGCCGGCGTCGTGCAGCGCCAAGTGCGCCGGCTGCGGGTCCGGCTCGGCTTGCCGGAAACGGCGACGCCGCATGCGCTCCGCCACAGCTTCGCCACCCATCTGCTCGCCGGCGGCGGCGACCTGCGCACCATCCAGGAGCTGCTCGGCCACGCGTCCCTGTCGACCACCCAGCGCTACACCGCCGTCGACGCCGCCCAGATCGCCCGCGTCCACCGCGCCGCCCACCCCCGTGCCACACGGCAGGTGTAAGCCGGCGGCCGTCCTCCTAGGTGCGACGCCGTGGGCGGGCCGAGCGCCATGCGGCGACCCCCAGCAACGCCAGGGCCGAGGCCGACAGCGGCAGCGCCGCCGGCAGCGGGATCGGCCGCGGATGCTGGCCGAAGCGGACGTTGTCGATGCCGATGTTGTCCTGCAAGCCGACGGGGAGGTTGGCGAAGTCGATGGCGATCAGCAGATCGATCCCGCGCAGCGGCGTCGCGAACGCGATCGTGGTCTGTCCCGGCCCGCTGGCGTCGCCTTCGACCGGCACGTCGGAGCGGGCATCGAGCGTCGTCCCGTCGGCGATCACGCTGACCCCGTCGATGGTGTAGTCCGTCCTCGGCCAGCCGCCGAGATCGAAGCCGTAGAGCAGCACCTCGAAGCCGGGATCGGCGGTCAGCCGGATGGCCATCTCGCCGCCGGAATTGGCGAGGACGAACATCACGTTGACCAGATCGCCGTAGTCGGTGGTCCACAACCGCGCCCGACTGGCCGGCGCGTAGTCGACGACGACGTTGGGCGTGAAGCCCTCGCCGCGGTTGCCGTAGGTGAAGGTGCCGCCGGTGACCGCCATCGCCGGCCCCGTCACCCGATCCCCGTAGTCCGGCGCCACGGTCCCGCCGGCGCCGGCCGGGATCACCTCGGCGCCGGTCGCGCTCCGGCCCTGGTCGAACGTCAGAACGGTCGCCCCCGCCTCGCCGCCGATCGCCGCCGCGATCAGCGCCGCGCCCCAGGTCCCGATCCGCACGCCGCGCCCCGCACCTCGACCGACGCCGAAGCCCCGACGAACGAGCCCGCCCATCGCCACCTCCCGCTTCAGCCGATCAGCGTCCCCGGAATTTCCGGCTTTTTTTTGGTCGAGGATCGACAACGCCGATGTCGGTCCGCCCGCGCGCCTCACCCCAGCACCGAGAAGCTGCTCTCCGCATTGACCGGGCGGCGGCGCGAGAAGACGCCGAGATCGAGGGTGCGGTGGGTGCGCGCGAGGTGGAAACGGACGGGCTCGGCGTCGTGGTCCTGGCCCGCCTCGCAGCGGACGATCAGCTCGGCCATCAGCGCGCCGACCACCGGCGCGGTCTTGAACTGGTGGCCGCTGGTGCCGACCGCCATGTAGAAGCCCGGCACCGCCGAGCGGTCGTAGATCGGCAGCCAGTCGTCGCTGACATCGTAGAGGTCGACGACGCCGCGCAGGCTGTCGGGGATGCCGAGCGCCGGGATGCGCTGGGCGAGGCGCAGCACCTGCGTTCGCGCCTGGTCGGTCAGGTTGCGGTCGAAGGCGTCGGGATCGACCCACTGTCGCCGGTCGCACGGCGGATCCTCGCTGCCGACCAGCAGGTGGCCGCCGATCTCGGGGCGGGCGTAGACGCCGACGTCGCCGTCGGAGGCGAAGAACGGCAGCGCGCCGCCCGCCGGCGCCGCCACGTGGGCGATCTCCTGGCGCAGCGCACGGGTGCCGATGGTCATGTCGGCGTCGGCGCCGGCCAGGGCATTGACCTTCGCCGCATGGGGGCCGGCGGCGTTGACGACCACCGGCGCCGCGATCGCCTCGCCGTCGGCCAGCACCACCCCGGCGATCCGGCCGCCGCCGTCCTTGCGGATCGCGGCGACCTCGGCGTTGAAGCGGAACCGCGCGCCGGCGGCCTCGGCGGCCCGCTGCAGGTTGTGGGCGGCGAGCTGCGGATCGTTGACGTAGCCGGCGTTGGGAAAGAACACCGCGCCCGCGATCTCGCCGCCCTCGCCCTCGCCGAAGCCGGGGTCGTCGGGCCGGCGCACCGGCGCGAAGCGGCGGGTGTCGTAGAACGGATAGGCGGCGCGCATCGCGGCCGCGTCCCACTCCCGATGGGGGATGCCGAGCCCGTCCATCAGCTGGACGACCCGGCGCAGGAAACCGTTGCCCTCGGTCTTGACGATCAGGCAGCCGCATTCGTGGAAGCGGGCGAGGCCGCGCTCGTCGGCGACGCCGAGGTGGTCGCCCCAGCGCGTCCAGCAGCCATGCCCCTCCCAGGCGAGGGCGGCGCCCTCGAAGGTCGAATAGTGGAAGCGGACGATGGCGCAGGAATTGCCGGTCGAGCCGTAGCCCGCCGCCGGCAGCCGGTCGAGGTTGACCGTCCGCCAGCCGCGGCGGGCGAGCTCGAGCGCCACCGCCGCGCCGATGATCCCGGCGCCGACGATCACCGCATCGCAGCCGCGGCCGCCGGTCACGGCCGGTCGGGGACCCGCAGCGCCAGCCGTCCGCCGTCGAGCGTGCGCGTCGGCAAGACGTTGCGGTCGTCGTGGCCGAGGATGGTCAGGAACAGATCCTCGGCGAACACGGGATCGTCGAAGTGCCAGGAGTGCGACCAGTTGCCCTCGGCGGCGCTGGCCTGCTCGTCGAGCGTCCGCCAGTGGGCGCTGCAGTCGACGTTGACGACGCTGCCGGGGGCACCTTCCGGGACGCCGACGCGGCCGACCCGGGGCGCGATGCCGACCCGTTTGGCGTTCGACATCTGCAGCGCGCTGTCGTGGGCATTCTGGTAGTTGGTGATCCTGAGCGCGTGCCGGAACAACGACCCCGACTTGGAATCGCTCGCCGCCAGCGACGACCGGGCGATATCGCCGCCGATGAACGCGACCTGGCTGACCATCCAGTTGACCCGCGAGATGCTGCGGTTCTGCTCGGCGATGTAGAAGCTCTCGCGGATCACGTAGGCGCCGGTGGAATGGCCGAGCAGGTGGACGTCGATGTCGCACCGGTTGCGGTCCTGGGCGAGCTGGTTGCGGGCGAGCACGGCGATGCCGTCGTGGACCAGGCGTTCGGCGGTGGCGCGGGCGTCGGAGCGGTCCTCGAGATAGTTCAGGGTCGAGGTCGCGCTCGGCCAGTCGAAGCTGACGATGGCGCCCTTGTAGCCGTGCTCGCCGAGACGCTTCTGCAGCAGGTTGTGACGGTGCATCACCGCATCCTGCGAGTTGTTGTAGCCGTGGACGAAGATCAACACGTCGCCGAACGCGTAGCCGGCGACCGGGCTGTCCGGCTCCACCGGCCGGAGGCCGACCTCGGCCTCCTCGACCACCAGCTTCAGCCACTCCGACGCCGCCAGCCGGTGCCGCTCCGGATGCGGCGTCTCGCCGTCGGGGACCAGCAGATAGCGGGTCGGTCCCGGATCGTTGCCGAACGCCGGCTCGCGGCCCTTGCGCCGCTCGACGCTGCGGACGCTGATCACGAAGTTGGGCGGGGTCATCGTCGTCTCCTCCGTTGCGGTCGTCGCCGGTTTGCGGCGAGGATAGCCCGCCCGCTTCCCGCACCACAACCGCAATCCCGGGCGCAATCCCCGGCGCCATCCCGGGCGCACGCCCGGTTTCGCCCGCCGCCCCGGTCACGGCCTCCAGAACGGCTTGTGCGCCTCCGCGTCGATCGCATCCCGATTGAGCCCGAGATCGTGGAGGGCGCGCTCGTCGAGCGTCATCAGTCGCCGGCGGGCCGCCGCGCGGTCCTGCCAATCGCCCATCGCGTCGAAGACACGGATGAGAGATTCTTGTACTTTCCGCCGGAGCGGGGTCCGCCGGCCGCAGTCGATCCCGGCGCCGCACCCCGCCTTCGCCACCATCGAGGAGGGAACGTTCATCCTGGTTCTCCAATTCTTACGTCTAAAATTCGCCGAAAAAAGCCGCGCCGTTCGGCGAGCATCGGCGTCAGCCTACACACCCCCGGCGCCCTCGACAAACGAGGATTCGTAGGGTATGGCTTAGAAAAATTCATGCGAGGTGTCGATCGTGAGCCGTCGTCTGCCGCCGCTGAACGGCCTGCGCGCCTTCGAGGCCGCCGCCCGTCATCTCAGTTTCACGCGCGCCGCCGAGGAGCTCGCGGTCACCCAGGCGGCGATCAGCCACCAGGTCAAGGCGCTCGAGGACCGGCTCGGGCTCACCCTGTTCCGCCGCTTCAACCGGGCGCTGCTGCTGACCGACGAGGGCCAGACGCTGTTCCCGGCGGTGCGCGACGCCCTCGACGGCCTCGCCGCCGCGGTCGAGCGGCTGGGCGGACGCGACGGCGCCGGGCCGCTGACGGTCAGCACCCTGCCGTCGTTCGCCGCCAAGTGGCTGGTGCCGCGGATGAGCCGCTTCCAGGACGCGCACCCGGAGATCGAGCTCCGCCTCGCCGCCGCCGAACGCATCGTCGACTTCGCCCGCGACGACGTCGACGTCGCCATCCGCTTCGGACGCGGCGACTGGCCGGGGGTGGTGGCCGAGCGGGTCGTCGACGAGGTGGTGACGCCGGTCTGCAGTCCGGCGCTCGCCGACCGGCTGCGCACGCCGTCCGACCTCGCCGGCGTCACCTTGCTGCACGAGACCAAGCTGCCCCGCGACCCGACCCCCGACTGGGCGGGATGGCTGGCGGCGGCGGGCGTGGACGGCATCGACGCCGGCCGCGGCCCCCGCTTCAGCCACACCCACATGATCCTGCAGACGGCGATGGACGGCCGCGGCGTCGCCCTCGCCGGGCTGGTGCTGGTCGACGACGACATCGCCGCCGGCCGGCTGGTGGCGCCGTTCGCGTTGCGGCTGGCCTCGCCGTTCTCCTACTGGCTGGTCTGCCCCGCCGCCACCGCCCGCCGCCCCAAGGTGCGGGCGTTCTGGCAGTGGGTGAAGGCGGAGACCGCCCCCCTCCGCGGCTGACCCCGGCCCCGGCGGGGCGCGGCGGCCTTGCACCGCGCGGCGGTTCGTCCCAGGATCGGGCGCGACCCTCTCGGGAGTTCGCCGATGTCCGATGCTCGTCCGCCCGCCGCAACCGTTCTCGTCTGGGACCTGCCGACGCGGCTGTTTCACTGGACGCTGGTGCTGCTGGTGGCGATCGCGTGGGCCACCGGCGACGGCAAAGGGCTGCTGTTCGTGGTCCACACCCTGGCCGGCTGGGGCATCCTCGTCGCCCTCTTGTTCCGCCTCGCCTGGGGGGTGATCGGCGGCCGCCATTCCCGCTTCGGCGACTTCGTCCGCCGCTGGCCGGCGGTCCGCGACCATGCGCGCGGCCTGCTCGCGCTGCGGTCGCCGGCGACGCTCGGTCACAACCCGATCGGCGGCTGGATGATCCTCGCGCTGCTCGCCGTCCTGGCGGCGACGGTGGCGACCGGGCTGTTCGCGGCCGACGACGATATCGGCGGGCCTTGGGCGGCAGCGCTGCCGGCCGCCGTCGCCCATGCCGTGGCCGAGGTCCACGAGGGCCTGTTCAACCTTCTTTTGGTGCTGATCGGCATCCATGTCGGGGGTGTTGTGCTCGATTCGCTGTTGACCGGCCACAATCTCGTCCGGGCGATGATCGACGGCCGCAAGCCGGTCGCGGCGGCCGTCGCCGCAACGGTCTCCGGCTGGCGGGCGGTCGTCACCGTCGCGGCGGCGATCGCCGTCGTCTGGCTCCTCGCCACCCTCTGACCGGCCGGCACCGAAACCCCGTGTTCGGTCCGCAGCGACCCGCCGCTCCCCCGCCGCTCATAACCAGGGGCGGACATCGGCGGACCGCGACATGGCACGGTTGCTCGACGGCAGCTCCGCGGCAAGAGCCCGTTCGAGATGGTCGGCGATGCTTCGTTCGGCGGACGAGCAGGCTGCCGATGGCGAGGTGGATCTTGGCCTCGGAAACAGGGGGCGCCCCTCCCTGTCTGCTGCATCTGCTGCGCTTCGGCTCGCTATCGGTTGCCCGGCAGGGTTAGAATGCGCGTGGTCGGGCACCCGCCGCCGGGCGCGGCCGGCCGCTCTGGGAGGAGACGATGGATCAAGCCCAAGGCAGCCGTTTGTTGGAAACCTTGAGTGAATCGGGCGGATCCGCCAGTCATGCGCGTTTGCGGGAGGCGCTCGGCCGGGACGAGAGCACGGACAGCGCCGTCCGCTCCCGTCTCGACGCGGCCATCGCCGCCCATCTTCGGGAACTCGGGTTCGGGCGCGCGGCGGATGACTGAGCCGAGGCTGGACATCCGGTCCTTCGAGAAGGCGATCGACCGCCTGCAGGAAGGGCTTGCCCGCTATCGGCAGGACACCACCGACACCCAGATCCGCGACGGCCTGATCCAGCGCTTCGAGTTCACCTACGAACTCGGCCACAAGATGCTGAAGCGCTATCTCGAGGCCGCATCCGCCAGCCCCGAACAGTACGACGCCATGCCCTTTCAGGACCTGATCCGCTCCGGCAACGAGCACGGATTGCTGCTCGGCGACTGGCCGCGCTGGCGGACGTTCCGCGAGATGCGCAGCAAGACCAGCCACACCTACAACGAGGAGGTGGCGTGCACGGTGGTGAACGGCATTCCCGATTTCCTGCGCGAAGCGGTCTACCTGCGTGACCAGTTGCGGGCGCGCTTGGCATGACCACCGAGGCGCCGGCGATCGATGTTCGCCCCGACCACTGGAAGATCGTCCGCCGCATCCTCCGCCGCCACGTTCCCGAACGCGACGTCTGGGCCTTCGGCTCCCGCGTCACGGGCGCCGCCAAACCCCACTCGGACCTGGACCTCGCCATCATCGGCGACCGGCCGCTGCCGCTCGCCGCGAGCGCGGCACTCGCCGAGGCGTTCTCGGACTCCGACCTGCCGTGGAAGGTGGACATCGTCGACTGGGCC
>JBHJOP010000037.1:0-4329 GCA_050329575.1 Rhodospirillales bacterium | reverse complement strand
GATAAAAAAATCTGCGCTCATGTCGCGACATCACTGGCGAAAGGAAAGCTTGTTTCCGCCATTGGCCTTGTGATCCCTGCACTCATCACCGCTGTCAAGGTCAAGGCGAGCTGAGTGGTTCGTTTCGGAGCCGATCCGAGGATTCTCCGACGCACCGCTGAAGGCGGCTCTCCGGCTCGGTTGGGGACGGGTTGTAAGGCATGCGCCCCCCGCCGATCAAGGCGCCGGTTCGTGGCCAGCCCCCGCCGAACGCCGGGCCGCGGCGGACGACCGGCGCAGCGCCGGCATCGGGACGGTTGGCGGGACCCCCGTGCGGCCCTTATTGTCGTCGCCGGCGGCGACGGAGGAACGGCGGCGATGGCCATGGGAACGCACGCGTCCGGTCAGGATCCACGCAACGAGACGATCCTGGTCTCGATCAATGGCGAACTGGTGACGCGGGCCGACGCCAAGGTGTCGGCGTTCGACAGCGGCTTCGTGCTCGGCGACGGTGTCTGGGAGGGCCTCCGGCTGCACAACGGCAGGATCGCGTTCGTGGGTCGCCACCTGGCGCGGCTCTACGAGGGCGCCAAGGCGCTCGATTTCGACATCGGCCTGACACCCGATGCGCTCGCCGCCGAGATCGGGCGCGCCGTCGCGGCCAATGGGATGACGTCCGGCGTCCACATCCGGCTGATGGTCAGCCGCGGCGTCAAGCGCACCCCCTACCAGGACCCGCGGGTGACCGTCGGGGGGGCGACGATCGTGATCATCCCCGAATACAAGCTGCCGGACGAGGCGGTCGCCGCCCGCGGGGTGCGGCTGTTCACCGTGCATGTGCGCCGCGGCGCCCCCGACGTCCAGGACCCGAAGCTCAACAGCCACAGCAAGATCAACTGCATCCTCGCCTGCATCCAGGCCGCCAAGGCCGGCGCCGACGAGGCGCTGATGCTGGATCCCCATGGCTTCGTCGCCACCTGCAACTCGACCAACTTCTTCGTCGCCCGCGCGGGCGAGATCTGGACCTCGACCGGCCGCTACTGCATGAACGGCATCACCCGCGGCAACGTCCTTCGCCTTTGCCGCGACCACGCCATCCCGGCGTTCGAGAAGGACTTCAGCCTGACCGACGTCTATGGCGCCGACGAGGCGTTCGTCACCGGCACCTTCGCCGGCGTCGTTCCGGCGGTGGAGGTGGACGGCCGGACCATCGGCGACGGCCGCCCCGGGCCGCTCACCGGGCGCCTGCGCCGGCTCTATGCGGCGCTGATCGACGAGGAGTGCCCGCCGCCGCCGCCGTCGCCATGACCGCCGCGTCGCCCGGGGTGCGGATCGCCCTGTGGTCGGGGCCGCGCAACATCTCGACGGCGATGCTGCGGGCGTGGGAGAACCGCTCCGACACCGTCGTCTGCGACGAGCCGCTGTACGGTCACTATCTCGCCGCCACCGGCCTCGATCACCCCGGCCGCGAGGCGGTGATCGCCTCCCAGCCGACCGACTGGCGGTCGGTGGTCGCCGGCCTCATCGGGCCGATCCCGGGCGGCGCGGCGATCTTCTACCAGAAGCACATGGCCCATCACCTGCTGCCGGTCATCGACCGCGGCTGGCTCGATCGCCTGGCCAACGGGTTGCTGATCCGGAGCCCGCGCGAAGTGCTCGCCTCCTACGTCCGCACTCGCGACGATCCCGATCTCGCCGACCTCGGGTTCGTCCAGCAGGTCGAGATCTTCGAGCGGATCTGCGACCGCCGCGGCCGGGTACCGCCGATCCTCGACGCCCGCGACGTGCTCGAACACCCTCGGCGGATGCTGACGCTGCTCTGCGAGGCGGTCGGGGTGCCGTTCTCGGAACGCATGCTGGCCTGGCCGGCGGGACGGCGAGCGAGCGACGGCGTCTGGGCGCCCCACTGGTACGCCAATGTCGAACGGTCCACCGGCTTCGCCCCCTATCGGCCGCCGGAGCCCCTCGCCGACCGGCTCCGCCCCCTCGCCGATGCGTGCGAGCCCTTCTACCGCCGGCTTCACCACCATCGCCTGCGGCCGTGAGGGACGGTCCCCGGGGACATCGCCGATCGGCGACCCGTGGCGCCGGATCGACATTGCTTTGGTTTCTTGCCCTTTGCCGCCGGTCGGCGCTATATAACCGCCGTCGGGGTGTCGGAGTGTAGCTCAGCCTGGTAGAGCACCGTCTTCGGGAGGCGGGGGCCGGTGGTTCGAATCCACTCACTCCGACCAATATTTCAAAGACTTACGTTTCCGCGCATCGGCCCACATCCGCGCCACGTCCGCGGTTCTCGTGCTGCTTGCGTTCTTGTCGCATCGAGGCAACAGCTCCGGCGCCCGGTGGCCAACGGAGAAATCAGAGCTTCGTAGTAGAGTCGCGCGCCAGAAGGCCTTTTACGAGCGGTCATGGCTCCACCTTCTCAGGGTTCGGAGCCTCCGGCAAACCCGGGGCCGTTCAAACCTCGTCCACAGCGCGCGGGCGGTCTGCAATGTCTGCGGGTGGTGAACGTGAGATGGCCCAACAGTCGAACGGCGGCGCGCAAACCTGACAGCTGTCAACGGCCTTTCAAGGCCGAGCCGATTGTGAGGAGCGCACCGCGCGTATCTCCATCTTGGAAGGGAGCTCCGCTCCGAGGCCGGATACGTTGAAGCGGACTGAAGGGTCGGATTGCAGAAACCTCGTGCAGACGGGGCGGGCCATACGTTGACACCCGCCTCGGCAGCACTCGAGGAAAGCCAGCCTGCAACGACCATCCGAAATGACGTGTCGTTCATGAACCGGGCGAATGCTGCCGCAATGACGGAATACCGTATTCGTGCCCGGCGCGGCCGTTGAAACAGGCGCGGGCACTGACGATCGGGACATCCATCATGATCGAGGCAGCCACGCCTCCCCCTGGGCGCAGGCGGACGATCATGGCCAGGGACAGCGCCGATTGACACCCGATTTCCGGCCGCCTCTCCGCGAACAGCTAGCCATCTGGCCGTCCGGAGTGGTATTTCGCGGCATGGACTCTTTCGGAAGAACAAGCCTTGCTGGCCCTGCGCCTCGCCGCCCGTGAGCTGCGCGGCTCGGTCGGCAGCTTTGTCCTTCTCCTGGTCGGCATCGCCTTCGGGACGGCGGCGATCGCAGCGATCGGGCTGGTGTCCGCGGCGGTCCTCGTCGGGATGCGCGAGGGCGCCCGCGCCAGCATTGGCGGCGACATCTCGCTTCGGCTCTTCCATCGTCCTCCCGCGCCCGAGCATCTGGCCACCTTCGAGGCTGCGGGAACCGTCGGCCTGACGGCCGAGATGCGGACGCTCGCGCGGCGGGACGGCCGTTCGGCGCTGGTGGAGCTGAAGGCGGTCGACGACGCCTACCCGCTTTACGGTGCCTTCCGGCTGGACTCGCCCCTGGCTCCGGCAGAAGCGCTCGGTCGGCGGGACGGCGTCTGGGGCGCGGCCGTCGCGGAGTCGCTGCTGGCGGCGCTGGATGCCGAGATCGGCGACACCGTCACGGTCGACGACCACCGGTTCGAGCTGCGCGCGCTGATCGGGGACGAGCCCGACCGCGTGCTGCGGGCCTTCACCCTCGGCCCCCGGATGATCGTGGCCTTGCCCTCGCTCGCCGGCAGCGACCTCCTCGCACCGGGCGCACAGGTCTACTGGTACAGCCGGATCCGTCTGCACGACGGCGTTGACGCGGGGGCCTGGATCGCGGCGTTCGAGCGCGCGGTGCCTCACGCCGGCTTCCGCATCGTCGATGCCGGCCAGGGCGTCCCGGGGGCGGAGCGGACCCTGGCGCTGGTCTCCTCACTGTTGACCTTGGTCGCCATGGGCATCTTGCTGGTCGGCTGCGTCGGGGTGGCGAACGGCGTCTCCGCCTGGCTCGACCGCAAGCGGAACACCATCGCCATCCTGAAGAGCCTCGGCGCGCGGCCGCCGTTGATCCTGCGCATCTACCTCGCCAAGGTCACGGGGGTCGCGGCCGCGGGCGTCGCACTCGGCCTCGCCGGGGGAGCCGCCGCATTCGCCGTTGTCGCGCCGATGCTGGGCGAATGGCTGCCCGTCGCGGGCGGCCTTCGGGCCGCGCCGTTGCTGACGGCGGGCGGGTTCGGTTTCCTCGCGACACTCCTGTTCTCGCTCTGGCCGCTGGCGCGCGCAGAAGTGCAGCGGCCCCAGGCGCTGTTCCGCCACGAACTGACGCCGGAGCCGGCGCGGCCGCGGACGAACCGGCTGGTCGCGCTGGGTGCGCTCGCTGCGGCGCTTGCGGTGCTTCTCGTCTGGTCCGCGCCGCTTCCGGTCGTGGCGGCCCTGTTCGCCGCGGCGGCAGCCCTCGTCGTGGCGGCATTCCTGGCGCTTGGCGGCC
>JBHJOP010000082.1:0-4597 GCA_050329575.1 Rhodospirillales bacterium | reverse complement strand
TACATGCCCGGACCATGGCGCCGCCGCTGCTCATGCTCCGCGATATCCACCTCGGCTTCGGCGGCGCGCCGCTGCTGGAGGGCGCCGGGTTCTCGCTCGAGGCGGGCGAGCGGCTGTGCCTGGTGGGACGCAACGGGTCGGGAAAATCGACGCTGCTCCGCATCGCCGCCGGGCTGATCGAGCCCGACCACGGCGAGCGCTTCCTGCAGCCGGGGGCCACCATCCGCTATCTGCCGCAGGAGCCCGACCTCTCGGGCCACGCCAGCGTGCGCGCCTTCGTCGAGGCCGGCCTCGGTCCCGGCGACGATCCCCACCGGGTGACGACGCTGTTGGCCGAGGCCGGCCTCGACGGCAGCGAGGATCCGGCCCCGCTGTCCGGTGGCGAGGCGCGGCGGGCGGCGCTCGCCCGGGTGCTGGCGCCGGCCCCGAACGTGCTGCTGCTCGACGAGCCGACCAACCACCTCGATCTGCCGGCGATCGAGTGGCTGGAGTCGACGCTGGCGGCGCTGCCGACGGCGCTGGTGCTGATCAGCCACGACCGGCGGCTGCTGGCCGATCTGTCGAGCGCCACCGTGTGGCTCTACGCCGGCGCCACCCGTCGGCTCGACCGCGGCTTCGCCGGCTTCGAGGCGTGGCGCGACGCGGTGCTCGACCAGGAGGAACGCGACCGCCACAAGCTCGACCGCCGCATCGCCCGCGAGATCGAGTGGCTGCACTACGGCGGCGTCACCGCCCGCCGACGGCGCAACCAGGGGCGGGTGCGTGCCCTCGAAGCGATGCGCGCCCGGCGCCGCGAACGGCCGCCGACCGCCGGCACGGTGGCGATGACGGTCGGCGAGGCGGACGCCTCCGGCAAGCTGGTGATCGAGGCCGCCGGCATCGGCAAGACATGGGGCGAGAAGCGGGTGGTCGCCGATCTGTCGCTGCGGGTGCCGCGCGGCGATCGGCTCGGCATCGTCGGGCCCAACGGCGCCGGCAAGACGACGCTGCTCGGGTTGCTGACGGGGGCGCTCGCCCCCGACGCCGGCACGGTGCGCCTCGGGACCAACCTGCGGATGGTGACCCTCGACCAGCGGCGCGAAAGCCTCGATCCCCGCTCGACCCTGGTCGAGGTGCTGACCGGCGGGATCGGCGATACCGTCGACGTCGCCGGCCGCCCCCGGCACGTGATCGGCTACCTGAAGGACTTCCTGTTCGCGCCCGAACAGGCGCGCACGCCGGTCGGGGCGCTGTCGGGCGGCGAGCGCGGCCGGCTGATGCTGGCCAGGGCGCTGGCGCGGCCCTCCAACCTGCTGGTTCTCGACGAGCCGACCAACGACCTCGATCTGGAGACCCTGGATCTGTTGCAGGAGATGCTCGCCGACTACCCGGGCACCGTGCTCCTGGTCAGCCACGACCGCGATTTCCTCGACCGGGTGGTGACCTCGGTGATCGCCGCCGAGGGCGGCGGTCGCTGGATCGAGTACGCCGGCGGCTACTCGGACATGCTTGCCCAGCGGCGCGCCGGCCCGGCGGCGAAGGCGCCGCCGCGCACGCCGAGACCGAAGGCGGAGCGCAGGACCGGCGAGCCGCCGGCCGCCGCGGCGGGACGCAAGCTGTCGTTCAAGGAGCAGCACGCGCACCGGACGCTGCCGGCGAAGATCGCCGCCCTCGAGGCCGAGATCGCCCGGTTGCAGGCGGTCCTCGCCGATCCCGGTCTCTATGCCCGCGACCCGGCGGCGTTCGCGGCGGCGGCGTCGACCCTGGACGCCGCCGCCGCCGAACTCGCCGCCGCCGAGGACGCATGGCTCGTCCTCGAGCTCAGGCGCGAGGCCCTCGAGGGCGACTGAGCGCTTCCGTCTACCCTCCGGTCTTGCCGTTGCTGCCGAGCAGGCGGTAGACGAAACCGCCAAGGGCACCGCCGACCAGCGGCGCGACCCAGAACAGCCACAGCTGCGCCAGGGCCCAGCCGCCGACGAATACGGCCGGTCCGGTCGAGCGCGCCGGGTTGACCGAGGTGTTGGTGACCGGGATGCTGATCAGGTGGATCAGGGTCAGCGCCAGGCCGATGGCGATCGGCGCGAACCCGGCCGGGGCGCGGCCGTCGGTGGCGCCCATGATGATGAGCAGGAAGAAGAACGTCAGCACCACTTCCGCCACCAGCGCCGAGGCCAGCCCATAGCCGCCCGGCGAATGCTCGCCGAAGCCGTTGGAGGCGAAGCCGCCGGCGAGATCGAAGCCGGCGGCGCCGCTGGCGATCACGTACAGGACCGCGCCGGCGGCGACGGCGCCGACCACCTGGGCGATCCAGTAGGGAAGGATCTCGCCGGTCGAGAACCGGCCGCCGGCCCACAGGCCGAGGGTCACCGCCGGATTGAAATGGCCACCCGAGATGTGGCCGACGGCGTACGCCATCGTCAGCACCGTCAATCCGAATGCCAGCGAGACGCCAACGAACCCGATGCCGAGCTCGGGAAAACCGGCGGCGAGGACGGCGCTGCCGCAGCCGCCGAACACCAGCCAGAAGGTGCCGAGGAATTCGGCACCGAGCTTGGGAGCAAGCTTCATCGATAACTCCGTGTCTGGTTGAGATCCCGCGACGACAGGTCGCGCGGTGTTCCCCATAACGGGGTCGGCGCGCGCGGCAAAGGGAAATCTTGGCGACGACAACCGATGAAGGACCGACCGACCCGGTCCGGACCGGGTCGGGACGGATCAGCGGGAGAGGTCTTGCCGCTGGCCGAGCCCGGTGGGTGCCGGAGAGGGGTCCGCTGCGGGCAGGCGTCGCGGCACGGGGGAGGGGCGACGATGGCGGGCGAGCAGGCCGAGGAACACCCCGATCGACAGCCAGGCCGCGAAGTTCAGGGTGCCGCCGCCGCTGACCCACACCCGCACCAGCGCCATGATCGGCAGGGCGGCGATCCACGCGTGGAGGGTGATCTCGCCGCGGGTGGTCCAGGTGTTGTCCACCAACAGCCGCCACAGGTGTTCGAGGACGCGAAAGACGAGGTAGCTCCAGGCGACGAAGATGACCAGGAACGCCAGGACCCCCGCCTGCAGCCAGGCATACAAGAACAGGTTGTGAACCGTCTTCTCGTCGATCCGGCCGCCGAGTCCGACGCCGTAGACGAGGTTCTGCTCGATGACCTTGAACGCTTCGCTGTAGCTCGAAAGCCGGCTTTCGAACGACGTGGTGTCGTCGAAGAACCGTGCCGCCAGTCCGTCGATGATCCCCTGCGGGACCAGCAGATAGGCCAGCATCAGCGATGTCGCCGTCGCAAAGGCGGCGACGATGAACAGCGGATCGCGGCCGCGCAGGATCTTCACGGCGACGATCGGCAGCACGCTGAGGATCAGCGAGAGCATCACCGAGCGGCTGAGCATCATCAGGAGCGAGGCCAGAAAAAGGCCGAGCAGGGAGTAGTGCAGGAATTGCCGGGAGACGGCGGTCCTTCGGGAGACATGGCCGATGATGTAGCACAATAGACAGACGAGCAGGCCGCTCGCGATGTTGTTCTTTCTCGCCGCGGCGATCTCCTCGGCATTTCCGACAACGGGGGCCGCGAACGAGCTGAGCGCCGGTTTCAGGAACTTGTAGACCCAGGCCTTGTAGTCTCCGCTCTGTCCCAGCGACACGAGGGCGTCGAGCAGGCCGACGCCGGCCGCCTGAGCCGAGAGGGAGAGGACCGCGAAGAAGGCGAGGAGGCCGGCGATGCCGCCCACATAGAGGGTCCGGCCGGCGTCGGGCATCGATGCGACCCGCGCCGCGATGCAGGCGGCGAAGGCGGCAAACGCCGACTGCTTGACGATCAGCTCGCGAAAGGCCGACCCTTCCATACTGTGCAGAAACGACACAGAGAGCAGGAACAGATAGAGGGTGAAGAACGCGACGAAGACGATGTTGTCCCGCACGATGGCGACGACCGCGATCAGGCATCGCGGTTGACAGAGGGTGACACCCACCACCAGCAACACCGCGAGATGAAAGGGCTCGATCGTCGTCGGCCCGATGCTGAGCAGCGTCGGCCAGATGACGGGAACGACCGCCAGGGCGAACACCACCGGCAGGTCGACGGACATCAGGCGGAAGGGCCGCGGGGGCTCGCGCGTCATCGGCTGGCGCCGCCCCCTCGCGGCCAGCCCACCGTCGTCGCCGCGGGGGCGTGGGTGTTCATCGCGCCGCCGCCGCGTGACAGGGGCCGTGTGACCGGGAACGACGCCGTTCGCCGCTGCCTGCGGGTGTCTCGGGGTCGGCGGTCTGCGGCAGACGGGACATCCGGACGCGCTTTCGGTCGGTGGCGAGCGGGCAACGGCGAACAGGGCGCCTAACCCTAAGTCGGCGATGGTTTCCGATCCGTGAACGAACGGCTCGGTCCCCCTCGGCATCGCACCGCCATCCTAGCGAACGGCGGCGGCCGTTTCAAACCCCGCCCCGGCCAGCCACGGGGGGCCGGTCGCAGCGGGCGTCTTTGCGCGAAACGCTGCGCTGGGGTATGGTAGCGGCTGGCGGCGCGGCCGACGATCGGGGACGACGTAAACCGATTGTTCACGACCCGCCCGCTACAACGGCGGGTGCGTCGCCGGTCCTCGGTCCGACGCGTCGGGAACCGCGGGGTCC
>JBHJOP010000061.1:0-25508 GCA_050329575.1 Rhodospirillales bacterium | reverse complement strand
GATTAGCGCGATCCCGCTCGGCGGCTACGTCAAGATGTTCGGCGAGCACGATTTCGACGGCGACGGGGAGCCGCCGCCGATGACTCCCGCCGAGGAGGCGGTTTCGTTCCACAGAAAGCGGCTCGGCCAGCGCGCGGCGATCGTTGCCGCCGGCCCGGTGGCCAACTTCCTGTTCGCGATCGTGCTGCTGGCGGGGTTGTTCGGCATTTTCGGCATGCCGGCGCCGGTGGCTGGGATCGGCGCCATCCAGGACGACAGCGCGGCGGCGGAGGCCGGGTTTCGCCCCGGCGATCGGGTGGTCCGGATCGATGGCGAATCGGTGGCCCTGTTCGAGGATATGCGCCGCATCGTCAGCGAGCGCCCGGGGATCGCGCTTCGCTTCGATGTCGTGCGCGAAGGGGAGGAGCTGAGCCTGACGGCGACCCCCCGCCCATCCGAGGTCGGTGTCGCGGACGGTGAGAAGCGGATCATCGGGCTCCTCGGCGTCAGGCCCGATCCGGAGCAGGTCCAGTACGAACGGCTCGGCCCGTTCGCCGCGGTCGGCACCGCGGTCGAACGGACCTTCGGTCTCACGGCGCAGATCCTGACCGCGCTGGGTCAGATCGTCAGCGGCTCGCGGAACGCCGACGAGTTGGGAGGGCCGTTGCGCATCGCTCAGATCTCCGGGCAGATGGCCCAGGGCGGCTTCGTCAGCTTCGTGTTCTTCATGGCCGCCCTGTCGATCAATCTCGGGTTGATCAATCTGCTTCCGATCCCGATGCTGGACGGCGGGCACTTGGCGTTCTACACCGTCGAAGCCGTCAGGGGAAAACCGCTCGACCGGCGTTTTCAGGAGTACGGCTTCCGCTTCGGCTTGATTCTCGTGTTCATTCTGATGATCTTCGCGACCTGGAACGATCTCGTCAGCCTGAAGGTTCTCGAGTTTTTCCGCCAGTTGATCACTTGACTTTGTTGCTCCGGAGGTCGCTTGCCGCGCTCGCTCGCCCTTTGGGTGTCTGCCTGTGTGCTCGCGGTCGCGTCGATCTGGGCGTTCTCGCTGCCGGCGCGGGCGCAGTCCGATGAGACCGTCGCCCGTATCGTCGTCGAGGGGATACAGCGCATCGAGGCGAACACCGTCCGCTCCTATCTGCTGATTCAGGAGGGGGACCCCTTCGATCCCGGTCGGATCGACCGGTCGCTGAAGAGCCTGTTCGCGACCGGTCTGTTCGCCGACGTCACCATCAACCAGGTCGGCGACGCGCTGGTTGTCAGGGTGGTCGAGAACCCGGTGATCAACCGCATCGCCTTCGAGGGCAACAGGCGGCTCGACGACGAGACCCTCGAGGCGGAGATCAGCCTGCGGCCGCGAGTGATCTTCACCCGCACCAAGGTCCAGAGCGACGTCCGCCGCATTCTGACCCTGTATCGTCGCGGCGGACGGTTCGCCGCGACTGTCGATCCGAAGGTCATCCAGCTGCCGCAGAACCGGGTCGACGTGGTGTTCGAGATCGACGAGGGCGACGTCACCACGGTCGAGAGCATCCGCTTCGTCGGCAACAAGAGGTTCGGTGATTCGCGGCTGCGCGAGGTGATCCGGACCCGGGAGTCGCGCTGGTGGCGATTCCTGTCGACCGAGGACACCTACGATCCCGACCGGCTGGCATTCGACCGGGAGCTGTTGCGGCGGTTCTACCTGTCGAAGGGATACGCCGATTTCCGGGTCGATTCGGCACTCGCCGAACTCACCCCCGACCGCCGCAGCTTCTACATCACCTTCACCGTCGAGGAGGGCGATCGCTATCGCTTCGGCGACGTCGACATCGAAACCACCCTGCGTGACCTGGATCCGGCGCGGGTGCGCTCGTCGATGGAGATCGACAGCGGCGACTGGTACAACGCCGATGCGGTGGAGAAGGCGATCGACGGCTTGAACGCCGCGGTCGGCGACCTCGGCTATGCCTTCGTGGACGTTCGTCCCCGGATCGACCGGGATCGCGAGGCGCGGAAGGTCAACGTCACGTTTGAAGTCAACGAGGGCCCGCGGGTGTTCGTCGAGCGCATCGACATCTCCGGCAACGTCCGCACCCTCGACGAGGTCATTCGCCGCGAATTTCGCCTCGTCGAAGGCGACGCCTTCAACGCGGCGAAGGTCCAACGGTCGCGCCGGCGACTCCAGGATCTGGACTACTTCGAACGGGTGGACATCGAGGAGATTCCCGGCACGACGCCCGACAAGGTGGTGATTCGGACGTCGGTGGAGGAGAAGTCGACAGGCTCGCTGTCGATCGGTGCCGGTTTCTCGACGTCCAGCGGCTTCCTGGGCGACTTCAGCATTCGGGAACGCAACCTGCTGGGGCGTGGCCAGGACGTGCGGCTGGGAGTTCTCGTCGGGCAGAAGAACCAGCAGGCCGACGTGAGCTTCACTGAGCCGTACTTCCTCGGACGCGAGATCGCCGCCGGTTTCGACATCTTTCATACCCGGGTCGACCGCCAGAGCGAGAGTTCGTTCGACACCCAGGATACGGGCGCGGCGCTGCGTGCCAGTTACCCCGTGACCGAGGACCTGCGGCAGAGCTGGCGTTACTCGTTCAAACAGGCGCAGATCAAGGACGTTCCCAACGATGCCTCCCCGTTCGTCAAGGAGACCGAAGGAACGACCTACCCTTCGGTGCTCTCCCATACGCTCACCTATGACGTCCGGGACAGCAGGATCAATCCGTCGGAAGGGTATGTCGCGAGTTTTACCACCGACTTCGCCGGGATCGGCGGGGATGTCCGCTACCTCCGCCACCGCCTCGATGGCAGCTACTTCTATCCCGTCGCCGACAAGTGGGTGTTGAAGGTGGGGGGCTCGGTCGGCAATGTCATCGGGATCTTCGGCGACGACGTCGAACTCCTCGACCGGTTCTTCATCGGCGGAGACGACCTTCGCGGGTTCGCCACCGACGGCGTCGGTCCCCGCGACGTCACCACCGACGACGCGCTCGGTGGCGAGTTTTTCTATACCGGCACCGTACAGCTTTCGTTCCCGTTCTTCGGCCTCCCCGACGAGTTGGGGATCAGAAGCCGGATCTTCAGCGACTTCGGCAGCGCCTGGAAACTCCAGCCGAGCGGTCCGACGGTTGAGGACCCCGCCAGCATTCGCATCTCGGTGGGGGCCGGCATCACCTGGGTGTCGCCGTTCGGTCCGATCGGCATCGACCTCGGCTTCCCGGTCAAGAAGGAGAGCTTCGACGATACGGAAATGCTGCGGATCAATTTCGGCACGAGCTTCTGATCGATGAGGTCCACGCGCCTCGCCGCCCTGCTCACCGCCGCGCTCGCGTTCGCGCTCCCGACGATAGCCGTCGCCAACCCGCAGGCGGCGCTGGAGCCGCTCAAGATCGCCGTCGTCGACGTCGGCAAGGTCATCAACGAGTCGGCCGCGGTGAAAAGCATCAACGCACAGCTGCGTCCCCACCTGGAGGGCTTCCGCGCCGATGCCGGCAAGGTGGAGGACGAACTGAGACAGGCCCAGGAGGAGCTCGCCCGCCGGCTGACGACCGTTTTCCCGGCCGACGCCTACGACGAGGAGAGGCGTCAACTGGAGCAGCGTGCGCTCGGCGCCCAGGACGAGATGCTCCGGCGCAAGCGCGCGCTGGACCAGACCCAGGCAGCCGCCATGCGACAGGTGGAAACGGCACTCAACGACATCGTCCTGCAGATCTTCACCGAACGGCAGCTGTCGCTGATCCTGAGACGGGATCAGACCGCCTTCTTCAATCCCGCACTGGACATCACCGACGAGGTCGTCAAGCGACTGGACGAACAGCTGCCGACCGTCAAGATCGATCGTCCGCTGAATTGACCGTATCCGATCTCGCAGGCGCTGAAGCCGGCCGACGACCCCGCCGGCAGGGGACGATCGGCGGATTTGATAAACCAGTCGAGATCGGCGATAACTGCCGACGATAGAAGATCCTGTCGGCCGGTGCCGATCACACTTCGGTCCGGCATGAGCGGGGCCGCGAGGAGGAGGTCGAGGATGGGGTTCGGCGGCCCTTGCGAGGTGCCGCCACGGCGCGGGCGGTGCGAACGCCGATCGGGGTCAGTCTTCGCCATCGCCCAGTCCCCGAGGGAAAGGAACCAAGGATCGATGGATACCGAAGCCATCGCCACACCCGGAACGACGATCGACAGCGAGCGGATCCAACGGATGATTCCGCACCGCTACCCGATGCTGATGATCGATCGCGTCGTCGATCTCGTGCCGGGCTTGCGCGCCACCGGGATCAAGAACGTCAGCGGCAACGAGCCGTTCTTCCAGGGCCATTTCCCGGGTGCGCCGCTGATGCCCGGGGTGCTGATCATCGAGGCGATGGCCCAGACCGCGGCGGTGCTGGTCGTCGCCACCCTCGGTCCCGAGCGGGAGGGGAGCCTCGTCTACTTCATGTCGGTGGATCAGGCGCGGTTCCGCAAGCCGGTTATTCCCGGCGACATCGTTCGCATTCACGTCGAGAAGAGCCGCCATCGCGGCAACGTCTGGAAGTTCAACGGCTTGGCCGAGGTGGACGGCTGCGTGGTCGCCGAGGCCACCTACGCAGCGATGGTTCGCGACCAAAAGCTCCCCGGGCTTTCGTGAATGGACATCGAAGTCAAGCTCGGGATCATCGCCGGCGAGGGTGATCTGGCGGCACGGGTCATCGCCGCCTGTCGCGATCGCGGCCGGCCGTTCTTCGTTCTTGCCCTCGAGGGCCACGCCGTACCGGAGGTGGTCGCCGACACCCCCCACGCCTGGGTCCGCCTCGGCGCCATCGGGACGGCGCTGAAGCTCTTGCGGCGGGAGCGGGTCGCGGAGCTGATTCTCGCCGGATCGGTGCAGCGGCCCTCGCTCGCTGCGCTGAAGCCCGACTTCTGGGCGGTGCGATTCCTCGCGAAGAACGGCACCAAGGTGGCGGATGACGACGGCCTTCTGCGGGCCCTGGTCGACGAAATGGAGCGAAGCGAAGGCTTTCGCGTGATCGAGGCGGACGCCTTGCTGGCGACGGGGTGAGATCGCGATCGATTCGTCCGCAACGCGCGGGCCGCGAGCCGGCCGCCACCGATGGCGCCGCGCCGATGGCGCCGCAGGCGAGCCTCCGCCGGCTGGCAACCTCCAGGGAGCCTTCCGAAGGTGCCGAGTTGCTCGCATAGAGATTGATATGGTCGACCATACCTCTTATAATTGTGTCCGCGTCGAAGGGTTTTCAAACCTGCGGCAAAGCGGTAATGATGTGCAGCCGGGGACGGTCGACGCCGCGTCGATGCCGTCTCGACACTGGGACCAGGCGGTGACGGCCCAACAAGCACGACCGAGACGGCACGCTCCAGGTGGCATCCTGTCTCGCGGGGCGGGTAAGCCCGTCGACCGTTCGAAGCATTGTTGTTTCGCAACCCCTGGCGCTCACGGGAGAGCGCATGGCGGTGCCTGCGACGGCGCGGAGAGGCTCTCGGAGACCGTCGGAAGCCGCCGCGATGCCGCCGACCGACGACCAACCACGCGAGGGCCGGGTCGGTGCACGGCCGGGCCCGGCCTGTCGGGCGAACGGGGACCCTGAGGTGATGGGACAGATCGATCGCAAACCTCCCGTCGTCATCGGAATCGTCGGCGATTCCGCCGCCGGCAAGACGACGATGGCGGCCGGCCTCGTCCGGGCCCTCGGCAGCGAGCGCACGGTCTGCATCTGCACCGACGACTATCACAGATTCTCGCGCAAGCAGCGGGCGGAGCGGGGCCTCACCCCCCACGACGCCGACTGCAACTACATGGACATCCTCGAGCAGCACGTCGCGCTGCTGCGCGACGGCCAGCCGATCCTGAAGCCGGTGTACAACCACAACGGCGGCGTTCTCGATCCGCCGGAGTATGTCGAGCCGAAATCATTCATCATTCTCGAGGGCCTGCTCGGCTATGCTACGCCGGCGCTCCGGGAGGCCTATGACGTCAAGCTGTACCTGGAGCCCCAGGAGCCGCTGCGACTGAAGTGGAAATTCCAGCGCGACGTCGGCCATAGCGGCTATACCGTCGAACAGGTGATGGCGGCACTCGACAAGCTCAACACGGACAGCGCCCGGTTCGTGTGTCCGCAGCGTGCCTATGCGGACATGGTGGTCGGTTTCTATCCGCCGGCGGAACGTCCGGACGAGGCCGGCGCGGGCCTCAACGTCCGCCATATCCTGCGGCCGACCTTGCCCTACCTGGATCTTGCTCCGCTGCTGGAGATGGGCGCCGACACCGGTTTTCTCCTGGAGCTGGCCCGGGACATCGATGGCCGGCCGGTCGATGCCCTCCACATTCTCGGGAGCATCGACGATCGCCAGGCGACGGCCATGGAGGCCCTCCTGTGGAACCAGATCCCCGACGCTCCTGCGGTGCGCGCCGGACTGGGCCAGTTCACCGACGGCGAAGACCGGCAGCGGTTCAGCCGCTCCCTCGCCTTATCGCAACTGTTGATCACGCACTTTCTGGTCAACGCGGCCCTTGGCCACCATGTCCCGTGAGGAGAGCCCGCTGATGACGGTCGTTCGACCGAAAACCGTGACCCCGCCGGAAATCGAGGCGTCGGCCGAGCCCGAGGCCAGCCACGAGGAAATGGTCAACGTCATTCGCGTTCTCGCCGCCGACGCCGTCCAGCGGGCGAACTCGGGCCATCCCGGTTTGCCGATGGGGATGGCCAACGTCGCGACGGTTCTTTGGACCCGGTTCCTCAAGTTCGATCCGACCAAGCCAGACTGGGAGGATCGCGACCGGTTCATCCTGTCGGCCGGGCATGGTTCGATGCTGCTGTATGCCCTCCTCTACCTGTCGGGGTACGAGGAGATCACCATGGAGGAGATCAAGAACTTCCGCCAGCTCGGCTCGAAGACTCCGGGCCATCCCGAGTTCGAGATCTCGTGCGGCATCGAGACCACCACCGGACCGCTCGCCCAGGGTCTCGGCAACGCGGTCGGCATGGCGCTCGCGGAGCGGTTGCGCAACACCCGCGTCGGCGACGCCATCGTCGACCACTACACCTACTGCATCGTCGGCGACGGCTGCCTGATGGAGGGCCTCAGCCACGAGGCCGTCTCGCTCGCCGGATTCCTTCGGCTGTCGAGGCTGATCGTGCTCTGGGACGACAACCGCATCTGCATCGACGGCCCGACGTCGATGGCGGTCGCCGACAATCAACTCGCCCGCTTCGAGGCATCCGGCTGGGACGCCCAAGTCGTCGATGGGGACGATCCCGAGGCGGTCGCCACCGCGATCGCCATGGCGCGGCTGTCCGACAAGCCCTCGCTGATCGACTGCCGCACGACCATCGGCAAGGGGGCTCCGACCAAGGCCGGAACCGCCGCCACCCACGGCGCGCCGCTCGGCGAACAGGAAGTGGCCGGCGTCCGCCGCAATCTCAACTGGCCCTATCCGCCGTTCGTCGTTCCCGACCACATCCTGAAGGCGTGGCGTCGGCTGGGACGGCGTGGCATCGCCGAGCGCGAGGCCTGGGAGCGCCGGTACGCGGCGCTCGACGACGCCACCAAGGCCGAGTTCAAGCGCACCAGTCTCGGCAGGCTGGCGCCGGGGTGGCAGGTGCCGCTCAACGCCTTCAAACGCAAGCTCGCCGACGAGCGGCCGAAATGGGCGACCCGCAAGGCGTCGGGCGAAGCGCTCGAGATCCTCACCGCCACCTTTCCGGAGATGATCGGCGGTTCCGCCGACCTCACCGAGTCGGTCTTCACCAAGACCCGCAGCACGCCCGATCTCACTCCGGGCGACTATTCCGGGCGCTACATCCATTACGGTGTCCGGGAACACGCGATGGCGGCGGTCATGAACGGGCTGTCGCTGCACGGCGGATTCATTCCCTACGGCGGAACGTTCCTGGTGTTCGCCGACTACATGCGCGGCGGCATGCGGATGTCGGCCCTGACCAGGCAGCGGGTCATCTACGTGCTGACCCACGACTCGATCGGGGTCGGCGAGGACGGGCCGACCCATCATCCCTCCGAGACCCTGGCCAGCCTGCGGGTGATGCCGAACATGCTCGTCTTCCGGCCCGCCGACGCGGTCGAGACCTTCGAGTGCTGGGTGATCGCAATCACCGAGTACGACATGCCGTCGTGCCTGGTGCTGACCCGTCAGGCGGTTCCGGCGGTGCGCGTGGAGCACGAAAGCATCAACCAGTGCGCCCGCGGCGCCTACGTGCTGCGCGAGGAGGAGGGGGGACCGCGCGAGGTCACCCTGTTCGCCACCGGATCGGAGGTTCATCTGGCGGTGGCGGCGCGTGAGATGTTGCAGGCCGAGGGGATTCCGACGGCGGTCGTCTCGATGCCGTGCTGGGAGCTGTTCGACATCCAGCCGGAGAAGTACCGCCAGGAGGTCCTGGGACCGGCGTGGCCGCACTGCGTCCGCGTCGCGGTCGAGGCGGCGATCTCGCCCGGCTGGGACCGTTACATCGGCGAACGGGGGGCGTTTGTCGGCCTCAAGGGCTTCGGCCTGTCGGCACCCGGTCACGTGCTGTTCGAGCATTTCGGAATCACCGCCGCCAACGTCGTGGCCAAGGCCAAGGAGTTGCTGGCCCGGCGGGAATCGCTATGACCGGCAACCGCGGCTGACGGCGTGACCATGCCTCGCCCGGTCAAGATCGCGCCGTCGATCCTGTCGGCCGACTTCGCCTGCCTCGGCGAGGAGATCCGGGCGATCGATGTCGCCGGCTGCGACTATGTCCACATCGACGTCATGGACGGCCACTTCGTCCCCAACCTGACCATCGGACCGTGCGTCATCCGGGCGATCCGCCCCTACACCAACAAGCCGTTCGACGTCCATCTGATGATCGATCCGGCGCAGCCCTCGCTGGCGGAGTTCGCTGCGGCGGGAGCCGACATCATCACCGTGCATGCCGAGGCGGACATCCACCTCGACCGCAGCCTGCAAGTGATCCGCGCGCTCGGAAAGAGGGCCGGCGTTTCGCTCAACCCGGCGACCCCGGAGGCGGCGATCGAACACGTGCTCGACCGGCTCGATCTCGTGCTGGTGATGTCGGTCAACCCAGGGTTCGGCGGCCAGTCGTTCATCCCCGCGCAGCTGGAGAAGATCCGCCGCATCCGGAGGATGATCGGCGACCGGCCGATCGAGCTGGAGGTGGACGGCGGCGTCAACGCCGAGACCGCGCCGGCGGTGGTGGCTGCGGGCGCCGACGTCCTGGTGGCCGGCAGCGCGGTGTTCCAGGGCGACGACTACGTCGCCACCATCAACGCCCTGCGTCCGTAGCCGATCCTATTCGGGGAGGGGGATGAACTCCTCTTCGCCTGGCACCCTGGCGAAGCGGCCCTCCGTCCAGTCGCGTTTCGCCTGTTCGATCCGCTCCCGGGAACTGGACACGAAGTTCCACCAGACATGCCGCGGCCCGTCCATGGCCGCACCACCGATCACGAAGACGTGGCTCGCCGCGACGGCGTGGACGACGATCTCCCATCCGGTCTTCAGGATGAGCAGGCTTCCCGCCGCGAAGCTGGCCGCGCCGATGGCAATCTCTCCCGACAGGACGTAGACCCCGCGCTCCTCGACGTCGGTCGGCAGGTCCAGGCTCCGGCCGGCGGTGATGCGAACGTCGGCATAGAGCGTCTCGCTGAACACCTCGACCGGCGAGCGGCGGCCCCAGGCGGCACCGGCGATCAGCGCGGCGCGGACGCCGTCGCCCTCGACGACCGGGATCCGCTCGGCCGCGTAGTGGGTGAAGGCGGGCGCCGTCTCCTCGTCGCGCTTCGGCAGGGCGATCCACGTCTGGATGCCGCACAACCGCGCGCCGCCGCTGCGCGCGGTGTCGGGACTGCGCTCCGAATGCACGATGCCGCGGCCGGCGGTCATCCAGTTGACCTCGCCCGGTCTGATCGGCTGGACGACCCCGAGGCTGTCGCGGTGGACGATCTCGCCCTCGACCAGCCAGGTCACGGTGGCGAGGCCGATGTGGGGATGCGGCCGCACGTCGAGGGCCTGCCCCGGCGAGAACACCGTCGGCCCCATCTGATCGAAGAAGACGAACGGGCCGACCATCCGGCGGCGCGGGGAGGGGAGGGAACGGCGCACCGGGAGGCCGCCGAGATCGTGGGCGCGCGGTACGACGAGAACCTCGACGGCATCGCGATCGGAGCGGTTCGGGCAGTCCGGTTCCTCGACGCGTTGCCAGCTCATGTGATCGCCTCCCAACCGCTCCGACGTCGGCTCGTCATGCCGCGATGGCGTCGATCTCCTCGTCGGACAGCCCGCCGGGAACGATGGTCACCGGGATCGGCAGCTTGCCGATCCGCTTCATCACATCGGAGAGGAGCCGTCCCGGCCCCTCGCTTCCCGAACCGGTCGCCGCCCCCAGGACCAGCACCGAGATCCCCTTTTCGTTTTCGATCAACTCCATCAGCTGATCGGTGAGCTTGCCCTCGCGGATGTAGATCACCGGGATCGAGCCGGAGAGCTTCTGCACCACCGACGAGACCACCTGGATCATCTCCTCGGCCTCCTCGCGGCGCTCTTCGGCCATCAGGTTGCCGATCGCCATCCAGTGCTGGAACTCCGCCGGTTCGATCACGTAGAGCAGCGCCACCCGTCCCCCGGTGCGCTTGGCCCGCCAGCATGCGAACCGCAGCGCCTGGCGCAACTCCTTGGTTTCGTCGACGACACAGAGAAAGGTGCGCATGGGCTTTTGCGCGGATTCCTTTTCGGCGTCGTGCGCGCCGACGGGGGGCTCCTTCGCGATCACGGCTCAGTCCTTGTGGAACACGACGCTCGCCAACCATCCTGCCACCGCCGCGATCAGGATGGCAAGGACGCCGTAAGCGAGCGAGTGGCGGTGGGCGAAGTCGAAGACGCCGGCTTCGAATCCGATCTTGCTGATGACCAGCGGGGTGATGTTGGCGCCGACGATCTCTCCGTCCTCGACCAGAAACACCCGGATGATGTAGGTTCCGGTCGGCGCGTTGGCGGGGAAGAACATATCGGTTCGGAACAGGGTCTGGCCGAGGAAGGTGATGCGGCCGGCTTCGACCCCGTAGAGACGGGCCTTCTGCTTGCTGCGGATCAGGCCGGCCCTGAACGCCTCCACCTCCGACGGGTCGACGCCTTCTGGCGGTCTGATGCGCATGTTGGCGAGACCGATCTCCTCGCGTTCGGCCACCCTGGCGGGAAGGAACTCGTCGATCGGCCGGTTGGCGGCGAGGGCATAGAAGCTCGGAACCCTCTCGAACACCATCTCCGCCTCGTTGATCCAGACGCCGGCTCTGCGTCCCTTGCGCCGCACCACCTTGGCGTCCTCGGGGCCGCGGACGACGACGACGACGTCGCCCGACCCGCCGGTGGTGCCGAACAACAGCACCTTCGCCCCGGTGAAGCCGGTGGTGATCGCCACCAGGTGGGAGGACAGGTCGGCGATCAGCTCCGCCCGAGACGGCGCCGACGAGGCCAGGGCGAGGATCGTCAGCAGCACCGGAACGTGGACGAGCGAGCGGATCATGGGTGACCGACCATGACGCCGACCGAATAGAGGTCACCGGGCGTGGCGACCAGGTCCCAGGCCAGCTTGGTGCAGACGGCCAGCACCATCAGCGCCAACAGGCTGCGCAACTGGTCGCCGCGCAGCCGAGCGCCGGCGCGTGCGCCGAACTGGGCGCCGACGACGCCGCCGACCAGCAGCAGCATCGCCAGCACCACGTCGACGGTCTGGTTGGTGACCGCCTGCAGGAGGGTGACATTGGCGGTCACGAAGATGATCTGAAACAGCGAGGTGCCGACCACGACGGCGGTCGGCATGCCGAGCAGATAGATCATCGCCGGGACCATGATGAAGCCGCCGCCGACGCCCATGATCGCCGCCAGCAGGCCGACGACGAAGCCGACCGTCACCGGCAACAGCACGCTGATGTAGAGCCGAGAGCGGCGAAACCGCATCTTCAGCGGCAAGCGATCCGTCCACCTCCGCCTGCTCCGGCTCGACGACGCCTTGCGCCGCCGCCGCAGCATCGCCTGCACGCTCTCGATCAGCATCAGGCCGCCGATGATGCCGAGGAAGACGACGAACGACAACTTGATGACCAGGTCGAGTTGCCCGAGGCCGCGGAGCACCGTGAACAGCCAGACGCCGGCGGTCGATCCCGCGAAGCCGCCTGCCAGCAGCACCGCGCCCATCTTGAAATCGACGTTGCCGCGGCGCCAATGGGCGAGGACCCCGGACACCGACGAGGCGACGATCTGGTTGGCCTCCGTCGCCACCGCCACCGCCGGCGGAATGCCGATGAACATCAGGAGCGGCGTCATCAGGAATCCGCCGCCGACACCGAACAGGCCGGACAGAAAGCCGACTCCGCCGCCCAGGCCGAGAATCAGGAACACGTTGACCGACATCTCGGCAATGGGGAGGTAGATGTCCATGTCGCCCGGTGGCTCCGCTTCCGATCAGGAATTCGGACGGTTCGGCGGCGGGCCGGATCGGTCGGTCGACATGCCTCCCGGTGACGACCGGCCCGGCAGGTTCCGAACTTGGAGAGTAGGGGAGATGGCCCGACCGTTCAAAGTCGAATATGGCGCCCCGCCGGTCGGACCGGACCGAGCCCGACGCGATCAGGCGGCTTCCCAGTGGCAACTCAGCGCCAGACTGCCGGCGGTGTTGGCGACCGTGGCGAGGCAGTTGCGGGCGTTGTCTTCCGGAAGGCAGACGGCAAACACGACCGCGTAGTGGCTGCCGCCGCGCGGATCGTCGATGCGCTCGGCGTTGAGCCGCACGATGTTGGCCTGGAACTGCTGGAACACTTCGCTCAGGCGGGCGATCAGGCCCGGGCGATCGCCGCCGGCGACGGTGATCGTGTGGGTGACGCGGCCGAGCGGGCCGTGCACCGGCGCGAGCGCGAAGCGGGTGACCGAAACCTCCGCATCCGCCAGCTCGGGCAGGGCCTGCAACTCCGCGGCGGTCGCCTCCAGGCCGAGGTCGTCGGGGAGTTCGACCACCGAGGTGAACTCGGCGCCGGCGCCGAGGACGGCGAAGGCGGTGTCGCCCAGGTTGGCGCCGAGCTCGAACAGGCGACCGCTGATCGCGGAGATCAGACCGACGCGGTCCGGTCCGGTGATCGAGATCAGTGCGACGGTGGTCATCGTCCGGAGTCCGTGTTCGGGGCCGTGCGAACGCCGATTGTAGCACGGCGGTCCGCCGCGGCACGGTCTTATTCCACGGCCGCCGAACCGTGCCCGGGGGCTCCCGCGGCGGGCATCGCCGCTCAGGGAGACAGCAGATCCGGCAGCTTGCGCCGCGCCAGGAGGATCACCCGCTCCGTCTCCGACCACAACCGGAACCGCGGCAGGCCGGCGACGTCGGTCCACGCCGCATCGTCCGCATCCGTCGCGGCCGCCGCCTCGCCCGCCAGCCAGACGGCGACGACATCGACGAGGGTGTAGTGGTAGCGAATGCGGCCGCCGGCGCCGTCGCGCTCGATCAGGTCGACCACATCGGCGACACCGAGGACTCGGATGTCGACTCCCGTTTCCTCCCTGACCTCGCGGCGGGCGGCCTCGAACAGCGTTTCACCGAGCTTCTGCAGGCCCCCCGGCAGGCTCCACCGATCGCGGCGCGGCGGATGGCGGCGGCGGACCAGCAGCACCTCGTCGCCACGCCAGACGACTGCACCGACACCGACCAACGGCTGACTTGGATACTCGCGCATCGACCGTTCGAGCCTCGGCAGCGGGGTCCGACTCCTGCCCGGGACCGCGGGGCGGTTATAGGGGGTGAAGTCGGGTGCGGGAAAGGGGCCGGACAACGTCGACGCGGGCTCGATCGCCTCCTCCGCCCCTCCAGCGCTGCCGCGGTCGAGTGCGCCATTGCTTTCCGCCGCGGCTTCGACGATTTTAGGCGCATGAACGCTGATCCCGGCGAGCCGCCGCCCACAGACGACACGGAATCCGCCGCGGTCAAGCATGCCGAGCACCACATGGGCATCGGCGGGCGGCTTCGCGCCTATTTCTTCGCCGGGATCCTGATCACCGCGCCGATCTCGATCACCTTCTATCTCGCCTGGCTGTTCGTGACGTTCGTCGATTCGAGGGTCACGCCGCTCATTCCGCCCCGATACAATCCGGCCGAATACCTGCCGTTCGGCGTGCCGGGGCTGGGGCTGGTCATCGTGGTCGTCGCGTTGACCCTGATCGGGGCGCTGACCGCCGGCTTCCTCGGTCGCATGATCATGAGGCTGTACGAGGGGCTGCTGGCGCGGATGCCGATCGTCCGCAGCATCTATGGCGCGATCAAGCAGATCACCGAGACCGTCCTCGCGCAGCAATCGACGGCGTTCCGACAGGCGGTACTGGTCGAGTATCCCCGTCGCGGCCTGTGGGCGATCGCCTTCATCACCGGCCACACCAAGGGGGAGGTGGACCGGCTGACGAAGGAAGACACCGTCAACATCTTCCTGCCGACCACGCCCAACCCGACCTCGGGGTTCCTGCTGTTCGTGCCCAAGAAGGACATCGTGCCGCTGGCGATGACGGTGGAAGAGGCGATCAAGATGGTGATCTCGGCCGGGATCGTGACGCCTCCCGATCGCGGCGTCGAACTCGGGGCGCCGCCGCCGCGGCCGCTGGCGGTCGGCTCGGACGCCCGACCCTAGCCCGACCGCAGGAACTGGACCGCCGCATCCCGTTCGAACAGGTAGAGAAGGATCCGCAAGGCTCGACCGCGGGCCGTCTGCAGGGCCGGATCGCGTTCGAGGACGAGGCGCGCATCGTCACGGGCGGCGGCGAGCAGCTCGCCGTGGTGGCCGAGATCGGCGATCCGGAACACCGGCTGTCCGCTCTGGCGCACGCCGAGCAGTTCCCCGGCGCCGCGCAGCCGCAGGTCCTCCTCGGCGATGCGGAAGCCGTCTTCGGTCTCGCGCATGATTGCCAGCCGCGCCCGTGCCGCTTCGGTCAGCGGCGGCGCGTAGACCAGCACGCAGGTCGAGGCGGCCGCGCCGCGGCCGATCCGCCCGCGCAGCTGATGCAGTTGCGCAAGACCGAAGCGCTCGGCGTGCTCGACGACCATCACCGAGGCCGCCGGCACGTCGACGCCGACCTCGATGATGGTCGTCGCCACCAGGAGATCGACGGCGCCGGTCTCGAACGCGGCCATCGCCGCCTCCTTGTCGGCGCCCGACATCCGGCCGTGCACCAGGCCGACGCGGGGGCCGAACCGCTCGCGGAGGAACCGGCATCGTTCCTCGGCGGCGGCGAGATCGAGGACCGCCGACTCCTCGACCAGCGGGCAGACCCAGTAGGCCTTGGCGCCATGCCGCAGACGCCGTCCGACCGCGGCGACCACCTCCTCGAGGCGTTCGGCGGGAACCACCCGGGTGTCCACCGGCCGGCGTCCCGGCGGTTTTTCGGTCAGCCGCGAGACGTCCATGTCGCCGTAGGCGGTGAGCAGCAGGGTGCGCGGGATCGGCGTTGCGGTCATCACCAGAACATCCGTGGCCCGCCCCTTGTCGGCGAGGGTCAGCCGCTGGTGGACACCGAAGCGGTGCTGCTCGTCGATCACCGCCAGGGCGAGATCGCGGAAGGCGACCGCCTCCTGGAACAGCGCGTGGGTGCCGACGACGATCGGGATCTCGCCGTTGGCCAGCCCCTCCAGCACCGCTTCGCGGGGCTTGCCCTTGTCGCGGCCGGTGAGCAGGGTCAGCGGCACGCCGGCCGCGGCGGCCAGCGGCGCCACGGTCGCGAAATGCTGACGGGCGAGAATCTCGGTCGGCGCCATCAGCGCCGCCTGGGCGCCGCTTTCGACGGCGGTCAGCATCGCCAGCACGGCGACCACCGTCTTGCCGCTGCCGACGTCGCCCTGCAGCAGCCGCAGCATCCGCCCGTCGCCCGCCATGTCGGCGGTGATCTCGGCGACCGCCCGGGCCTGCGAGGGTGTCAACGCGAACGACAGCGCACCGAGGGCCCGCCCGGCGAGCCGCCCCTCGGCGCGGACCGACCGGCCGCGGAGCCGATGGAGGTGCCGGCGCACCAGCGCCAGCGCCAGCTGGTTGGCGAGCAGTTCGTCGAAGGCGAGCCGCGCCCGCGCCGGCGCCGCCGGCGACAAGTCCTCCGGGTCGCCGGGAGCATGGGCGAGAGCGATCGCCTGCCGCCACCGCGGCCAGCCGCGGCGCGCGGCGAAGGCGGGATCGAGCCATTCGTCGAGATCCGGTGTCCGGTCCAGGGCCGCCCGCACCAGCTGGGAGAGCCGTCCGGCGGTGAGTCCGGCGGTCAGCGGATAGACCGGTTCGACCGCCAGCAGCCCGGCCCGTCCGTCCTCGTCGACGACGTGGTCGGGGTGGGTGATCTGCAACGCACCGCCGTAGCGTTCGACGGTGCCGCTGACCACCCGCGTCGATCCGACCGGCAGGATCCTCGACAGGTACTCGCCGCGGGCATGGAAGAACACCAGCTCCAGGGTCCCGGTCCCGTCGGTGCAGGTGACCTTGTACGGCTGGCGCGGTCGGCTCGGCGGCTGGTGGTCGATCACCCGGACGGTGAGCGTCGCCACCGTCCCGGCCTCGGCGTCGGCCACCGTCGGCGCGTAGCGGCGATCGATCGTCCCAGACGGCAGGTGCCACAGCAGATCGACGACCCGCGCGCCGACCAGCTTCTCGAGGAGCGGGGCGATGCGCGGCCCGGCGCCCGGCAGGGCGCGCAGCGACGAAAACAGCGGATAGAGAACTTCCGGACGCATTGGACGACGAAACGGCTGACAGGGGCGGCGTGGGGACTTATACCCTGACCACGGACGAGATGGGAAACCCGTGGACGAGACCGTGGATCCGTTCCGAAAGCGCGTGCTGTTTCGCTGTCACCACACCGGCATGAAGGAGAACGACCTTCTGTTCGGCGCCTTCGCCGATCGCCACCTGGCGACGATGGGCGACGACGACGTGGCGTGGCTGGAAGCGCTGCTGATGAACAACGACGACATCGATCTCAACAACTGGCTGGTGGGCCGCAAGCCGGTGCCGCCGGACCTCGACCACCCGGTCATGGATATGCTTCTCAACTTCAAGTACGTCCCTTAACTAATTGATTCCTTCGAAAAATATTCTCAAGCGCGATGGCCGGACGCTGATCTGCGGGGCGCCGGAGGGCCATGATGCGCTGGTGATCGGTGCGCTCGCCGGGACCCTCGAGGACGGCGTCCTGTTCGTCGCCCGCGACGATGTGCGGCTGTCGCGGATGGCCGACGGGCTCGCCTTCTTCGCCCCGCGGGTGCGGCGTCTCGAGTTCCCCGCCTGGGACTGCCTGCCCTATGATCGGGTGTCCCCCAACGCCGAGATCGTCAGCCGGCGCATCGACACCCTGAGCCGGCTGCTCGACGGCGGCGACGGCCGGGCGGGGCGGGTGGTGCTGACGACCGTCTCGGCGGTGCTGCAGCGCGTGCCTCCGCGCGCGGCACTGGCCGGTGCCAGCCTGACCGCCGCCCGCGGCGATCGCCTCGATCCGGCGACACTGATCGCCTTTCTCGAGCGCAACGGCTATGTCCGCTCCGAGACGGTGATGGAGCCCGGCGAGTACGCGGTCCGCGGCGGGATCGTCGACGTCTATCCGCCCGGCTGCGCGGACCCGCTGCGCCTCGACTTCTTCGGTGACGAACTCGACGGCATCCGGTCGTTCGATTCGGCGAGCCAGCGGACGATCGCCAAGGGCCACGCGGTGGCGATCCGGCCGGTGAGCGAGGTCGGCCTCGACAGCGAGTCGGTGGCGCGGTTCCGGACCGCCTATCGGGCGCTGTTCGGGGCCGTCGGCGCCGACGACCCGCTCTACGGGGCGGTCTCCGCCGGCCGCCGGCATGCCGGCATGGAGCATTGGCTGCCGCTGTTCCATCCCCACCTCGACACCCTGTTCGACTACCTTCCCGGCGCGGCGGTGATCCTCGATCATCAGGCCGAGCAGGCCCGCGATGCGCGCCTCGAGCTGATCGCCGACTACTACGGCGCCCGCCGCACCGCCAACGTCGGCGCCTTCGCCGGCCTCGCGCCGCCCTACAGCCCGGTGCCGCCGGAGCGGCTGTTTCTCGACCGCGAGGCGTGGGATGCCCGGCTCGCCGACCGCACGGTCGGCCGGCTGTCGCCGTTCGCCGCCCCCGAGGATGCACCCGAGGCGGTCGACGCCGGCGGGCGGCCGGGCGTCGATTTCGCCGAGGCGCGGCTGAAACCGGACGTCAACGTGTTCGACGTGCTCGCCGCCCGGCTCGCCGACCACCGGCGGCGCGGCCGGCGGACGATGATCGCCGCCGCCAGCCGCGGCTCCCGCGACCGCCTGGCGACGGTGCTGGGCGAGCACGGCATCGCCGGGCTGACGCCGGTCGACGGGTGGGCGGCCGCCGTCCGGCTGAAGGGCGAGGCGGTGGCGCTGGCGGTGCTCGACCTGGAGCGCGGCTTCACCACCCCGGAGCTCGCGGTGATCACCGAGCACGACGTGCTCGGCGACCGCATGATGCGCCGCGGCGCGCGGCGAAAGCGGGCCGAGACGTTCCTCACAGAGGCCTCGTCGCTCGCCCCCGGCGATCTCGTCGTCCACGTCGATCACGGCATCGGCCGCTACGATCGCCTGGAGACGATCGCCGTCGACGGCGCGCCCCACGACTGCCTGCGCATCCTCTACGCCGGCGACGACAAGCTCTACCTGCCGGTGGAGAACATCGAGGTGATCAGCCGCTACGGCTCTGAGAGCGAAGGGGTCGCCCTCGATCGTCTCGGCGGCGCCGCCTGGCAGGCCCGCAAGGCGCGGCTGAAGGCGCGGATCCGCGACATGGCCGACGAGCTGATCAGGGTCGCCGCCGCGCGGACGCTGCGGCCGGCGCCGGTGCTGGCCCCGCCGGACGGCCTGTTCGACGAATTCTGCGCCCGTTTCCCCTATGCCGAAACCGAGGACCAGGCGAAGGCGATCGGCGACGTGCTCGACGATCTCCGCGAAGGCCGGCCCGCCGACCGGCTGATCTGCGGCGATGTCGGCTTCGGCAAGACCGAGGTGGCGTTGCGCGCCGCGTTCGTCACCGCGATGGAGGGGGCGCAGGTGGCGGTGGTGGTGCCGACGACGTTGCTGTGCCGCCAGCATGCGCGCACCTTCGAGGCGCGGTTCGCGGGTTATCCGATCCGCATCGCGGAGCTGTCGCGGCTGGTGCCGGCGAAGGACGTGAAGACGGTCAAGGCGGGGCTCGCCGACGGCACCATCGACATCGTCGTCGGCACCCACGCGCTGCTCGCCCGCGACGTCCGGTTTCGCGACCTCGGGCTGTTGATCGTCGACGAGGAACAGCACTTCGGCGTCGCCCACAAGGAGCGGCTCAAGAAGCTGAAGGCCGACGTCCACGTGCTGACCCTGACGGCGACGCCGATCCCGCGCACCCTGCAGATGGCGCTCTCCGGCGTCCGCCAGATGAGCCTGATCGCGACGCCGCCGATCGACCGGCTGGCGGTGCGCACGTTCGTTCTCGAATTCGACGCGGTGGTGATCCGCGAAGCGGTGCTGCGCGAGCACTACCGCGGCGGCCAGAGCTTCTACGTCTGCCCGCGCATCGAGGACCTCGACGAGGTCGAGAAGCGGCTGGCGGCGCTGGTGCCCGAGGTGCGGATCGTCAAGGCGCACGGCCGGATGGCCGCCCGCGACCTGGAGGGGGCGGTCGGAGCGTTCTACGACGGCGCCTTCGACGTCCTGCTCTCCACCAACATCATCGAGAGCGGTCTCGACCTGCCGGCCGTCAACACCATCGTCATCCACCGCGCCGACATGTTCGGTCTGGCGCAGCTCTACCAGTTGCGCGGCCGCGTCGGCCGGGCCAAGGTGCGCGCCTACGCCTACCTGACCCTGCCGGCCGGCCGCAAGGTGACGGCGGCGGCGACGAAGCGGCTGGAGGTGATGCAGGCGCTCGATTCGCTCGGCGCCGGCTTTTCGCTGGCGAGCCACGATCTCGACATCCGCGGCGCCGGCAACCTGCTCGGCGAGGAGCAGTCGGGACAGATCCGCGAAGTCGGTGTCGAGCTCTACCAGCAGATGCTGGAGGAGGCGGTGGCCGAGGCGCGCGGCGAGGAGAGCGCCGGCGCCCGCGACGCCTGGAGCCCGCAGATCGCCATCGGCATCGGGGTGCTGATTCCGGAGGCGTACGTTCCCGACCTCGGCGTTCGCCTGGGACTGTACCGGCGGCTCGGCGACATCCGCGAGCGCGCCGACATCGACGCCTTCGCCACCGAACTCGTCGACCGCTTCGGACCGCTGCCGCAGGAGGTGACCAACCTGCTGGAGGTGGTGGCGGTGAAGGCGGCCTGCCGGGCCGCCGGGATCGAGAAGGTGGAGGCGGGACCGAAGGGCGCGGTGGTGTCGTTCCGTGACAACCGGTTCGCCGACCCGGCCGGCCTGGTCCGCTTCATCGCTGGCCAGGCGGGAACGGTGGTGCTGCGCCCCGATCACAAGCTGGTCGCCCGCCGCGGCTGGGAGACCGCGGCCGAGCGCCTCGCCGGCGTTCGCCGCCTCACCGCCGATCTCGCCAGGATCGCCCGCCCCTAGACGCCGCCGGCGACGACGGGGCCCGAAGGCCCCGCCGCGCTCGACGGACGAAGGATCGTCGCGGTCAGGAGCGGCCGCGCGGGCGCCGGCGCCGGCTGAGGAGGCCGAGACCGGCCAGCGCGGTGGCGAACAGCGGCAGCGCCGCGGGCACGGGAATCGGCCGGACGGTCATCGCCGAGAGGTAGAAGTCCCCGGCATTGAACCGGAAATCGATGCGGGTGACACCGACGAACGCGTTCGGCCCGTTCGCCGGGAAGAAGTCGTTGGCGAGCGCATAGGTCACGTAGGCGCCGCCATCGAGCCGGATGTCGATCAACGGGCTCGCACCGGCCGCCACCGGGAACTTGTCGCTGTGGTTCTGGTCCCGGAAGATCAGCCGCCGGATGTCCTGCGGCCCGCCGAGGAACTCGAGCGACAGGACTTCCTTGTTGCCGCCGATGCCGCCGGTATCGATGTTGTCGTCGCCGGTGCCGGCACAGCCCTGCGGGCGCTGGCAGACGCCGAGGCCGGCGGCGTTCCTGTCGGGCCCGATCAGCGAGCCGACGCCGGCATCGAGATAGGGAAAGGGTGCCGGGATCCCGCCGGTGGTGTTGCTCGCCGTCGCCCGGACGGCGATGCCGTCGACGGTAAAGACGTTGCCGCCCGGCAGCACGTCGCCGAACGCGCCGACGTTGCCTTCGCCGATGGGGCCCGACCCGCCCGGCGGCACGATGCCGTTGGCGAAGTCGACGAAGCTGAAGAACGCCGCGTCGGCCTGCGGTGCGAGCATCGTCACGCCGGCGGCCACCGCGAGCGCGCACGCGGATGTTCTGATCATGGTCTCGACCTCCTGCTCCGACCCGCGCGATCAGGCGATCCTGCGGGCTCTTGGTTTTAATAGTGAAACTGGCACCTAGATTAACGAGAATTTAACAACATGGCAATCTCATAAATTGCATCTGCCAGAGAAACGCTACCGTGCAGGGAAAGTCGCCACCAGCAGCTGCGGGTCGGTGCCGACCCGGAGACGCCGGAAGCCGCCTCATCGGCGGCAGCGGCGGGCATGCAAACGACGACGGGGCCCGAAGGCCCCGCCGCGATCGCCGATCGGACCGGCCGTCAGGCGGTGCCGCGGGCCCGCCGCCGCCAGCCGAGGAGGCCGAGGCCGGCCAGCGCGGTGGCGAACAACGGCAGCGCCGCCGGGATCGGCACCGCGGTCATCGCCGAGAGGTAGAAGTCGCCGTTGTTGAACCGGAAGTCGATTGTCTTCACGCCGAAGAACGCGTCGATCGGATTGGCCGGGAAGAAGTCGTTGGCGAGCACATACGTCACGAAGTTGCCACCGTTGACCCGGATGTCGACCTCCGGGCTCGTGCCGGCCGCCACCGGAAACACGTCGCTGTGGTTCTGGTCGCGGAAGATCAGCCGGATGATGTCCTGCGGCTCGTCGAGGAACTCGAGCGACAGGATCTCCTTGTTGCCGCTGACGCCGCCGTAGTCGATGTTGTCGTCGCCAATGCCGGCACAGCCCTGTACGCTGCCTGCCTGCTGGCAGACGCCGAGGCCGGCGGCGTTCCTGTCGGGCCCGATCAAGTCGCCGGTGCCGGCATCGAGGTAGGGAAAGGGGGTCGTGATCCCGACGGTGGTGTTGCTCGCGGTCGCCCGAACGCGAACGCCGTCGACGGTGAAGACGTTGCCGCCCAGCAGGACGTTGCCGAACGTGCCGACGTTGCCTTCGCCGGTCGGACCCGAGCCGCCCGGCGGCACGATGCCGTTGGCGAAATCGACGAAGTTGAAGAACGCCGCGTCGGCTTGCGCGGCCAACATCGTCACGCTGGCGGCAACCGCCGCGGCACATACGGTCCTGCGCATCCCTTATCCCTCCTCCTTCGGCACCGCGGCACCCTCGTGGCGCTGAGCCCGCTTGTTAATGTTCCTTAATATATCGCGAAAGGCGAACGCCGACAATCGCTTTATTCGCGACGATTCGATGAAAGACGATGGCCCCGGAAGGGGTTAGGAACACCCCATAAGGGGCCTTTATGCCCCGTTTGAGGGGCTCTGCTCGCTGCCGGGACCGTCGGCCGCGTCCCGGACCATCGCCCGAAAGGCCGCCTCCAGGTTGCGCGCGAAGCGGGCATGGTCGCAGAGCGGCGACCGCCGCACCCGCTCGCGTAGGCCGTCGCGGAGCCGGGCGAGGCGGGGAAGGTCGGCCGCCCACGCCGCCGCGTGCCCGACGTAGGCGTCACGGTCGGCGACGATCCAGTCTTCGAGGCCGACGTTGGCGAGGTGGCTCGCGGAATGGCGGCCGGCGAAGGTGGGGCCGGGGAGGGTGACGACCGGCACCCCCATCCACAGCGCCTCGCAGGTGGTGAGCCCGCCGGAGTACGGCCACGGGTCGAGGGCGATGTCGACGCGGCCGTAGGCGGCGAGCAGCCCGGCGTGGGGGGATCGGCCTTGCAGCGCGATGCGATCGCGCCGCACGCCCCGCTGCGCGAAGGCGTCGAACAGGCGCGCCCGCAGCGGCGCATCGGCGAGCTGGCTGGCCTTGAGGACCAGCCGGCTGCCGTCGATGCGACGGAGCAGGGCGGACCACAGATCGACGACGGTCCCGTTGATCTTGGCGACGTTGTTGAAGCAGCCGAAGGTGACGGCGCCGGCCGCGAGCGCCGGCAGCGGTGCGACCGGGGGCGCGTGGGCCGGCGGATCGTAGCTGACGTAGCCGTCGGGCAGGCGGACGAGCCGCTCCACGTACCACGGCTCGTCGCCGGGCGGCGTTTCCACCGCATCGGACAGCAGATAGTCCATCACCTCGAGGCCGGTGGTGTCGATCAGTCCGCCCACCCACTTGACCTGGATCGGTGCCGGTCGGTAGGCGCAGATCAGCTGCCGGCTGCCGCCGCCGTCGTGCAGGTCGACGAGGATGTCGAGGCGGTCCTCGCGCATCCGCCGGGCGACCGCCTCTTCGGCCATCGCGAACACCGGCACCCAGTCCCGGGCGACCGCCCGCAGCCGGGCGGTGAGTTCGTCGGCGCGCGGCGATTCGGTGTAGAACACGAGGTCGAAGGCGTCCCTGTCGATCGCTTCCAGGGCGCCGACCGTCAGGTAGCCGACCGGATGGCGCATGAAGCCACCCGAGATCAGGCCGATCCGGATCTTGCCGTCGTTGCGCGACGGGAGCGGCGGGCGCGGATGGCGGGCGGCGAGCGGGGCGGCGCGGGTCGCGTTCCACCGGCGGTACTCGGCGAAGATCGCCTCCCGGCTCCACTCGGGGTGGTAGTGGACCGCCATCAACAGGTTGCTGTCGGCCTCGGCGTGGCCGGGGTCGAGCGCCAGCACCTGACGATAAGTGGCGATCGCCTCGTCGAGCCGCCCCAGGTCCTTGAGGGTTCCGGCGAGGTTCGCCTGCGCGTCGGTGAAGTCGGGCCGCGCCTCGACGGCGGCACGGTAGGCGCGCTCGGCCTCCGTCAGCCTGCCCAGGGTGCGCAGCGCAGCGCCGAGGTTGTTGTGCGCCTCGGCGAGCTGGGGATCGCAGGCGACGGCCCTTCGGCACGCCTCGGCCGCCTCGGCGGCGCGGCCCTGGCCGTGGAGGGCGGCGCCGCGGTTGGCGTGGGCGGCGGCGAATCCCGGGTCCAGGGCGAGCGCCGCGTCGAAGGCGGCGATCGCCGCGTCGAACGCCCCCAGCCTTCGCTGCGCCTCGCCGAGCAGGCAGTGCGCCTCGGCCAGGCGGGGCTCGAGGGCGACCGCGCGGCAGAGCGGCTCGAGGGCGGCGTGCGGACCCTCGACCGACAGCAGCGCCGCCCCGAGCCGGGCATGGGCGCCGGCCTCGCCGGGGCGGAGCCGGGCGGCGCGACGGAAGCAGTCGATCGCTTCCCGCGATCGCCCGCTCTGCATCAGCACGCTGCCGAGGTTGGTGACGGCGACCACCAGCCGCGGATCGAGCCGGACCGCCCGTCCGAACGCCTCGGCCGCCGCGTCGAGCTCACCCACTTCCTTGAGAATGGCTCCCAGGTTGTTGTGAATGGCCGCGTTTCTGGGAGATACCGCGATCGCCTGGCGGTACGCCGCGATCGCCTCGCGCTTGGCGCCCTGGCGGTCGAGGGTGGCGGCGCGCGTGCACCACTCCGCGGCCGTGCGCGGAGGGATGGCGGCGGGATGCGGCGACGGCGCCCGCGGGGCGTCGAGAGCGGGTTCGGGGTGCGGCGCGGCCGTGCGGCCGATCGCCATCGCCCGGCGCAGGGCTTCGGCGGGCTCGATCGCCGCGTCGGGCTCGTCGGCGGTCCCGCGTTCGACGGCGAGGGCGGGCGGGCGGCGGCCGGGACGGTCCGCCGTCGTTCCCGATGCCGGCCGGTTACGGGATTTCCTGCTCATCCGCCCGCCCTTCTCCATCGCCCCGGTCGGCGCCGGGATCGCCGCTACGGCGCGTCGCCCTCGAAATAGCGATAGCTCTCCAGGCCGTCGAGGACAACGCCGTCGTAGCCCTGAGCGACCAGGCCGTAGACCAGCGAGCCGGAGTCGCCGGCGACCAGTTCCCGCCAGTCGGGCGCCCAGTAGTCGACATGGAACCGGTCGGGATCGCCGGCCACGGGCGCGCCGATCCACGGCGGCGCGAGGGCGGTCCAGGCCGGTTGCCAGTACGGCAGATAGCTGGCGGCGGTGCCGATGTCGAGGCGGGCGAGAACCAGCCGCCGCGCCCCGAGATTCTTGAATCGCAGCGTTTCGACCGCGCGGTTGCCGAGCGGCTTGCGTCCGTGGAAGGGATCGATCACCACCAGATCGAAGTTGGTTCGATGCACCGCGAAGGCGAACTCGTCCTCGCGTCCGTAGGCACTCGAGCCGCTGACGGCGAGGAAGTTCGCCACCGCGGGCAGCGAGATCACGCTCGCCGGGTGCTCGCCGAACGGGCTGCGGGGCAGCGGCGCCGGCGCGGCGATCGCGACCCCGCGCGCATCGGCGGCGGCCGGGACGAAGGGCGGGCTCTCCGCCGCGGCGGCGCGGTCGACGACCA
>JBHJOP010000115.1:0-42590 GCA_050329575.1 Rhodospirillales bacterium | reverse complement strand
GCGCGACGGCGCCGACCGGCGGCGCGTCGGCGACGGGCGGCCGATGGTCGGCGACCGGCCCGACCGGAGGCAGAGACGAAGCCCCTTCCCCGCCCTCGTCGGTCCTCTTGCGGGGACCCGGCGCGGCGGTCGGCCCGGGAGCGAACGGTGGCGGCGGCTCAAACAGTGAAGGCCGGCGCGGCATGACCGACGCGCCTAAGCCGACCGCCCGTTCCGCCAGCCGCGAGAGGAAGTCCACCAAAGGTCTACCCCGCCAATTGGAGGTAGAGGTGGCGGCGAGGCGCGCTCATGGCCAGGATCGCGGCCTCGCTCCAACCATAGGTCCGCGCCAGGGTATCGACGGCGCGGGCGACTCGTTCGGCCTCGGTCGCGATCTCCGCCCACAGGAACGACGCCGCGTCCAGCGGCGCCGACCATGGGTGCCCGCAATTGGGGCAAGACAGCGCGAAAGTGATGTCGGCGCAGCCCTGCCGGTTCGCGAGCTCGCCTATCGCCTCGGCGATCAAGGCCTCCGGCAGCTCGTCCGGTGCAATCGGCGCCCCGTCCCGCCATGCGCCGTCGATCATACGCCGGAGCAGCACCGCGCGCGCCGCGGCGGCATCGGCAGTCGTGGCGGCGGCCGCAAGATCCCGACTGTCCGGCGCGCGCAGCCGCACCCGGTAACCGCCGGCCGCGACGCACAGATCGCCGGCGGGTTCGACGACCCCGCCGACTTGTAGCAAGCTCTCCGCGTCCGTCGTGAAGGTCACCGTCGTGCCGCAGGCCGGACACGCGGCCTGGGCGTCGATGAGGGCCCCGAAAGTGGCGACGCGGATGCGGAGCAACAGGGAATCCCGTTCGGCAATGCTGAGCGCCGCCAAAGTCGGATCGGGACAGGACGGCAGCGCGGCCTTCAGCATCACCAGCGCCCGGTCGACCGGCTGCCGGCGGGAGCCGTGTTCCCACGCCCAGAGCAGGCTCTCGGGCCGCAGTCCGGCCCGCACCTCGTCGGCCGTACAGGCGGCGGTCATAGCGACGGCTCGTTGGGCTCCTGAACGTCGAGGTCGCGTTCCCATCCCTCGTTCTCCAGCTTGAGGGTCTGGATAGCGACGGCGTTGGCGTTGGCGTCCAGGTCGGGCAGCGCCTGGAATTCCGATACCCAGCAGCGGTAGATCCGGTAGGCGAGCGCCAGTTGTCCGGCCTCGTTGTAGACCTCCAGGATGATGTCCTTGCGGAAGTCCTTGAGCGAGCTCTCCGCGCCGAGACCAGTGCCGTAGTTCCACACCTTGTTGGACCAGCGCTCGAACTCCGGATCGTGGGTCACTCCGCGCTCCAGGGTGATCGCTTCATACTTGGTGCGTCCGGGGGACTTGCGGCTGCTGCTCGGATCTCCGCCCTCCCGGTGCTCGACGACCTCGGTCGAGCGCTTGAGAGCGCTGACCTTGCTGATCCCGGCGACGTACCGCCCGTCCCATTTCACTCGGAACTTGAAATTCTTGTAGGGATCGAACCGCTGCGCGTTAACGCTGAACTGAGCCATGGTCGCCCCCTACACCTGGATCTGGCCAGCCAACTGCTGGATCCGGATGATCACGAACTCGGCCGGCTTCAGCGGCGCGAACCCGACCACGATGTTGACGATGCCGCGGTCGATATCGTTCTGAGTCGTCGTCTCGCGATCGCACTTGACGAGGTAGGCCTCCTGCGGCGTCCGTCCCTGGAACGCGCCTTGGCGGAACAGGGTGTTCATGAAGGCGCCGACGTTGAGGCGGATCTGCGCCCAGAGGGGTTCGTCGTTGGGCTCGAACACCACCCACTGGGTGCCGCGGTAAAGGCTCTCCTCCAGGAAAAGCGCCAGCCGCCGCACCGGGATGTACTTCCACTCCGAGGCGAGCTGGTCGCTGCCGACCAGGGTTCGCGCGCCCCACACGACCGGACCGAAGGCCGGGAAATTGCGCAGGCAGTTGAGTCCAAGCGGATTGAGGACGCCGTTCTCAGGATCGGTCAGGGTGTAATCCAGCGCTTGAACGCCGCGGAGCGAGGCCTCGGTTCCGGCCGGGGCTTTCCACACCCCGCGCGAGCCGTCGGTGCGGGCATACAGGCCGGCGACCGCGCCGCAGTTCGGAAAAGCGCGGATGCGGTTATTCTGCAGCGGGTCGGCCGCCCTGATGCGAGGGAAGTAGGCGGCGACGTTGCGATGGCGGAGAGCGCCGTTACCGGCCAGCCAAGCCTGTGCCTCCGGCAAGGTATCGATCGTATCCGGAAGATCGACCAGCATGAAAGCCCGGCGCTCCTCGGCATAGGCGATCGCTTCGCCGAGCAACGCGCCGTCCGACCTGCCGGGCAAACAGAGGATGTTAAACAGGTCGACGTCCTCAAGGGCGAACAGCCCCGACTTCTCGGCTCGGCTGCCGCGGAGGTCGATGTCGGAGGGAGGACCTCCGTCGTCGCCGGGGACCGCACCGGTCTGCGCCTGCGCCGTTGCACCAACGCCGAGCGCGTAGCGGGCGATGTTGTCGTCGCCGGCGGCAAGGCCGATGTCGGTCGCGGTGGTGTCGGCGCCGCTGTCGACGACGATCAGGCGCACGTTCGGGTCGTTGCCTCCGGCCACCAGCCGCAGGCGCTGGTCGACAACCGTAAGCCGGGCTTGGTTGAGCGCCGCGCGACCCGACGTCGCCAGGGCGGCCGCAATTCGCGACCGCAGCCCCTCCAGAGTGGTCGGGCGGGCCGCCGCGGTGGCCCACAGTTGGAACGTGTGCGGACCGTCGTCGGTGGCACCAGCGGCACGCAGGGTGATGTTGATCGCCGCCGGCGCCGACAGACCGGCGAGGTCGAGGGCCGCCAAGTCGCCGCCGACCGTGCCGGTCTGCAGCGGTCGGATGGCGCTCGTCGCATCGGTCTCGCGTCCGCCGTTGGCGAGCCCGAGCCGGAGAACGAGGGCGGCGTTACGTTGGCCGGCGTTGAGGAAGCGAACCGACGACCGCTCGCCCTCGCCGTTGGGCGTTCCCGAGATCGCGACCACGGTCGCCTCGTCGCGCGCGCAAGTGAAATTGGCAAACGCGGCGTTGGCCGGGTCGAGCGCCCGCACCTGCGCCTGGATCCGGGCGGCGAGGTCGTCGAGGCGGTCGTTGAGGGTCGCGCCGGCGAGGTCGCCGCCGGCGTCGAAGAGATCGAACTCGTGTGGCCCATCGCCATCGACGATGATTGCGAGACGGCGCCGGTCGTCTCCCAACTGCGCAGTGTCGGCGAGGGAGAGGGCGCCGCTGCGGCTGGTGCCATTGGCATCCTGGATCGCGGTGACAGCGGCGACCGGGCGGGTCAGGTCGATCAGTTCCGATGTCGCGTTGACCACGTCGACGGCGAAGTTGGCGCCGAAGCGGCTCATCCCAAGATTTCGGTGCACCTCGGAGCGAGCCGGCTGCAGAACGCCACCCTGCTCGACGAACTCGGTGACGGTCAGGTTGAACAGGCTGGCCGGATTGGCGGTGTCGTAATCGACATCGAGGCGCAACGCGTTCCCCCACAAGCCTTCCGATTTGGCGGTCGCCGTCAGCACGGTCACGGCGCCGAGGCCGACGCCGTTGCGCAGCCCGACGGAGGCCCGTGCTGCTCCCTGGGCGACCCGCACGACCCATGCCTTGCCGCCGCCGTTGAGGTAGAAGTGCTGCACCGCGTAGCCGAGCAGGCTGTCGCGGTGGAGGCCGCCGAAGGTCCGTTCGAAGTCGCCGAAATTGAAGATCTGCCGGGCGGCATTGGTCGGGCCGCGACCGGTGTAGCCGACGAACGCGGCGATGGACGTTTCCACCCCGGCGATCGTCCGAACACCACTCGGAACCTCAACGACGTAAACGCCCGGATAAGTGACATTGACCGCCATGATCCGCGTTCCTCCCTCCATTGTCGTAGTCGGCTCGACAACGACGCGCAAAGGTCAATAAAATACCCTCCTTGACCGGAATAGCGGCCAAATCAAAGGACGCTTATCTCAGGAGTCAGAGTGGCCGATAGCCAGTCTGGCGTCCAAAATACGACTCAAACCATAATGATAGGTAGCATCCGTTCCGTCTCGTCCTCCCGCTTTTATTGATCTGCGCTGAACGGTCATTGAATGCTACACCCATCCCGGGGAGCCTTTCAACGTCAAAGTGTAGGTCCGATCGTGCCGTCGGGGCAACCGGTGGTGGCGTACGGGATTCGTCCCGATCACCGTCGCCGAAGGGCGCGACTACCGCTCGTCGGTGCCGGGTATTTCGTCGTCGGCCGGGCCTTCGGACGGGATCCGATAGACTTCGCCCAGCCAGCGACCGAGATCGATGTCGGCACAGCGTTTTCCGCAGAACGGCCGCCACGGGGCGCCGGCCGGCCGGCCGCAGATCGGACACGGTTGGCGGCGGAGCCTCGCTACCCCAGCGCCGGCGGACGGCTCCGCCACCAACTACGCTGCCGCCCCGTCGTCGTGGGAGCGGTGATGCGCTCCGCACAGCGGGCAGTGGGTGCCGAGCCGGCGGGCGAGCGAGGGCCCGCGCCGCCGCCGGGTCATCTCGACGAGCCCGAGGCGGGTAAAGCCGGCGAACTGCGGCTCGCCACGGTCATCCGCGAAGCCGCTCCGCAGCGCATCCAGCACCCGCGTGGCGTGATCGCGCCGCTTCATCGGCACGAAGTCGACGACGATGTGCCCGCCGAGGTCCCGCAGTCGCACTTGGCGAGCGATCGCCGCCGCCGCCTCGAGGTTGACGCGGAGGATCGTCTGGTCCCGGTCGCCGCGATCGGCGGCACCGACGTCGACGTCTATGGCGACCACGGCCGCCGTTTCGGCAAAGGTGACGGTTCCACCGACGGGCAGGACGATGCGCGGAGCCAGAGCCGCTTCGAGCTGCTCGTCGACGCCCCAATCCTCGAACACCGGCCGGGAACCGCGGTGGAGCCGGAGCCGCGCAGCAACGTGGGGGAGCGCTCGGCGGATCGAGGCCATGGTCCGGGGGTGGTCGACGACGACCGCGGTCAGCTCCGGCCCCGACGCTCCGTCGATCGCGGCGATCAGCGGATCGGCGGCGCGGTGCAGCCTAGCCGGCGGCCGCGCCTCAGCGGCGGCGGCCGTTATCGACCCCCAGCTCACAAGCAGACGCGCGGCCTCAGCGGCGATTTCTTCCGCTTCCACACCGCCGGCAGCGGTGCGAACGACCCACCCGGTCCCGGCGGGAAGCGTGCCGGCTAGCGACTCCAGCCGGCGGCGGTCGGCGGCGGCGGCGAGGCGGGGAGACAGCCGCGCGCGATTACCGCCCGGGACCAGCACCAGGGTCCGCCCGGGCAGCGTCGGATTCGCGGTCAGCCGCACCCCCTTGCCGGGCTCCAACTCGCGGCGGATCTGAACCAGCACCGCGTCGCCTTCGCCGATCACCCGCCCCTTGCCGCGCACCGGCAGCGCCAACCAGCCGTCGCGCTCGAGACCGACGTCGACGAACGCGGCGGCGAGCGGCGATACGACCCGGGCGACCCGTCCGAGATAGATGTCGCCGATGCGGGCGCCGTCGCCGGCCCCGCCGACAGCGAAGCCGACCAGCGAGGAGGCGTCCAGAAAAGCAGCGCGGGCCGCCTCGGGGGTACCGGAGACGACGATCGAGCTAATCGTCATCGCCTGTCTCGACGGCCGCGACGGGGCGGTAGCCGAGCCCTTCGAGGATGGCCGCGGTCTCGAACAGCGGCAGCCCGACGATGTTGGAGTAGGAACCTTGGATGGCGCGCACAAAACGGCCAGCGAGGCCCTGGACGGCGTAGCCGCCGGCTTTGCCGAGCCATTCGCCGGACGCTAGGTAGCGCTCGACCTCGTCTCCTGCGAGGCGCTTGAAGGCGACCGCGGTGACCACCAGCCTGAGGGCCCTGCGGCCTCCGGGTGCGATCAACGCGACGCCGCCGAACACCCGGTGGCGACGACCGGACAATGCCTTGAGGCATGCCCGCGCTGTCTCAGCGTCATCGGCCTTCGGCAGCGCACGACGACCGCGAGCGACGACGGTGTCGGCAGCGAGCACGAAGGCGTCCGGAAAACGACAGGAAACGGCCTCGGCCTTGGCGGCGGCGAGCCGTCGAGCGAGGTCGCGGGGAAGCTCATGCCGACGCGGCCGCTCATCGACGTCGGCAGCAATGACGATGTCGGGAACGATGCCGATCTGGCCGAGCAACGAAAGACGGCGCGGCGAGGCCGAGGCCAGGACCAGGGGAATCCCGTGTGTGTGGTAGCCCTGGGAGCCGATGGTCTCGCGGCACGGGGTCGGCGTGCCAGCCGTCGGTTGGCCCGCCCCTGCCCTGGGTCGAGTCTCCGGCGGCGCGAGGGGGGAGACGATTTCCGCTCCTACTTGAAACGGAAGGTGATCCGGCCCTTGGTCAGGTCGTACGGAGTCATCTCGACGCTGACCCGGTCACCCGCCAGCACCCGGATCCGGTTCTTGCGCATCTTGCCCGCGGTGTGGGCAAGGATCTCATGGTCGTTTTCCAGCTTGACCCGGAACATCGCGTTGGGCAGCAGTTCGGTGACCACGCCGTTGAATTCGAGAACTTCCTCCTTCGCCATCGCACACCCGTTGTCGTGAAGCCCGCAGGCCCTAGATGACCGCCAAACGCCTGCCGGTCAAGCCCCTTGCCGTCGCAAGGGAACACCGCGCCTGCCGCGCATGGCGGGCGGGCGGTGGACGGTTGATCCGGTGGCATCGCGGCGGCGTAACTGGCATCGTGATTGTACGACCGCATTCAAGGCGGTTGCAGGATGGTTTCTGCAGGAGAAGATGGCATGACACTGAACATCGGTGATCCACTTCCGGACTTCCGACTGCCTGCCGACGGAGGCAGCATCCTCTCGAAAGCCGACCTGCGCGGCCGCAAGGTGGTGCTCTACTTCTATCCCAAGGACGACACTCCGGGTTGCACCAAGGAGGCTCAAGGTTTCCGCGATGCTGCGACCGAGTTCGCAGCCGCTGGAACGACGGTGATCGGTGTTTCCAAGGACAGCGTCGCCAGCCACGACAAGTTCAAGGCCAAGCACGGTCTCAACTTCCACCTGCTCTCCGACCAGGATGGGTGCTTGTGCGAGTCGTCAGGCGTGTGGGTTGAGAAGAGCATGTACGGAAAGAGATACATGGGCATTGAGCGCGCCACCGTGCTCGCGGGCGCCGACGGCACCGTGCGCCGAGTGTGGCGGAAGGTCAAGGTGCCGGGGCACGTCGCAGAAGTGCTGGCGGCAGCTCAGGCCCTGTAGCAACGCGGGCGACCCGTCTGCGCATTGTGGTTAGCCGCGGTCCTCGATGAACGCGACGATCTCGGCCCAGTCGGCGCGAAGGCGTCGCCCCCGGCTGCCTGGCAGATCGAAAATGCCGCGGCCTTCGGCCGCCACCTCCGGAAAGATCGACAGGTCCGGCAACCGGCCGACGGCCTCGCAGTCGAGGGCGGCCATGAACGCTTCCAGCCGCTCGGCGGCCCGCGTCCGCCGGCGGACCCGATTAGGAACCAGCGCATAGGGCCGCTTGCCCTTTGACACCGGCTTGACGGCCCGCAGCTGGCTCAAGAACAAGGCCGTGGTCCCTTCGTCGAACACCGAGGGGACGATCGGGATGAGCACCACGTCGGCCATCCGGACCAGCGCATCCACCCGCTTGGAGCGCATGCCCGCCGGCGAGTCGACGATCAGTCGTGCTGTGCCTTTCGGCACCTCGTCGCAGTCGTGGCTCCAGTCGACCCCGATCACCGGCACCGCGCCGGCGGGACGCGCCTGAATCCAGCGCAGGCTGCTGCGCTGCCGATCGGCGTCGGCCAACACCGCCCGGCGTCCTTCGGCGGCATAGGCGACCGCCAGATTGGTGGCGATGGTCGTCTTCCCCGCTCCGCCTTTCATGTTGGCGATCAGGACGGTGATCACCACAAACCTCTTCCTGGCCGGTCGAACGCGCCCATATCGACTTGTGATGAGTCTCACCCCCGGTCGTCAATACGTTGTTTGCTCGGCGACCGGTGGTGGCGGAGGGCAGGGACACCACGGTGACCCCTTATGATCTATGGCGGCATGGGGTGCGGTTGACCGAGGCGATGCGCCGCCATGGCGGCGGCGATGCCTGGGCAGCGGAGCATGCGCAGGTCGTGGCGGCGTTCGACCGGCTGCGCACCGACCCGCGCAGTCCGCTCCTCGAGCGGATGGAAGCGACGGTGCGGCTGCAAGCCTTGGCCGCGGCGTGGGAGCGGCAGGAACGGCTGCTGCAGGCGGCGCGCGACGATCTCGTGGCGCGGCTCGCCGGCGGCGCGTTGATCGCGGTCGGTTTCGTCGGCCAAGCCTCGGGCGGCGACACCGAGACGCTGAGGCCTGTGCCGCCCGCCGCGTGGAACGGCTGTCCGGCGGTCGACTGGGAGCGCTCGCGACTCGTCGCCGGCGCCATCCGCTATACGGACGTGCGCGTGATGGACCGCGTCCGGACAGTGTCCAACGAAAACGACGGCGCCGCTGAGGCGATCGACCCCGCTTCGGACAGCTGCTCGATCCCCGCTCGCCAAGCGCGTGGCGAACCGTGTTAGAGTAGCGATACGAAAACACGACTCCGCCGACGCGACGAGGCATAAGCCAGGAGAGAGCCATGAACAACCCGATCATCTTCGCCCTCTGGATCAACCTCAACGGTCTCTACCAGGGCCTGCGGTTCGCCAAACTGATCGCCGACTTCGTGTTCCCGCGGCCACAGCCGGCGGCTGCAACGACACTCCGACTGGTCGCCGTGGAGGAAGCTCGGGGCCGCGGCCGTTGCGTGGGTCCAGCCGACCTCGCTGGCTGACCCCTCCCGCCCACTCGCGCATTCCCCTGCAAGCGCCCACTGTCCAACCGAAACCCGTCAGGTCGATTATGAATTAATTGTGAACGGGTTACATGGACGTCCGGGACAAGGTACACGGACCGTTGCCGCGCGGCCGGCGCCCGCGCGGCGACAACACTTCATAGGGGAGAGAGAGCGATGTCCCGACCGAGTTCCGTGTTGCCCCGCTCCCGCCGGCGGGCGCTCCTGGCGATGGCCACCACCATCGTCGCCGTCACCCTCGCTACGGGGGCAGTTCGCGCCCAACAGACCGAGCTGACGGTCTATACGGCGATCGAGGCGGAGGACCTGAAGAAATACGCCGCCGCGTTCAACAAGGCCCATCCCGACATCAAGATCAACTGGGTCCGCGACTCCACGGGCATCGTCACCGCCAAGCTGCTCGCAGAGAAGAACAACCCTCAGGCCGACGTGGTTTGGGGTCTGGCGGCGACAAGCCTGATGTTGCTGAAGGCCGAGGGGATGACCCATCCCTACAAGCCGGCCGGCGTCGAGAACCTGGATCCCCGCTTCGTCGACAGCGAAGATCCGCCGCACTGGACGGGAATGGACGCGTGGGCGGCAGCAGTCTGTTTCAACACTGTCGAGGCCGCGAAGCACAAGCTACCGTTGCCGAAGACCTGGAAGGACCTTACCGATCCGGTCTACCGTGGCCACATCACGATGCCCAACCCGAGTTCGTCGGGGACCGGCTTCCTCGACGTCTCGTCCTGGCTGCAGATGTTCGGCGAAGAGGATGGCTGGAAATACTTGGATGCCCTCCACAACAACATCCAGTGGTACACCCACTCCGGCTCCAAGCCGTGCAAGCAGGCGGCGGCCGGCGAAGTGCCGATCGGCATTTCGTTCGCGTTCCGCGCTGCCAAGTCGAAGGCGGCCGGCGCGCCGCTGGAGATCGTCGTCCCCGAGGAGGGAGTCGGCTGGGACATGGAGGCGACGGCAGTCATCAAGGGCACCAAGAAGCTGGACGCGGTCAAGAAACTGGTCGACTGGTCGGTCTCGAAGGAAGCCAACCAGCTTTACAACGAGGGCTACGCGGTGGTCGCCTATCGGGGCGTTGCCCAGCCGGTTCCGTTCTTTCCGCCGAACCTGGTCGACAAGATGATCGACAACGACTTCGACTGGGCCGCCGTCAATCGCGGCCGCATTCTCGCCGAATGGGACAAACGCTACGGTAGCAAGTCGGAACCGAAATAGCCGGCCGGCGACGTTCGGAAAGCGCCGCCCGGTCGGGGCGCCCGGAGACCGGGCGGCGGTTTTTGCTCGCAGGTCCTCATACCAGCGGGAACCGGAGCCAGGATAGTCATGGCGAAGGGTGAGCGCGCGGGACCCTATCTGCAGATCTCCGGAGTCACCAAGCGCTTCGGTGACTTCACGGCGTTGCAGGATATCTCCTTGGAGGTTCACGAAGGAGAGTTCGTCTGCTTCCTCGGCCCCTCCGGTTGCGGCAAGACGACGCTTCTGCGGGCAATCGCCGGCCTCGACATCCAGACCCAGGGTACCATCGTCCAGAACGGGCGAGACATCTCGGCACTGCCGCCTTCGAGCCGGGACTTCGGAATCGTCTTCCAGTCCTACGCCCTGTTCCCCAACCTCACGGTGTTCAAGAACACCGCCTACGGTCTTGAGAACACCCGCGTCCCGGCCGACGGGGTGCGCACCAGAGTCACGGAACTGTTGGAACTGGTCGGCCTCTCCGATCAGGGCCACAAATACCCGGCGCAGCTCTCCGGCGGCCAGCAGCAGCGGGTGGCGCTGGCGCGCGCGATGGCGACCTCACCGGGTCTGCTGCTGCTCGACGAGCCGCTGAGCGCGCTCGACGCCCGGGTCCGCGTGCACCTGCGCGCCGAGATCAAGGAGCTTCAACGCCGCATCGGCGTGACCACCGTCATGGTCACCCACGACCAGGAGGAGGCGTTGACGATGGCCGATCGCATCGTCGTCATGAACGACGGCGTGATCGAGCAGGTCGGCACCCCGGAAGAGATCTACGGCCGGCCACGCACCGCCTTCGTCGCCCGGTTCATCGGCTCGACCAACTTCGTGCCGGGCACCGTCGTCGCGCCCGACCGCGTACGATCCGGCGCGATGCTGCTCGGCTGCGACACCGACGGGATGCCGGTCGGGACGCCGGTCACGGTCGGCATCCGCACCGAGGACATCGATGCCCAGGATCTCCGGGACGACGACGACAACGTCATCGATGTCGCCATCAAGACTCTCGGCTTCCTCGGCTCGTTCTACCGCGCCGACCTCGACAGCGACGCCTTCGGCGGACACCCGATCAACGCCGATTTCTCGGTCAACCTGGTCCGCCGCAAGCGGCTTGGGGTCGGCTCCCGTTTGCCGGTGCGGCTACCTCCTGAATTCATCCGGATCTTTCCAGCAGAGCGGCCATGAGCGACGGCGGCGGCGCCGGCGCCCTGCCAACCGCGCGCCCGGTGCGCCAGGCGATCGCCCGCGATGATCGGATGATGCGCGGCGGGTTGATCGGCATCGTCGCCTTTCTGGTGATCAGCGTGCTGCTGCCGCTCTACGTGATGATGTCGAAGAGCATGGAGGACAAGGGTGGCGACTTTGTCGGGCTCGCCAACTTCGTCCACTATTTCTCGACGCCGTCGCTGTTTCTATCGGCCTACAACAGCTTTAACGTCGCTCTCGTCGCCACCGTCATCGTGCTCGTCAGCGCCTTCGTCTACGGCTACGCCCTCACGCGCACCTGCATGCCGTTCAAGGGCTTCTTCCGGCTGGTGGCGCTGATCCCGCTGCTGACGCCATCGCTGCTCGGCGGCATCTCGTTGATTTACTGGTTCGGCAACCAGGGGCTCGCCAAGGGGTTGCTGATGGGCGAGAGCATCTACGGACCGATCGGCATCGTCATCGGGTCCTGCTACTGGGTGTTCCCCCATGCGCTGATGATCGTCGTCACCGCGCTGTCGATCACCGATGCGCGGCTCTACGAGGCGGCCGAGGCGCTACGCGCAAGCAAGACGCGAACCTTCTTCACGGTGACGCTGCCGAGCGCGAAGTATGGCCTGATCAGTGCCGGGTTCGTGATCTTCACCCTGGTGTTCACGGATTTCGGTGTGCCCAAGGTGATCGGCGGCAACTTCAACATGCTGGCGACCGATGTCTACAAGCAGGTGATCGGCCAGCAGAACTTCCAGATGGGCGCGGTGGTGTCGGTGATCCTGTTGCTGCCGGCGGTGGTCGCCTTTGCCGTCGATCGGATGGTCCAGAAGAAGCAGACGGCGCTGTTGTCGGCCCGCGCCGTCCCGTATACGCCGAAGCCGAGCCGCGGCCGCGATCTCGCGATGCTGGTCTACTGCTCGATCGTCGCGCTCATGATCCTCGGCATGCTGGGGATGGCGCAGTACGCTGCACTGGTCAAGCTATGGCCGTACAATCTGTCGCTGACCCTGGCCAACTACGATTTCAACGTCATGGACGGCGGCGGCTGGCGGGCTTACTTCAATTCGATCCGGATGTCGCTCTACACCGCGGTCATCGGAACCGCGGTCGTCTTCGTCGCTGCCTACTTGATGGAGAAGGGACGCGGCTTAGCGTTCGGCCGCACCGCCGTGCACATGCTCGCGATGGTGCCGTTGGCGGTGCCGGGGATGGTCCTCGGCCTCGCCTATATCTTCTTCTTCAACAACCCCGCCAATCCGTTCAACTTCCTCTACGGAACGATGGCGATCCTGGTCATCGCCACCCTCGTCCACTTCTATACCGTGAGTCACCTGACCGCTTTGACGGCACTAAAACAGATGGATCCAGAGTTCGAATCGGTGGCCGCATCGCTGAAGACTCCGATCTATCGCACCTTCGCCCGGGTCACCGTGCCGGTGTGCCTGCCGGCGGTACTCGACATTTCGATGTATTTGTTCCTGAACGCGATGACAACCGTCTCGGCGGTGGTGTTTCTGTATTCCACCAACACCACTCTCGCCTCCGTCGCCGTTCTCAACATGGACGATGCCGGCGACATCGCGCCGGCGGCGGCGATGGCGATGATGATCGCCTACACCTGCGTCGCAGCCCGCGTCCTTCACGCGCTCCTGACCCTCGGCATCGAAAAGCGGACCCAGGGTTGGCGAACGCGATGATCCGCAGCATTGCGCCCGGCGCCCGTGCCGCTGCAGCAGTGCGCGGCATCCTGTTCGACAAGGACGGAACCCTGGTCGATTTCGACGCCACCTGGCAGCCGGCGTATCGACGGGGAGCTTTGGCGTTCGTCAGCGGCGATGCCGCCCTCGCGGCCCGATTGCTCGCCGTCGGAGGTTGGAACGGGGTGTCTGACCGCATCGACGCAGACTCCGTGCTAGCGTGCGGCAGCATCCACGAGATCGCCGCACTATGGATGGCGGCGTTGCCGCCCGGACGGCATCACGGCGGCGGCGAGGTCGATCCGGCAGTGTTTCTGGCGGCGGTGTTCAACGCCGTGACCGCCCGTTCGGCGCGCCCGGTCACCGATCTCGGAGCGCTGTTCGAACGCCTGACGGGGCGCGGCCTCATCCTCGGCGTCGCCACCAACGACAGCTACGACGGCGCCATGGCATCGCTCGCTCGGTTCGGCATTGTCGATTGCCTCGCTTTCGTCGCGGGTTGCGACAGCGGCTACCCCGACAAGCCGGATCCGGGCATGGTCGAGGCCTTCTGCGCCACCGCCGGTCTGGCTCCGTCGGAGGTGATGGTCGTCGGCGACAGCCGCCGCGACATCTTGATGGGCCGGCGCGCCGGCGTCGGGATCTGTGTCGGGGTTCTCGGCGGTAGCGGCTCGCTGGCAGCGCTGGCGTCCGATGCCGACTGGGTGATCGACGGCCTCAGCGACCTCGAGTCCCTCCTCGATCGCGAGGCGTGATCGACACTGCTCTCGGCCGTCCTGCGCGCGACGGGTCGACAGAGGATCGCTCGGTCCTCACACCAACTCTCGCAGGAAGGAGAGAGCGAACGCCACCGCCAGCAGCGAGACTCCGATCAGGTAGAGGCGGCGTTCGCCGCGGATTGCCGCCAACTGATCCTGGTTGAGCTTTTGCGCCAGGATCACCGCTGCTTCCTTCAAGGTCTGATCCGTGGTGTCGATCGTCTCGACGTTGAGCAGCGCCTCGCGGATGCCAACGGAGCGCCACGACGCCCACAAGAGAACGAAGGAGCCGGCAAAGCCGCTCGCCGCGGCGAGCATGCCGGCGGCGGTGCCGTTCACGACGCAGACGAGCCATTCGACCATAACGGTGACGTCCGGCAGACCCGGCTCAGCCGGTCTCGATCTCCTGCACCGGCGTTTCGGGGCCGAGGATCAATCGAAGCTCGACACGGTCGCCAATCCGCCGCGGCGTGCCGGCCGCCACCCCGACATGTCCCAACCCCGCCATCGCCAGGGCGTTGGCGACGGCAGTCGCGGCGACGGCCACTGCGCGCGGATCGATCACACCGACGGTGGCGATCGGGACCGCAGCGACCCCGCGGGTTCGGCCGCGCGCGGTCTCTACGGCGCGAGCGGCGATGGTCTCGACATCGACGGCCGGAGCGTTGGGGACGCGATCGCCGGATGCCGCGATGTCGACGGCCTCGCCGCACGCGCGGGCCCAGCGGGCGATCGTCTTCAGGTTCGGCGCATTGCGCAGCGTCCCGCTCTCCAGCTGCCAGATGCGCCCAGGCGTCACCCCGAGCTTCACCGCGAGTTCGGTCTGGGTTAGACCGCGGCGTTCGCGCATCCGAGCCAGCAGATCGCCGGCAGCGCGCACCAGCCGCACCACCTCGAATGCCTCGTCATAGCCATCGTCGCGGCGCAGGTCCGCAATCAGGTCGTCGATCGACGGTTTGGTCATGCTGTCCGTTCACCTCTCTCCTTTCGGTCCTGCGCATCGGCAAGCAACTCACGCTCCTCGTCCTGGCCGCCCGTGAACGTGTCGACGATCTTGACCAGAGTGAGCGTCCGGCCGGCGGCGTCGACCTCGAGTACGGCCCAGATCGACGGCTCCACCGTCTTCGGTCGCCCGCCGGAGTAGACAAAGCCGGGACCATCGATCTCCGTCGCCCGTGCCGGCAGCGCTTGCCAAGTTTCGTCGATCCGCCGCACCGCGCCGCCACTGATCGCGTCCAGTCGCTTGCGCTCGGCCGCAAAACCCGATTTCTCGACTCCCGAACAGATCGCCAGCAACTCCGCCACCTGCAGCTTCCGGGGTCCGCGTGCATTTCGGACCACGGCCAGGAGTTCGTCCTTCGAAGATACCTCACCCAGTCGCACGTAACGCACGCCACCCTCATTATATAGCTATCGCTATATTTCGCAATCCCGAACGCGCCTCCGGATCGAAATCAATGTGAACCGCTTGTCGTCTGCGTCAACCTATCATACGACCTTGGGGAGCGGTCGAGGCCGGTTGATCGGCCAGCCAACCGGAGCCGCGGAGCGGCAGCGTGGAAATGGAACGGAGGGCAGGCACCTTGGCAACGATCCGTTTTTGCTGGGCGGGCGGAGCGAAACGGGTTGATGTCGAGGTGCCGACAGCAATTCATCCAGGCCCGCGGCCGACATTGCTCGCGATCGCTCGCGCTCACGGAATCCCGATCCCGTTCGGCTGCGAGGGTGGCGCCTGCGGCGCCTGTCAGGTGCGGGTGGAGACGATCTCGATGGGCAGCACCCGGCTTGCCGGTCTGACCGCGGCGGAGCAACTGGTTCTGTCGGCGGCGGAGCGGGCTTCTGCCCTCACCGCCGTGCCCGGGTGCTCTGGCACCTCTGCCCGGATGCGATTGGCCTGCCAGTACCGTCCCGGCGACGAGGGGATTGCCGTCGCCTTTGCCACCGACCTCGGCAGCATATGACACCGCGACGAGGCGGCTCCGATCGGCTGCGGCCGTGGCCCGCCGGAGCGAGCACCGACGAGAAGGCACGGACACAGGCCGGATACTCGAATGGGAGAACTCCTTGCGCAAGGAACGCGGAATCCGAGAACCCTACACCGAGGATCCTGACGGCGCCGCCGGCAGCACGAGGATCGATGGTCGTCCGCGCGCGCGGACGGCGATCGTCGCATTATCCGGCCGTGGCCCTTCGCGGCAGCAACAGAAAGTAGCGGCCGCGCGCCCTCATCATTCCGGCGGCGACGGCCGCGACTTCGCCGGACCCCCAGAACAAATCGCCACGCACCGCGCCCTTGATCGCCGCACCGGTGTCCTGGGCGACGACCAAGCGACGCAACGGCCGCTGCGGATCGCGCGGATCGAAGGTGTCCATCCAGATCGGCACGCCGAGAGGGACGAACGCCGGATCGACGGCCAGGCTGCGCCCCGCCGTTAGTGTCACGCCTTGCGCGCCGACGGGGCCCTCGCCATCGATGACACGAAAGAAGATGAATGATGGATTGGACGCCAGCAGCGCCGGCGCCTGATCGGGATGACGTGCGAGCCAGGCGCGGATCGCTTGCATCGACATCTGCTCGCGGGGGATCGCTCCCCGTTCGATCAGTTCGCGCCCGATCGCGACGTAAGGGTGACCGTTGCGCCCAGCGAAGCCCACCCGCATCTCCCCGCCGTCGTCCAGCACGATCCGCCCCGAACCCTGGATGTGGAGGAAGAAGGCGTCGACGGGATCGTCGACCCACAACAGCTCAAGGCCCTTGCCGGCCAGCACGCCGGCCTCGATTTCGGACCGGGTGGCATAGGGCACGATTCGCCCCTCCCGTTGACGGCCGACCAGCGTCTGGCCCCGCCACTCCGGACGAAACAGCCCGAGATCGACGGTCACCAGATCGTCGGGTCGCCGGTAGATGGGCACCCGGTACGGCCCGTTGCGGGTTCGGGAACCACGCAACTCCGCTTCGTAGTAGCCGGTGAACAGCCCTTCCGACTGCCCACCATCGATGACCAGATGGGGTATGAACCGCTGCTCGATGAATCGCCGGGCGGAATCGGGGTCGTCGGCCGGGATTTCGGCCGCCGCCGCGCAGATCTCCCGCCAGTCGACGACGGTCCCGGCGATTTCGTCTGCCCCCAGCGATTGTCCGTCCGGCCGCCCCGTCAGCCGTGCGCACGATCGCCACAGGGCCGGCAGGGCGTCGCTATGGCGATCGGCAGTCCAGCCAGGCAGATCCTCAAACGCGACGGGCCGCAGGCCGAGCCCCAAGGTCGGCTGCGGTGCGCAGCCGGTGACAGCGACTCCCATCACCGCTACCGCGGTGACCGCGAGCGCTTGGCGGAACCGACCCAACTCCGTAAGACCGCGCCGGAGCATCCGACGGCAGGGGGTTGCGGTCTCAGTCGAGGGTGCCCGTGGCAACCAGGATCCAGTTTGGATCACCACTGCGGGAGTCGCGGGCGAACGTCCAGAAGTCCGTGACCTCAGAGACTTGGCTCGCGTCACCCTCGACGACCTGGTCGTTTTCGTCGCGCACCACTGTGATTTGTTCGCTGACGAACTTCACGGCCAAATGAGCGGTGCGACCGGCCATGTAGGCCTCGACGATCTCCGTCGACTTGATGCCGACCAGAGTGGTTTCCATCGTTTTCTTGGCCCGCTCCCGTTCGCGGATCGACTGTGAGAAGTTGCCGAAGACCTCGGGGCTCAACAATGGCTTGAGGGTGGCGGTGTCGCCGGCCGCATAAGCGGTGAGAATCAGCTCGAACGCAATTCGCGCGCCGGACAGAAACTCGTTTGGACCGAAGTTGGGATCGGCGATCTTAATGTGCGTCAAGCCCGCCTGGAGCGGCGTCGCGCTTTCGCTGGTGGTGGATTCCGCGGTCGGTTCCGGACCTTGATCGCCTCGATCGGGCAGGCGGACCACCTTGTCATCGGTTTGTTCGGCCTTCGGTGAGGTTCCGAAAGGACCGCGCGCCGGCCCTTGATGCCCATCCCGGCGACCGAGAACGTTGCGAAGCCGCAGAATGAGGAAGGCCGCAACAAGAGCAAATAGTATGATATCTAGATATTGGTAGCCACCGTTCATCCTGGTATCTCAGTCGGTCCATTTCGGGGGCGTGGCGCAGATCGACGTGTGGGTTTTTAATGCTACAGCTTCGCCGCCGGGAGGTCCAGCCAGCCATACGAAGCCGAAAACGATTGTGCCTCCCTACTGCTTAAATAGCCCCTCGTCGGACTCGGCGCAACCATGGGACTGATCCTGTTGCTGGCAATGATCGGCGTACCGATCCTCGAGATCGTCGTCTTCATCGAGGCGGGCAGTCGTCTCGGGTTGTGGCTGACCCTGACGCTGGTTGTCCTGACGGCGGTCATCGGCACCGTGCTCTTGCGCATTCAGGGTCTCTCCACCCTTGCCCGCGCGCGGGAGAGCCTCGCGGCGGGGGAGTTCCCGATTGCCGAGGTGTTCGACGGCTTCTGCCTGTTGGCCGGCGGAGCGCTACTGCTGACCCCTGGGTTTGTCACCGACGCCCTCGGGTTTCTACTGCTCCTTTCGCCGGTCCGTGGCGTGCTGCGCCGCTGGTGCCGGCACCACCTGATCGAGGGCGGACGCCTGCACATGCATGCGAACGGTCGCCCGCACCGCGAGGGAAGTGGCGTCATCGACGGTGAATTCGAGGTGGTCGATGATGACGATCGCCAGCCGCAAGGGGAAGACAGGCATCCAGATCGCATTTCCGATCGGCAGGGGGTCGACCCGCATCGGTAGGGGCGGCTGTTGTTCGCGTCGGCGATCCGTGATAGCTGGCTTCTGCGCAGCAGCGAGAGGAAGTGGATCATGAAGGGGAAAACGAAGACGTCCGAAACCGAGGGGCAACCGCCGTCGGGGAGCGAAGACGGTCGGCCACCGGCCACGGGGACCACCGCCGGGAGCGCGGAAGCGCGGCCGCCGATCGCCATTCATGCTCAGTACATCAAGGACCTCTCCTTCGAGGCTCCCTCCACGCCGGGGATCTTCCGGGAACCTCAGAAACAGTCGCCCAATATCTCCGTCAACGTCAATGTCGAGGCGAAGCAGGCTGACGGGGGGACCTACGAGGTCACGATCAACATTGAGGCCGCTTGCAAGTTCGCGGAGACGACCGCCTTTCTGATCGAGCTCTCCTATGGCGGCCTGTTCACGCTCAACGTCGATGCGCAGTACGTGCGGCCGCTGCTGTTGATCGAGTGTCCACGACTGTTGTTTCCGTTCGCACGGCAGGTCATCGCCAACACGACCGCCAACGGCGGTTTCCTCCCGCTGATGTTGGCGCCGGTCGATTTCGCTGGGCTGTACCAGAAGGATGCTCAGCAGCGGGGTGCGCAGGCGGCCGGCACGCCACCGCCCTCTTCATCCGAGAGCTGACGCCCGGAGGGAATGCGCAACCTCAGCGCGGCGACCGCCAGACGGAATCGGGGAGACGCGCGACGAATTCGGCGTGGGCTTGCTGCTCTTCCTGTGTCGGAACGCTCAATCGCGCGACGCGGCTCGGCAGTTCGGTTGGGCGAGCGACGCGGCCGGATGTCGTCACCAGCTCCAGGCCGGGCTGGCGGCCTCCGACCAGTTCTAAATAGACGAGCGACAGCAACCGCGCGTCCTTGAGGGCACCATGCGTGGTCCGGTCCGACAGATCCACCTGAAACCGGCGGCAGAGGGCATCGAGACTGGCGGGCGAGCCCGGGAACTTCCGTCGTGCGAGCTGTACCGTGTCAATGGCCCTGTCGGTCGTCAGTGGCGCGTGGTCGATGCGACCCAGTTCCGCGTTTAGAAATCCGAGATCGAACGCGGCGTTGTGGATGACCAGCGGCGAATCGCCGAGGAACGCGAGAAGCGCCTCGGCAATCGCCGCGAAACGCGGCTTGTCGGCGAGAAAGTCGTCGGATATTCCGTGCACCGCGAAGGCTTCCGCCGGAATGCTGCGGTCCGGATTGACGTACGTGTGGAAAGTCCGGCCGGTCTCGACGTGATGGAGTAACTCGACGCAGCCGATTTCCACCACCCGATGGCCGGCAGCCGGATCGAGACCCGTCGTTTCGGTGTCGAGGACCACCTCTCGCATGCGATCTCCTCTAGCCTCGCCTGCATACGCCGTCAAGGCGCCGGCGGCTCTGCGCCGGCGTCCATTTTCTCCCCCGTCCTCGCTGCAATTCGTCGATCAAGGCGGCGATGGCGCGCCGGGTGAGCGCGCGGCCGAGGCCGCTCGGGATAATGAAGTCCGCTCGACGAAGCTTGGAGGCGTCCGGCGCCTGCCGGTTGCGGATGGCTTCGAGCCTCTCCCGGGTCATTCCGGAGCGGCGGAGAAGGCGCTGTTCCTGAAGAAAGGCTGGGGCCGAAACGACGGCGACAGCATCGCACACGCGTTCGCCCGCAGTCTCGAACAGCAACGGAACGTCGAGAACGACGAGGCGACGGCGGTTGCGGGCGGCCCAGCGCAGGAAGCGATTCTGGTCGGCCTCAACCTGCGGATGCAAGATCGCCTCCAGGGTCCGGAGCTTGGCTTCGTCGTCAAAAACGCGCGCGGCCAGGGCCTGACGATCGACCGCACCCTCGCGTACGGTTCCCGGGAACGCCGCTTCGACCGCGGCCACCGCCGCTCCTCCCCGACCGAGGAGCCGGTGTACGGCCCGGTCGGCGTCGAAGACCGGAACACCCAACCGCGCGAACATCTCCGCCGCTGTCGTCTTACCCATGGCGATCGAGCCTGTGAGACCGAGGATCACCATCATCGCACCAGTTCAGCAAGCACGAACCCGCGCAGCGCTTCGGTTACCTCCGGATCAACGCCGTACCAGGCCGCGAATCCGCTGCGGGCTTGGTGCAGTAGCATGCCGAGACCATCCACCACCGGATGCCCGCCTGCTCCCGCCCGCTGCAGCAGGTCCGTCCGCAGCGGACTATAGACCACATCGGTCACCACCGCTTGCCGCGGCAGAAGCGTTAGATCGAGATCCAGAGCCGGTTCGCCGCTCATCCCGAGGGTGGTGGTGTTGACCAGCAGCGCGGCCCCCCTCAGGGCCTCGGTGCGGGCCTCCCACGGGATCGGGGTGATCGGATGGCCGATATCAACCGCGATTGCGACAGCACGCGAATAGGTCCGGTTGGCCAGGCGGATCTCCGGCGCGCCGCCGTCCTGCAGCGCCACACAGACGGCACGCGCGGCGCCACCGGCGCCCAGAATCACCGCCGGTCCACGGTCGGCTCGCCAACCGCGGCAACCGGCCTCGATGTTGGCGAGGAACCCGGAGGCGTCGCTGTTGCTGCCGTTCAGAAGACCGTTGGATCCGACGACGATGGTATTGACGGCGCCGATCCGGCGGGCCTCCGCCGATGCCGTATCGACTGTCGCGAGCGCGGCTTCCTTGAAGGGAACGGTGATGTTGCAGCCGGCGAACCCGAGGGTGGAAAGCGCTGCGAGCGCGGCCGCGAAATTCTTCGGATGAACGGACATCGGAATGTAAGCGCCATCGATTCGGTAGTGCCGCAGCCAATAGCCGTGCACACGGGGCGAAAGCGAATGGCCGACTGGGTAGCCGATCACTCCCGCGATCCGGGCTTTGCCGGTCAAGGTTTCACCCACGTTCGCGACGATCACGGCTCGACGATCCCTTCCGTGCGCAGAAACTCCAGCAACGGCAGCAACGGCAGGCCGAGTATGGTGAAGAAACTGCCCTCGATTGCCGCGAACAGTTGTACTCCGAGTCCTTCCAGCCGATAGCAGCCGACTGACTCCAGAACGTCCGGCCCGAGTTCCTGAAGATAGTGCAAGAGAAAACTTGCGGAGAACAGACGCATGGTCACCCGTGCACTGTCGACTGTTCGCCAGCGGACGAGACCGTCATGGACCACAGTGGCCGCGCTCACCAGACGATGATCGCGACCGCGCAGTCTTTGCAGCACGTCCGCCGCCTCTTCGAGTGTGGTTGCCTTATCGACCCAGACGCCGTCGAATTCGAGGATCTGGTCAGCACCGACCACCAGCGCACCGGGGTGTCGAGCGGCGACGGCCATCGCCTTTGCCTCGGCGAGCGCCGCTGCCGCCTCCTCCACCCGCCAACCCTGTGCCCACGCGTCAGCCTTAATGCGGCCTTCGTCGATCGCAGAAATGTCGCGAACGAAGGGAACGCAGGCACGTTCGAGCAGGCGCGCCCGCGCGCCGCTCGCCGAAGCCAGTACCAACTGTCGTTGTCCTGTCACCGCGAAAAACTCACATGGTGCTGACGATACTGGAGAACGATTGCCGCCGTTTCCTCGATCGGCTTGTGGGTGACGTCGACCACCGGCCATCTCCGCTCCAGGAACAACCGCCGAGCCTCGTCCAGCTCTCGCGCCACCGCCTTGATATCGGCATAGTCCGTTCGGTAGTTCTGTTTCAGCATGTCGAGGCGTTCTCGGCGAATCCGGGCCAAAGCTGTTGCGTCCATGGTGAGACCGACAAAAAGCGGCTTGCGCGATCGTACCAACGGTTCGGGCAACGGACAGCCGGGAACCACGGGAAAGTTGGCAACCTTGTAGCCGCGATTGGCGAGATAGATGCAGGTCGGCGTCTTGGAAGTGCGCGACACGCCAACCAGGACGATCTCGGCGTCGTCGAGATCCTCCACCGATTGGCCGTCGTCGTGATGAAGAATGAAGCGCATCGCTTCGATACGCCGGAAATAGTCGCCGTCCCTGACATGGCGGGCGGCGGGCCGGTAGTGGACGGCAGCACCGAGATGACCCGCCAGCGCGTCCACGAACGGCTCGAGAACCGCCATGTGCGGAACCCTCAGACGGACGCACCCGGCCTCGAGTGCCCGGCGGGTCACTTCCTCAACGACGGTGTGGAGAACAAACCCAGGTGCCGCGGCGATGCCGGCCAGCACCTCCTCGACCCGGCTCTGGTCGCGGACCATGTTCCACAAGTGGCGTTCGGCCTGAACGTCGTGCAGTTGGGCGACGACCGCACGGGCGAGTAGGTCGGATACCTCGCCCGAGGCGTCCGAAACGAGGTGGAGATGAAAGATCCTAGCCATGACCTTGCGTCGAGCATCACGCCAACAACATGTGGATAGCACCGTCCAAACCGACGGTTCGCCGTCGCGGTCCCGATATCGCGGGCAAGCTTGCACATGGTCGGAGATTGTTTACAACACCGAACTCACCCCGTGTAATGGGGAGACAGCTGCCGGCGGCGACCGGGTTGATCCCGTTATCCCCGCTTTCGAAACAAGGGAATCCGCTCGGCCAGGAGCGGGTTCGGCACCGTCTCGCGACAGACCTCTCCACAGGCGGCAGCAGCCACGCTCGACGTGAAGGGTGCTGCTGGAGAATCTGTGGACGACAAGGGATCCCCATGACTCACCGCCCAACAACAACCACCACTCCTAAAAGGACTCTTTTATCACGTTGTGGTAAATCCGGCTTTCAGATTGCTGATTGCTCCAAAGATCGGATCGGATGACGTGAACAAGCGGCTGCTGAAGGCTTTCGACGAAGCGCCGTCTGACCGCGTCCCGTTCTGGTTCATGCGTCAGGCAGGCCGCTACCTCCCGGAATACCGCAAGTTACGCGAAGAGCAGCCAGACTTTCTTGCGTTCTGTCGGACGCCAGCCTTGTGTGTCGAGGCAGCGATGCAGCCGTTACGACGGTTCGGCATGGATGCGGTGATCCTGTTCAGTGACATCCTGGTGATACCAGACGCGCTCGGCTGTCGTGTCGCTTTCATCGAGGGTCAGGGTCCGGTCCTCGAACCGGTCGTGGGGCAAGCGGCGGTGGACGCTCTTCGCATCGACGGGATCGAAGAGCGGCTGCAGCCGGTGTTCGACGCCGTGCGGCTTTCGAAGGCGGCGATTCCGCCGGGAACGTCTATGATTGGCTTCGCTGGTGCTCCCTGGACCCTCGCCGTCTACATGGTCGAGGGACGGGGTGGAAGCGACGGCGAGACGGCGAGGACCTGGGGTTACAAGGACGAGAACGGGTTCGGTCGATTGATCGACGTGCTAGTGGAAGCAACGGTCGTTCATCTGCGGGGACAGATCGAACACGGCGCCGAGGTGATCCAGCTATTCGACAGTTGGGCTGGTCTTCTGGCCGAGCGGCCTTTTCGGCGTTGGGTCATCGATCCAACGAGGCGGATTGTCGATCGCCTCAAAGCCGAATACCCGCGGGTGAAGATCATCGGGTTTCCGCGCGCGGCCGGGATCGGCTATCTCCCTTATGTCGCTGAGACCGGTGTTGATGGGATCGGTATCGATGCGTCGGTTCCGGTGGCTTGGGCTGCGTCGTCGTTGCAACCGCGCTGCCTCGTCCAGGGTAATCTCGACAATCTTCTGCCGGTTATCGGAGGCTCACGGCTCGAGGACGGGACGATTTGCATCCTGGAAGCGTTGTCGGACGGTCCGTTCATATTCAATCTGGGGCATGGGATGCTCCCGCAGACGCCACCGGACCACGTGGGGCGGCTGGCGGAAGTGGTCCGCGGCTGGCGACGAGGGTAAGAGTCCATGGCCGCAAAACTGGCGGTGGTGCTGTTCAATCTCGGCGGGCCCGACCGACCGGAGGCCGTGCGACCGTTTCTGTTCAATTTGTTCAACGATCCGGCGATCATCGGCGCTCCCGGCATCGTTCGGCGGATGCTAGCCGAGCTGATTTCCTGGCGGCGGGCACCGGTGGCGCGTGAGATCTATGCCAAGATCGGCGGCCGATCACCACTTCTGGAACAGACGCGCGAACAGGCGAGCGCCTTGCAGAACCATTTGCGTAAGCGTGGCCACGATGCTGCCGTATTCATTAGCATGCGCTATTGGCATCCAAGGAGCGACGAGACAGCGGCCGCGGTCGCAGCCTATGCCCCCGGCGACATCGTTCTGCTGCCGCTCTATCCCCAGTTCTCGACAACCACCAGTGGTTCGGCGATGGCGGACTGGGACCGGGCGGCTCGAGCCGTCGGGCTCTCGGCCCGAACCCGGGCGGTCTGCTGCTATCCGACCGACCGCGGCTTTGTCACGGCGGCAACGCGATTGGTCCGTGCAGCGATCGACCGTCATCCGTCGCCAGTCGCACGACGGATCCTGTTTTCGGCTCACGGGTTGCCGGAAAGGGTGATCGCTGGCGGCGACCCCTATCAATGGCAGGTGGAAGCCACTGTCGCGGCAATGGTCGCGGCGCTGGACGGGGCGGCCGTCGATCACGCCATCTGCTATCAGAGCCGAGTTGGTCCGCTGTCGTGGATCGGGCCGAGTCTGGAAGAAGAACTGCAGCGGGCGGCGCGCGATCGGGTTGCAGTGTTGATCGTGCCGGTGGCGTTCGTCTCGGAGCATTCGGAAACGCTGGTCGAACTGGATATCGAATATCGAGACCGCGCGTCTGGGCTAGCGGTCCCCGGGTATGCGCGCTCAGAAACAGTAGGAAGCGCCCAGGCCTTTGTTGATGGGCTTGCCGCGCAGGTCGAAGACGCGCTATCGAACACGCGAACGCCCTGTGCTGCGGGAGGCATGCGGATCTGCCCGGCCTCTTTCGGCCGATGTCCGTGCAGACAGGAACCGGAATCCTCTGAAACGGAACGAAAAGACCGGTGATCGACTATCCGTGGCTCAAGGCACTCCACATCATCAGCGTCATTGCCTGGATGGCGGGATTGCTCTATCTGCCGCGCCTGTTTGTCTACCACACGCGCCAGCTACCTGGTTCGGAGGCCTCCGAGACATTCAAGATCATGGAGCGGCGATTGCTGCTGGCGATCATGAACCCGGCGATGGGCGCGTCGTTCCTGTTCGGTTTCTGGCTGATGTGGGAACTGGGTCAGGCTGCGCTGACAATGGGGTGGTTGCACGCCAAGCTTCTCTGTCTGTTGGGTCTCGCCGGCCTGCATGGGCTGATGGCGCGATGGCGCCGCGACTTCGCAGAAGATCGCAACCGGCATTCGGAGCGTTTCTACCGGGTGGTGAACGAAGCGCCGACGGTGTTGATGATCGGAGTCGTCATTCTCGCGGTGGTGAAACCTTTTTAAGGCACCGATCGAATCGATTCTGTGTTTGACAGGCGGCAATGATGTGAGTCATTCTATTCACGATCGAGCGTCACGAATTTTCTCCGAATCATCTTAATTTACCTCAAGGAAGCGCGGGCCTTCGCCCTCGTCGCAGGGATCGTAGATCCGTCCCCAACACCGACAAAGCCTCAACGCGGGTGGTTCCCGGGTCCGGGCGTCGGTTGTCGTTGCCATCTCAACCGGAGTCGCAAGTCGAGCATGAATCTCAAGGAACTAAAGGCGAAAACGCCGGGTGATCTCTTGACTTATGCTGAAGAACTGCAAATAGAGAATGCAAGTTCTTTACGAAAGCAGGAGATGATGTTTGCCATACTCAAACAAATGGCGGAGAATGAGGTCTCCATATTCGGCGATGGCGTCCTGGAAGTGCTTCAGGACGGTTTCGGCTTCCTAAGATCGCCAGAGGCCAATTATCTTCCAGGCCCGGACGACATCTATGTCTCGCCAAGCCAGGTACGACGCTTTGGGCTGCGGACTGGTGACACCGTCGAGGGCGAGATCCGCTCTCCGAAGGAGGGGGAACGGTACTTCGCTTTGCTCCGGGTGACTCGGATCAACTTCGCTGACCCGACGGAAGTGCGGCACCGGATCAATTTCGACAATCTGACACCGCTCTATCCTGAGCGGCGCCTGGTGATGGAGATCGAAGACCCGTCCACCAAGGATCTAACCTGTCGGGTTATCGATCTGATCACGCCCATTGGCAAGGGCCAGAGGGCGCTGATCGTCGCACCACCACGCACCGGCAAGACCGTGATGCTGCAGAATATCGCCCATTCTATCGCCCACAATCATCCGGATTGCTATCTGATCGTGTTGCTGATCGACGAACGGCCCGAGGAAGTGACCGACATGGCCCGGTCCGTCAAGGGAGAGGTGATCAGTTCCACCTTCGACGAGCCTGCATCGCGTCACGTCCAGGTGACCGAGATGGTGATCGAAAAGGCGAAGCGGTTGGTCGAGCATAAGCGTGACGTCGTCATTCTGCTCGACTCGATCACCCGCCTCGCGCGGGCCTACAACACCGTCGTGCCGTCCTCTGGGAAAGTATTGACCGGCGGCGTGGATGCCAACGCCCTCCAGCGACCGAAACGGTTCTTCGGAGCGGCACGCAACATCGAGGAGGGTGGATCGCTAACGATCATTTCAACAGCACTGATCGACACCGGTTCCCGCATGGACGAAGTGATTTTCGAGGAGTTCAAGGGAACCGGAAATTCGGAGATCATCCTTGACCGCAAGCTGGCCGACAAGCGGACCTGGCCGAGCATCGACATCACCAAGTCGGGGACCAGAAAGGAAGAACTACTAGTCGATAAGGCAACATTGTCGAAAATGTGGGTCCTGCGACGGGTTCTGATGCCGATGGGAGTGGTCGATGCGATGGAATTCCTTCTAGAGAAGTTGAGAACATCGAAGAACAACAAGGACTTTTTCTCGGCAATGAATGCGTGACGGGCGTGTAAGACGCGGCTTACGGGAGCAGAACCGTTGATCCCATGGTTTTCCGCGCTTCCAGATCAGCATGAGCGCGGGCTGCGTCTCTCAGAGGATAGGTCTGGTTGATGGTGATCCGGACGTGATCGCCCGCCACGACATCGAAGAGCTCTTGCGCCGCGGCTTGCAGATCCTCCGGTTTCTCGGTGTAGGTCATCAGCGTCGGGCGGGTAAGGAACAGCGAGCCCTTGGTAGCTAGCCGGCCGGGATCGAAAGGCGGGACGGGGCCGGAGGCATTGCCGAAGCTGACCATCATGCCGAGCGGTCTCAGGCAGTCGAGGGAGCCGTCGAAGGTCGTCTTGCCGACCGAGTCGTAGACGACTGCGACCCCGGATTGTGCGGTGATCTCGCGCACGCGGGTGACGAAGTTCTCACGGGTATAGACGATCGCGAAATCGCAGCCATTGGCCTTGGCAAGATCAGCTTTGGCATCGGTGCCGACGGTACCGATGACCGTGGCACCGAGGTGTTTCGCCCATTGACAGGCGATGAGCCCGACCCCGCCGGCGGCGGCGTGGATGAGGACGGTATCGCCCGGCTGAACTCGGTAGGTACGTCGCAAGAGGTACTGCGCGGTCAATCCCTGGAGCATCATGGCCGCCGCCTGTCGATCGGAGATGGCGTCGGGCAGGATGACGACGCGGCTTTCGGCCATTAGGCGCCGCTCGGCATAGCTGCCAACCGGACCACTGGCATAGGCCACCCGCTGACCGACAGACACCCCTGTGACATCGGATCCGATGGCTTCGACCACACCGGCTGCCTCCATGCCGATCCCCGAAGGCAGCGAAGGCACGGGATAGAGCCCGGTGCGATGGTAGACATCGATGTAGTTGAGACCGACGGCAGTCTGCCGGATGCAGAGATCGCCGGGCCCGGGGGCGCCAATCTCCACGTCTTCCCAGCACAGGACGTCCGGACCGCCGGTGCGATGAAAACGAATAGCCTTGGTCATGGGCGTGCTCCCGGTGTCGAGCGGCGCGAGCCACGAAAATCGGGTTGCTGCGATGCGAGCGCGCCCTCGAGGCACAATAGGAGCCGTTTGGTGTCGATGCCATCGCCGCTTGAGTAGCCGCCGAGGCGGCCATCGGCGGCGATGACCCGATGGCAGGGAACGACGATCGGCAGTGGGTTACGGCCGCAGGCGGAAGCGACTGCGCGCGCCGCGGAGCCCAGGGCGGCGGCAAGCTGTGCGTAGGTGACCGTGCGGCCGTAGCCGATGCCACGCAGCGCGTCCCAGACTGAATGCTGGAAGACGGTCCCCTTCGGTCGCAGCGGCAAATCGAACGCCCGCAGCGTGCCGTCGAAATAGGCGTCAATCTGGGCGGTGGCAGCGTCGAGCAGCGGGGTCGCGTGGCTGGCGGCGACGGCACCCCATTCTATTGCCACCAGGGCGTCCGCTTCTTCGAACAACGTCAGCGCACCGAGTGGCGTATTCAGGGTCGCATGGGTCATGAGCGGTACTCTACAGGGTGGCGAGGACGGCCTTCAACTCGGCCGGATCCGTGATCGGAAGGCCACACGTCGAGCCGACGCAGACATAGGCGGCGGGACGGCCGTCGACGGTGGACTTGCCGTGCGCGGGATGGGTGAGTGGCATCGACTGGTCCGGCGGGACCAGTGATATGACCCGCAACGGGACCCCGGTGCCCAGCGACTGACGGTGCAGGGCACGGGTGGCAGGATCCATGGGGTCTCCGATGATGGCGATCTGCACTGCCTGGGCGAGCAACTCGAAACTGGTGAGGAAACCGGGGATGCTGATCAAGTACTGGGGCGCGTCCCCGGAAAACAGTCGCACCAAGGCGTCGGCGCGCTGGCGATAATGTGTGTCGCCGGTGAGATGGCAAAGGCGGGCCAGCACCTCGAGCATCACGCCATTTCCGGAAGGGGTGGCGTTGTCCATGATCGTCTTGGGTCGGGTGATGACGTCGTCGGTGGCGTCCGCGTTGAGGAAGTAGCCAGCGCCGTCAGCATCCCAGAAATGGCGGTCGGCGGTTCCGATCCACGCGATTGCTTGGTCAAGATAGGCCGTCTCCCCGGTGACCTCATGGAGGGCGAGAGCCGCGCGCGCCATGTTGGCATAGTCGTCGATGACGGCGCCATGGGCGGCCTCGCCGGCGCACCAGACGTGGAAGAGACGGCCGTCCCGCTGCTGCATGTGGGTGGTCACGAACGTGAAGGCGGCGCGGGCCGCGGCGAGCCAAGCCGGGATGTCGAAGACCGCCGAGGCCTTTGCGAGGGCAGCGATCATCAAGCCGTTCCAGTCGGCGAGAACCTTGTCGTCGCGTCCCGGCGGGACTCGGCGCGCCCGGGCGGCCAACAGGGTCGCGCGGCAATGGGCGAGGAAGCGCTCATGATCGTCGGTGCCAAGGCGGGGAGCCGCGCTGCGGGTGAGGATGTTGGACCCTTCCCAGTTGCCGGCGGCGGTCACGCCATAGGCCCGTTTGAACGCGCCAGCCTGGTCGCCAAGCAGGGCATCGATCTCGGCCTCGGTCCAGACGTAGTATCTGCCCTCGACCCCCTCGCTGTCGGCGTCGAGGGCACTGGCGAAGGCGAAGGCCCCGCCTTCGGGGTGTGGGACTCGCATTTCACGCGTAACCCATTCCACGGTCTCGCGAATCCGTGCCTCATAGAGTGGGCTGAGGGTGTCCTGCCACACCTCGGCCAGCAAGTCGATCAGCAACGCATTGTCGTACAGCATCTTCTCGAAGTGCGGCACCAGCCATCGCTCGTCGGTGGAATAGCGGGCGAAGCCGCCGCCGAGATGGTCGTAGATGCCGCCCTGCGCCATCGCGTCGAGGGTGGCTGTGACCGGGTTGCTGAACAGGGCGACCTTGGTGCGCTTGTGGGTACGCCACAGAAAGCGAAACAGGATCGGTTGCGGGAACTTCGGCGCCCCGACCGTACCGCCGTGGAGGGCATCGACCATTCGCAGCATGACGCCGGCGGTCTGATCGAGCACGGAGGTGTCGAGGCCTTCTCCCGACCTCGGCCGAGAGAGATTGGAGAGTCCCTCGCGCAATGCGAGGACATTCTCGCGAACGGTATCGGGTTGGTTCCGGTAGGCCCCGGCGACGCCGCGCAGCACGTCGACAAATCCCGGACGACCGTAGCGAGCGGTTGGAGGGAAGTAGGTCCCGCCCCAGAACGGTTCACCGTCCGGGGTGAGGAACATGGTCAGCGGCCAGCCGCCCTGCTGGCCCATCAACGCCAGAGCCGACTGATAGATCGTATCGACATCGGGCCGCTCCTCGCGGTCGACTTTGATATTGACGAAGAGCTCGTTCATCAGTGCGGCGACGGCGTCGTCCTCGAAGCTCTCATGGGCCATGACGTGGCACCAATGGCAGGCGGCGTAGCCGACGGAGAGCAGAATGGGCTTGCCCTGGCGTTTGGCCTCATCCAACGTCTCCCTTCGCCACGGCCGCCAATGTACGGGGTTGTCCTTGTGCTGAAGGAGATAGGGGCTGGTTTCTCGGGAGAGGATGTTTCGAGACATCTGCTGCGCGTTCCAACGAGATGATGGAGGGTGGAGGGAACAGCGAGGCACCGGATCGATGGGTGCCTTGCTGTAATTTTGGGCTTGTCGTCGCAAGGGACAACCCCAAACTTGGGGGCACGAGGATGCTGCCGTGGTGCTCGTTCAGGGGTTTCAGGAAGGGGTGAAGGCCATGAAGATCCACATCGATGTCGACATCACGCCGGAGGAGGCGCGAACGCTGTTGGGACTGCCGGACGTGAAGCCGATGCAGGCGGCGTTGATGGCGGACATCGAGGCGCGGATGAAGAAGACGCTCGGGGCGATGGAACCGGACGCGTTGTTCAAGATGTGGCTGCCTGCAGGCGTCCAGAGTCTGGAGCAATGGCAGAAGTTCATCTGGACGACCATGACCCGGGCCGTGGACAAGACGTCGGAGGCGAGGGAATAGGTGGTGAGCAACCAGTCGACGGAGGCGGACTCGGAGCCGTTCTTTCGATGTCACGTCTTCTGCTGCACCAACGTCCGGCCCGCGGGGCATCCGAAAGGCTCCTGCGCCCGTCGCGGGTCGGAGCGGCTGCGCAACTACATGAAGGTGCGCGCCAAGGAACTGGGCCTGGAGAAGGTGCGGATCAACGCAGCAGGGTGTCTCGATCGCTGCGAGCACGGGCCGACGATGGTCGTCTATCCGGAGGGTGTCTGGTACCGATACGAGACCTTCGAGGATATCGATGAGATCCTGCTGGCTCACGTCGGCGGCGGCAGGCGAGTCGATCGGCTGCTCTTGCCTCCGAGTTCTGACGGGGGAGTGTGACCAGCCGTCTGGAGCCCGCAGCCATGAGGGCTGACACGATCTTCGCGCCGGCGTCCGGGGTGGGGCGGGCCGGAATCGCTGTCATCCGTGTGTCGGGGCCGCACGCCGGCGGAGCACTGGTGAGGGTGAGCGGGCGGGCTCTGCCGACGGCGCGCCGCGCAATCCGGGTTCGGATCGTGACCGCCGATGGCGAGGCGATTGACGAAGGGGTGGCATTGTGGTTCCCGGGCCCGGGGAGCTTTACTGGCGAGGATGTCGTAGAGCTGCACGTCCACGGCGGACGGGCGGTAACCGACGGGGTGCTGGGAGTGCTGGCGGGTTGCGAGGGGCTGCGACCAGCGGAGCCGGGAGAGTTCACCCGCCGTGCTTTCGAGAACGGTAAGCTCGATCTCACCGCGGCAGAGGGGCTCGCCGACCTGATCGCCGCGGAGACCGAGGGGCAGCGACGCCAAGCGTTGCGGCAGCTGCAAGGCGAGCTCGGGCGGTTGTACGAGGGGTGGCGGCAGCGTCTGCTGCGGATCCTGGCTCACGTCGAGGCTGCGATCGATTTCGGCGACGAGGATCTCCCGGAGGGTCTCGAAGTGAGGGCTTGTGAGGAGACCGCCCGGCTGCGGTGCGAGATCGAAGCCCATCTCGACGATGGCCGGCGGGGCGAACGGCTGCGGGACGGCATCGAAGTGGCGATCGTCGGTCCGCCCAACGCCGGCAAGTCCAGCCTGTTCAACCTCCTGGCCGGCAGAAGCGCGGCGATCGTCTCCGACCGACCGGGGACGACGCGGGACGTGATCGAGGTGACGCTGGATCTCGGAGGCTATCCGGTGGTGATGGCCGATACCGCCGGTCTGCGCGACGATGGCGAGGAAGTGGAACAGGAGGGAGTGCGCCGGGCGCGGATGCGGATGCGGGAGTGCGATGTGATCCTGGTGGTGTTCGACGGCGCGCTGTGGCCGGCGTGGGACCAGGCGACCGCGGCGGTGATTGACGAGCGGGCGGTGGTGGTCGTCAACAAGGCCGACCTCGGACGAGTGGCGGCGGCGCCGACGTTTGCGGGACGGGCGGCGCTCCTGGTGTCGGCGCGGAGCGGCACTGGCATCGAGGCGATGGTGGCGGAGCTGAGAAACCGGGTCGTCGCCCGGGTCGAGGATGCGGGTTCGCCGCCCTTGACGCGGTTGCGCCACCGGAGGGCCCTGGAGGAGTGCCGGGACGCGCTGGCGCGGGCGGCGACGGCGAACGGACTGGAGTGGGGGGCGGAGGATTTGAGGCTGGCGGCGCGGGCCTTGGGGAGGATCACCGGGCGGGTGGACGTGGAGGATGTCCTGGACGTGATCTTTCGCGACTTCTGTATCGGCAAGTGATGTTTCACGTGAAACCCTGGCGCGCTGTTGGTTTTGACAGGACGGCGGGCGGCCGATAGAACGACGGCCATGCGCACGGCCGATGTCATCGTCGTTGGCGGCGGGCACGCGGGCTGCGAGGCTGCGGCAGCGGCGGCGCGCCTTGGCGCCCGGACGCTTTTGGTCACCCACTCGGCGGCGACGATCGGCGAGATGTCGTGCAATCCGGCGATCGGAGGGCTCGCGAAGGGCCAGCTGGTGCGGGAGGTCGATGCCCTCGACGGCGTGATGGCGCGGGCGATCGACCATGCCGGCATCCAGTTCCGTGTCCTCAATCGCAGCAAGGGGCCGGCCGTGCGCGGACCGCGGGCGCAGGCCGACCGCGGCCTGTACCGCAAGGCGATGGCGGCGTTGTTGCGGGAGCAGGACCACCTGACGATCCTTGCCGCCGCGGTCGAGGACTTGGTGTTCGATAGTGCGGGCGTTGTCGCGGGGGTGCGGACCGACGGGGGTGCGGTGTTTCCGGCGGGGGCGGTGGTGGTCACCACTGGCACCTTCCTGCGTGGCGTCATTCACATCGGTGAGCAGCAGATTGCAGCCGGACGGGTGGGCGAGCGCGCGGCGGTCGGCCTTGCCAGGACCCTCGAGAGGCTGGGGCTGCGCCTCGGGAGGCTGAAGACCGGAACACCGCCGCGCATCGACGGGCGCACCGTCGAGCGGCAGGGATTGGAGGTACAGCCCGGAGACGATCCGCCGTTGCCGTTCTCCTATCTGACCGAGCGGATCGAGCTCCCGCAGGTGGTCTGTCACATCACCGGCACCACCGAGCGGTCCCATGCGTTGATCCGCGCTAACCTGCACCGTGCGCCACTGTATTCGGGGCAGATCCAGGGCATTGGTCCCCGCTACTGCCCGTCGATCGAGGACAAGGTCGTCCGCTTCGCCGATCGCCATCGCCACCAGATCTTCCTCGAACCTGAGGGCCTCGACGACCAAACCGTCTATCCCAATGGCATCTCCACCTCGCTGCCGCGGGACGTGCAGGAGGAGCTGCTGCGGACGATCCCCGGTCTGCAGAAGGCCGTGATGTTGCGTCCCGGATATGCGATCGAATACGACTTTGTCGATCCGCGCGAGCTGCTGCCGTCCCTGGAATGCCGGCGAGTGCCGCGGCTGTTCCTGGCCGGCCAGATCAACGGAACCACGGGCTACGAGGAGGCGGCGGGGCAGGGCCTGATCGCCGGCGCCAACGCTGCCCTGGCGGTGGCGGGAAGCGATCCGTTGCTGGTCGACCGCGCCGAGGCCTTCCTGGGGGTAATGGTCGACGACCTTGTGACTCTTGGGACCAGCGAGCCCTACCGAATGTTCACTTCGCGGGCCGAGTACCGGCTGTCCCTGCGCGCCGACAACGCCGATCAGCGGCTGACGCCCGAAGGGATTCGGCTCGGGCTGGTCGGCGCCGCGCGCGGCCGCGCCTTCCTGGCGAAGGAACGGGCGTTGGCGAAGGCCCGCCGGCTACTTGCGACCAGGATTGCCCCGCCGCAACGGTTGCGCGAGGTAGGTGTGGTGGTGTCCGGCGACGGCCGCCAACGAAACGCCACGGAATGGCTTGGCCATCCCGCGGTGACGGTCGCGGTGCTGGCCCGCCTGTGGCCGGAACTGGCGGCGATCCCGCCGGATATCGCTGAACAGTTGCAGAATGACGAGCACTATAGCGCCTATGTGGACCGGCAGGAGGCGGATATACGTGCCTTCAGGCGGGATCAAGCGCTGGAGATCCCTCCCGATCTGGACCTCGATGCGATCGGTGGGCTGTCCAACGAGGTACGCACCAAGCTGCGCGAGGCGCGACCGGCAACAGTGGCGGCGGCTGCCCGCATCTCGGGGGTAACGCCGGCGGCGTTGACCGCCCTACTCGGGCACGTCCGGCGGCGGGGCGAGCGGGTTCGCCGGCGGAGCGCCTGACCGGCGCCGTTGTTTCACGTGAAACAACCGATGAGCCCGGCCGAGTTCCAGGCGGAGACCGGCGTCGATGCCGCGACGACCAAGCGGCTCCAGGTCCATCTCGACAGCGTCCTTCGCTGGCAGCGGCAGATCAATCTGGTCGGTTCGGGAGCACTTACGGATCCGTGGCGGCGCCACGTCCTCGATTCCGCCCAACTCGTTCCGCTGCTGCCGGTGGCCGCGCCAACCATCGTCGACCTCGGAACGGGAGCGGGTTTTCCCGGCGTCGTGCTCGCGATCATGGGCGCCTCCCGCGTCAATCTGGTCGAAAGCAACGCGCGGAAATGCGTCTTCCTCGCCGAGGTGCTGCGAATCACCGCGACGAGCGCCACGATCCATCCCATCCGGATCGAGAGGCTGCCCGCGCTCTCCGCCGACGTGGTGACGGCCCGAGGATGCGCCAACCTCTTGACCTTGCTCGACTATGCGGCGCCGCTGCTGGCGCCAACGGGCTTCTGCCTGTTCCTCAAGGGGCGATCGGCGCAAGCCGAATTGACCGCGTGCCAGGAAAAATGGAAGATGCGCGTCGAACGGATCCCGAGTCGCTCGGACCCGACCGGAGTGATCCTGAAACTGTCGGAGATCTCTCCCCGCCATGACCGATAACGAAGTCGAACCACCGCGGCGCGGGGCACGCGTCATCGCCGTCGCGAACCAGAAGGGCGGCGTCGGCAAGACAACGACGGCAATCAATCTCGGGACGGCCCTCGCCGCTGTGCGAAAGCGCGTCGCCATCCTCGATCTCGATCCGCAGGGTAACGCCAGCACTGGTCTCGGCGTCGGACGTTCGGCGCGAAACCGCAACGCCTATCATCTTCTGGTCGGCGAAGTGTCCATTCCCGAGGTGGTGCAAGAGACCGTCGTTCCCGGCTTGAGCATCGTTCCTGCCGGCCTCGACCTCTCCGGCGCGGAGATCGAGCTGGCCGGCGTCGAGCGGCCGCAGTTTTTTCTCCGAGAGGCGCTGGATCGTACCACCGGCGCCTTCGACTACGTGCTGATCGACTGCCCCCCTGCGCTCGGTCTGTTGACCGTCAATGCCCTGGTCGCCGCCCAAGCGGTGCTGGTGCCGTTGCAGTGCGAGTTCTTCGCCCTCGAAGGGATCAGCTCGCTGCTGAACACCGTCGAGCATATCCGGCGAACCTTCAATCCGCGGCTTGAGATACAAGGTATTGTGTTGACGATGTTCGATAAGCGCAACAGATTGTCCGACTTGGTGGCGAGCGACGTCCGCGCCCACTTCGGTGCGAAAGTCTACGAGACCATCATTCCGCGCAACGTGCGGGTGTCCGAGGCACCGTCCCACGGCCGCCCGGTGCTGATCTACGACGTCAACTGCGCCGGATCCCGCGCCTACCTGCACCTCGCCGGCGAGGTGCTGCGGCGCGAACGGCGGGCGGTGGCGTGATGACCACCGACACCAAACGGAAGAACCTCGGCAAAGGTCTTTCGGCGCTGCTCGGCGAGGCCGGCGAGGACTACGCCAGGCTGGATCGGATCCGCGCGCCGCGAACAGTGGCCATCGAACGGCTGCGTCCCAGTCCCTATCAGCCGCGCCGGCGGATGGCGGAAGACGAACTCGCCGATCTCGCACGGTCGATTGCCGAGAAAGGGATTCTGCAGCCGATCCTCGTCCGCCGCGCCGGCGACGATCCGGAAGCCTTCGAGATCATCGCCGGCGAACGGCGCTGGCGGGCGGCGCAGCGGGTGCAGCTGCACGAGGTGCCGGTTCTGGTCAGGGAACTCAGTGACCGCGAGGCGCTTGAAATCGCCCTGGTGGAGAACCTGCAGCGCCAGGACTTGACTCCGCTGGAGGAGGCCGAAGGCTATCGGCGGCTGATGGAGGAATTCACCCACACCCAGGAGGACCTGGCGCGCAGCGTCGGCAAGAGCCGCAGCCATGTCGCCAACATGATGCGTCTGCTGGGCCTTCCGGAACCGGTCAAGGCGCTGCTCGACGGCGGCCAGCTCAGCGCCGGTCATGCCCGCGCGCTTCTGGGCGCCGCCGACGTCTCGAGTCTCGCCCGACAGGTGGTCAAGCGCGGTCTCAACGTTCGCCAGACGGAACGGCTGGTGAGGCACGAGGCCGGCCCCGGTCGACCGCCGCCGCAGAAGGCGGCCAAGGACATCGATACTCTCGCCCTCGAGCGCGACCTGAGCACTCTGCTGGGGTTGTCGGTGGAGATCCGGCTACGCCGCGGCGGCGGGGCGTTGATCCTCAACTACCGGTCGCTCGACCAGTTGGACGACATCCTGCAGCGATTGAGCCACGGCAACCGCAGCGGCCTCTCCGACGTGAAGGGCGCGGCGCACCTGGTCCGCGACGACGTCCCGATCGACGCCCGCTCCTGACCGATCCCGCGTCGGGTCGGGCTCATCGGTCGGAGCCGCTCGCCCGTGCTGCCTGCGCAAGCCGCATCAGGGTGCGCCCGCAGATCGCCGCGGCCGGCATCCCGGTCGTCTTGCAGTCGATCTCGGCTTCGGTGACGAGGTGCAGGGCGACCGCAAGGCGGCCCTCGTTCCACCGCCGCAGCTGCTCCCGGAACCGGCCCGCGATGCCCTTGAAGACCGGTGGTCGCAACGCCGCCATCGCCTGCTCGGCGGTGCGTCCGGCGGCGATGTGGGCGCGTGCCAGATGGAGCCGCTGGAGGTGGCGAGCGGCGGTGCGCAGCATCGAAACCGGTTGCACGCCCTCCGCGAACGCCCTGTCCAACGCCCGGGCGACGGCACGAACGTCGCCGCGGCAGGCAGCGAGGATCGTCGTCTCCACGGACAGGGCGGCACTGTCGCCGACCACCGCCTGCGCGTCCTCGAGCCGCACCGTTTCCTCGCCGTCGACGTAGAGGGCAAGCTTCTCCAGCTCGCTGCGCGTGACCGCCCGATCCGATCCGAGATTGGCGGCGAGAAAGTCGAGGGCCTCGGCGGTCACGGTGAGACCGTGCCGCCGCATGGTGTCGCTGATCAGCGTCGCCAGCACCTCGCCCTGGTCCTCGTAGCAGGCGATCGCCACCGCATCGGTGGCGGTCTCGAACAGCTGGCGCAGCGACGACCGCTTCGCGAGCGCACCCGCCTCGACGACCACCAGCGCGGCTCCGGGCGTGGTGTCGAGCATGGCCGCACAGGCGTCGCTGACCGCGTCGGTGGCATCACGGATGCGCACAGCCCGCCGGCCGCCCGTCAGCGACAGCGCCGCCGCCTCGTCAGCGAGGGTCGCCGGATCGTCCTTGACGGTGCGGGCCGCAAGCTCGGCGACCCGGAACGGATCGCTCGGATCGCCGGCGACGGCGGCGACCAGAAGGTCGGCCCGTTCCCGCACCAGGCCTCGGTCGACGCCGTGGATCAGCACCGCGCGGATCGTCGGGTCGGGATCGCGGAGGAAGCCGGCTACGCGGGCGCCGGCGATGTTCATCGCGGCGTGTCCGTTCCCGCCAGGTCCCGCTGCGCGAAGAACGAGCCGAGCCGCAGCCGGATCTGGCGGGCGATCTGCAACAGGGCCCGCGTGCGGGCGTCGTCCAGGGCCGCCAGGTTGGCGTACTGGTTGGCGACGAGGTTGTAGCTGCTCACCGCGACACTGTCGCCCGCCGCCACGATCTCCCGGTCCTTGTCCCGGATCAGCGAAAAGCGGGCATCGACGCGCAGGTTGGCGCGGGTGGCGATCCCGGAGCTGTCGACAGCGAAATCGGAGAACGTCTCGCTCAAACCGACGCGGAGGATGTAGGCCGGTTCGGCCGGCGCGCCCCCGGGGGTGAGCAGTTCGACGAGATGGAAGCGAAGCTCCTGCCCGATCCGGTCCGGAATCGAGACGACCGCGACCGAGGCGAGATCGGCCCCGGCGCCGGGATCCGACTCGCCGCTGCCGTAGAGCGGCCGGAAGCCGCAGCCGGCGGCCGTCGCGGCGAGCAGTAACGCCGCCAGGACGCGGACGACGGCGTTAGACGACGACATTGACGATCCGGTTCGGGACGACGACGATCTTGCGTGGCGGCCTGCCGGCCATCGCCTTGGCGACGTTGGGCAGAGCCAGCGCCGCGGCCCTGGCGTCGTCGTCGCCGCTGTCTTTGGCGATCTCGATGGTGCCGCGCAGCTTGCCGTTGACCTGCACGCCGACGGTCACCGTCTCGTCGACCAACATCACCGGATCGGCCATCGGCCACGGGGTGTCGACCAGCAGCGTCCGATGGCCGAGCCGCTGCCACAGCTCTTCGGCCAGGTGCGGCATCATCGGCGCGATCAGCTTGACGACGGTCTCCAGCCCGTCGCGGCGAACCTGTGCCGCCACCGCCTCCGATCCCGGCAGTTCGGCCACCGCGTTGGTGAACTCGCGAATTCGCGCGACGGCGCGATTGAACCCGAATTTCTCGAGATCGTCGGTGACCCGGGCGATGGTCTTGTGCATCTCGCGCCGCACCCGCACGGTGTCAGCATCGGCTGCTTCGGTCGCGGGCGGCATCGCAGCGCCGGGCTCGGCGATCGGGTGCTCCGGCGCGGTGACCATTCGCCACAGACGGTTGGCGAACCGCCACGCCCCCTCGATGCCGGCCTCGGTCCACTCGAGATCGCGGTCGGGCGGGCTGTCGGAGAGCATGAACAGCCGCGCCGTGTCGGCGCCGTAGGTGTCGATGATCGATTCCGGATCGACGACGTTCTTACGGGACTTGCTCATCTTCTCGGAGCGGCCGACCGTCACCGGAGCGCCGTCGGACCCGCGGACGGTACCGTCGTCGGCGCGGCTGACCTGGGTCGGGTTCAACCACGCGCCGTCGACGCCGCGATAGGTCTCGTGGCAGACCATGCCTTGGGTCATCAGGCCGGCGAACGGCTCGTCGACACCGAGATATCCGCACTGCCGCAGGGCCCGGGTGAAAAACCGGGAATAGAGGAGATGCAGCACCGCGTGCTCGATGCCGCCGATGTACTGGTCGACCGGCAGCCAGTAGTCGACGGCCTCGCGCGTGAACGGCGCTTCGGCGATCGGGGCGCAGAAGCGGGCGAAGTACCAAGACGACTCGAAGAAGGTGTCGAAGGTGTCGGTCTCACGTCGGGCCGGTCGGCCGCAGCGCGGGCACGCCACATGCTTCCAGCTCGGGTGATGATCGAGCGGATTGCCGGGGCGGTCGAAGCGGACATCGTCGGGGAGCACCACGGGCAGGTCGGCCTTCGGCACCGGAACGACCCCGCAGTCCTCGCAATGGATCACCGGGATCGGGCAGCCCCAGTAGCGCTGACGGGAGACACCCCAGTCCCGCAGCCGGTAATTGACCGCGACTCCCCCCGCCCCGGCGGCGGCGAGGCGGCGGGCGACCTCGGCCTTCGCCTGTTCCACGGTCATCCCGTCGAGGAACGCGGAGTTGATCAGCCGCCCCGGACCGACGTAGGCCTCGTCGCCGACCGTGAAGCCGGCCGGATCGGCCCCCTCCGGCGCCACCACCGGGACGACCGCCAGCCCGTACTTGCGGGCGAAATCGAGATCGCGCTGGTCGTGGGCCGGGCAGCCGAAGATGGCGCCGGTGCCGTAGTCCATCAGCACGAAATTGGCGACGAACACCGGCAGCGGGCGGTCGGCGAGGAAGGGATGGCGCGCCCGCAGCCCGGTGTCGTAGCCGCGTTTCTCTGCGGTCTCGATCGCCGCCTCGCTGGTGCCGAGGCGCCGACACTCGGTGACGAAGCGGGCGAGGTCGGCATCGGTCTCCGCCAGCCGAGCAGCGAGCGGATGGTCGGCGGCGATCGCGCAAAACGACGCGCCGAAGATGGTGTCGTGGCGGGTGGTGTAAACCTCGAGGCGATCGTCGCGGCCCTCGAGGTCGAACAGCATCCGGGCCCCTTCGGAACGGCCGATCCAGTTCTCCTGCATCGTCCGCACCCGGTCCGGCCAGCGATCGAGGGTCGACAGAGTCTGCAACAGGTCGTCGGCGAAGGCGGTGATCCTGAGGAACCACTGCGACAGCCGCCTTCGCTCCACCGGCGCCCCGGAGCGCCAGCCGCGGCCGTCGATCACCTGCTCGTTGGCGAGCACGGTGTTCTCGGCCGGATCCCAGTTGACCCAGGCCTCCTTGCGGTAGACGAGCCCGGCGGCGAGGAAGTCGAGGAACATCGCCTGTTCGTGGCGGTAGTACGCGGGATCACAGGTGGCGATCTCGCGCGACCAGTCGTAGGAAAGCCCCATCTGCATGAGCTGGCGACGCATCGCCGCGATGTTGTCTCGGGTCCAGGCGCCGGGGTGCACCCCCGCCTGCATCGCCGCGTTCTCGGCTGGCAGACCGAAAGCGTCCCACCCCATCGGGTGCAAGACGTTGTAGCCCTGGGCGCGCTTGAACCGCGCGACGACGTCGCCGAGGGTGTAGTTGCGCACGTGCCCCATGTGGATGCGCCCCGATGGATAGGGGAACATCTCGAGCACGTAATACTTGCGGCGCGACGAATCCTCGCCGACCCGGAAGCAGGCCCGCTCCTCCCACGCGGCCTGCCACTTGGCCTCCGTCTCCTTGACGTTGTAGCGCGACATGACCTCTCGGGGGCCGTTGCCGGCGGTCGTCGCGGTGGCCAGCGCCGGCGATGGCGTCCGGGCCCTCGCGGCGATCGCCGCGGGCTATTCCTGCAGGGTATCGAACCGGAGCTGGCGCGCCCGCATCAGGATCGCATCCTCGATTTTGACGCCCGCCTGGTCCGGGATCGGCGCATCCCGCCAGCTTCCGTTGCCGTCCTGGACCTGGCGGAACACCGCGACCCGGATGCCGTCGGCGCGCAGGCTGCGGCCGAGGATGTAGACGTTCATCTTGAACCGCTCCTGCGGCGTCTCCGGCATCGCGTGCCAGTCGGTGACGATCACGCCGCCGAACGGATCGGCGGAGTTGACCGGCATGAACGAGACGGTGTCGAGCGACGCCCGCCAAAGATAGCTGTTGACGCCGATGCCGCCGCCGCTGCCGTCGCCCGCATCCTTGCCCCTGCCGCCGAGGCCCAGAAAGCCGGCGCTCTCCCCGAACACCGAACCGCGCCGCTCGACGTTGCCGTAGGGCGTCGAATCACCCTGGCGGCGATCGGGGTAGACACCCTCGACCTTGGCGCTCTCGCATCCGGCCAGCAGCAACCCGACCGCGACGACGGCGCCGAACAGTTTCGCCGGAGACTGGGTCAATGCGCCCATTGCCCTCGTTCCTCAAAAAAACCCATGACTTTGCTGGTACCCTCGCTGACCGACGCTGTCAACACATCGCTGGCCCGCCCCACCTGTTGCGGCTATGCCACAGTGCGGAGAAATGCACACAGATGCGCGCTTGGCCGTCTTGATCGCTTTTTTTTTTCGTGCGTTGATACAGGCGTTTCATGGCGGGCCTTCGAAAGGTGCTCCGTCCCGAACCCCGCTTTGGGGGAACTCTACAGATAAAGCGAGAGGAACAGGTATGAAACACTTCCTTTACGGCACCACCGCGCTGGCGACGGCGGGTCTGATTGCCGGGGTTGCGGGCAACGCTGCCGCCGCGGAACGGATCAAGGTGGGCATCGCCGGCTACCACCAGCAGTTCATGGTGTACACCGACCAGGACTACGAGAACAACGCCGTCAGCGGCGCCCGGCAGTCCACCAACGACTTCGACCAGAAGCACAACAGCGAAATCTGCTTCATCGGCGAAACCACGCTGGACAACGGCATCACCTTCGGCATCAACGTCCAGCTCGAGGCCAACACCTCCGGCGACCAGATCGACGAA
>JBHJOP010000007.1:0-21080 GCA_050329575.1 Rhodospirillales bacterium | reverse complement strand
TTCATGGACATCTTGACGTTGGCGGTCTCGACCCCGCTGTGGTCCGCCTTGACGCGGATTTTGACGTTGTAGTCGATGACCCGTTTAACGGCGACGAGGAGTTTCATGGATGACCCGCGCGCTCTCTGTCCAGGAGGGTGCCGGAGGGCTGTCGGGTGCGGCCGCGAACGAGTGCCAACCACTTGACATCAAAGGCCCTTCCCCCAGCCCGTTCCGATCGTTTCGGTTGCACATGCACAGTAAGGACATGCAACGCGGAGGTCAAGGCGCGGAGACGGACGGCCTAGCGATTGCCGCCGGGGACCCACAGCACGTCGCCGCGGCCCTCGTCGTTGAGGTGGCGGGCGAGGACGAACAGGTGGTCGGAGAGGCGGTTGATGTAGCGGATCGCCGCCGGGTTGACGGGATCGTTCTCGGCCAGTTCGCAGATCAGCCGCTCGGCCCGGCGGGCCACGGTGCGGCCGAGGTGCAGATGCGCCGCCGCCGGCGCGCCGCCGGGCAGGATGAACGAGGAGAGCGGCTGCAGCCCGGCGTTCATCGCGTCGATCTCCCGCTCGAGGCGTTCCACCTGGGCATCGACGATGCGCAGCGCGCCCTCCGCCTTGCGCCCGGTTTCCGGTGTGCACAGGTCGGCCCCGAGATCGAACAGGTCGTTCTGGATGCGGGCCAGCATCGCGTCGGCCTCGCCCGCGGTGTGCAGCCGGGCGAGGCCGACGACGGCGTTGGTTTCGTCGACGGTGCCGTAGGCGGCCACCCGCAGATGGTACTTGGCGACCCGGCGGCCGTCGCCGAGCGACGTTTCGCCCTTGTCGCCGCCGCGGGTGTAGATTTTCGTCAGTGTGACCATGGCGTGTCGCAGGCACCCTTCGTCAGCCGAGCGAGGCCAGCACCATCACCCCGAACAACGCCACCGCCAGCCCCTGCAGGGCGACCCGCGCCGCCATCAGCCGGGTGGCGTTCCTCGCGTTCCCTTTGCGGCCGAACGCGAACGAGACGATGCCGGCGAACAGCACGCCGACCGTCGCCAGCATGGTGAGACCGAGCAGATAGGGAAGGATCACGGACATTCCCTCATGTTAGCGCCCCCGGGCCCGGAGGTCTTGAACAAAATAACCCCGGGCCCGTTCGGCGACGCGTCCCCGGCGGCGGGTTCAGTTGCGCGCCGACATCAGCCCGCGGGCGATCACCTGCGCCTGGATCTCCGCCGCGCCCTCGAAGATGTTGAGGATGCGGGCGTCGCACAGCACCCGCGAGATCGGATACTCGAGGGCGTAGCCGTTGCCGCCGTGGATCTGCAGGGCGTTGTCGGCGTTGCTCCAGGCGACCCGGGCGGCGAGCAGCTTGGCCATCCCGGCCTCGATGTCGCAGCGCCGATCGGAGTCCTTCTCACGCGCCGAGTCGTAGGAGAGCTGGCGGGCGATCATCGTCTCCACCGCCATCCACGCCAGCTTGCCGGCGACCCGCGGGAACGCGAGGATCGGGCGCCCGAACTGGATCCGTTCCTGGGCGTACTTGAGGCCGATCTCCATCGCGCTCTGGGCGACCCCGACGGCGCGCGCCGCGGTCTGGATGCGGGCACTCTCGAAGGTCGCCATCAGCTGCTTGAAGCCGTTGCCTTCGCTGCGTCCGAGCAGGTTGTCGGCGGGCACCTCGAAGCCGTCGAAGCCGAGCTCGTATTCCTTCATGCCGCGATAGCCGAGCACCTCGATCTCGCCGCCGGTCATGTTGGCGGCCGGGAACGGATCGTCGTCGGTCCCGCGCGGCTTTTCGGCGAGGAACATGCTGAGTCCCTTGTAGCCCTTCTCGTCGGGATTGGTGCGGGCGAGCAGGGTCATCATGTCGGTCCGCGCCGCATGGGTGATCCAGGTCTTGTTGCCGATGATCCTGTAGACGTCGCCGTCGCGGACGGCGCGGGTGCGCAGCGAGCCGAGATCGGATCCGGTGTTGGGCTCGGTGAACACGGCGGTCGGCAGGATCTCGCCCGACGCCAGCTTCGGCAGGTAGTGGGCCTTCTGGTCGTCGGTGCCGCCGAGGCGGATCAGTTCGGCGGCGATCTCGGACCGGGTGCCCAGCGACCCGACGCCGATGTAGGCGCGGCTGAGTTCCTCGGTGACCACGCACATCGCCATCTTGCCCATGCCGAGGCCGCCGAATTCCTCCGGGATGGTCAGCCCGAAGACGCCGAGCTCGGCCATCTCCTCGATGATCTCCATCGGGATCAATTCGTCGCGCGCGTGCCAGCCGTGGGCGAACGGGACCACCTTCTCCTCGCTCCAGCGCCGGAACTGGTCGCGGATCATGGTCAGATCCTCGTCGAGCCCGAGCTCGCCGAAATGCCCCTCGCCGATGTGGCGGGCGATCACCATGCGGACGGCGTCGGTATGGCCGTTGATGATCAGGGTGGTGACCGCCGGTGTGTAGAAGGCGTGGATGACGTCGTCGGAGACGCCCATGTCCCGCGGGCGCACCATCTCGACCTGCGACATCGGGATGCCGCCGACGATCTGCGACAGGTATTCGCCGAACGCGGCCTGCAGCATCAGCGCTTCCATCTCGCTCAACTTGCCGGCGGCCTCCAGCCGTTCGGCCCACACCAGCATCTGTTGCAGCCCACCGACGTAGGTCGCCAACCACGCATAGCCGTGGGCGGCGAACTGCTCGCGGTCGAGGAGGTCGGCGTCGAGCCGGCCGCCGTGGATGACCTTCGCGGACACGCCCTTGCGCACCTCGACCAGCAGGTGCTGCACGGCGTTGAGGGCGTCGAGACAGGTGGGGATGAGGTTCGGCAGCACCGGGCTCTGGGTTTCGGTGGCGGCATCCATGGCGTGTTCCCTCCATCGGAACGCCAAGGGCCGGATCGCTCCGGCCCCCGACTTGGATCTCAAGGGCGGCCGAACCGCCCTTCGAATGGGGCCAGGCCCTCCCGCGGTCACGCGGCGGGAGGGCACAACCAAGTTATGGGGTCCGGTCACTCCGCCGCAATGGCCTGCTTGACGATGTCGGTCATCGACAGCACGCCGACCGGCTTGTTCTTCTCCGTCACGATCAGCCGGTGAATGCGCTGCTTCATCATCGTCGTGATCGCCTCCGACATCGGCGCATCGACGTCGATGGCGGAGAACCCCTCGGTCATCCAGTCGGCGACCAGCAGCGCCCGCGCCTCTTCGATCGAGCGGCCCTGACGGGCGAGCACGATGTCGGTCATCGACAGGACACCCACCAGCGCGTCGTTCTCGACCACCACCAGGGCGTGGATATTGTGGTCGACCATCGTCTTGCCGGCATCACCGAGGCTGTCGCCCTTGGCGCAGGAGATGAAGCCGCGGTGCATGCGATCGCGAACCTTGGTGCCGTCGTCGACGATCTTGATGTCCTCGCCGCCGGCGACCTCCGGCAGCGGGATCGACAACGGATACGGATGCGGCGTGTCGTGGGTGTCGCCTTCCGGCAGCGACGGCGACTCGTAGCCGACCGGGCTCTTCGCGCTCCGGCCGAGATCGAAGTCGGCGGCGCCGACCAGCACCGCCATGTTGCCGTGCGGATGCTGGTTGTCGTGCATCAACTGGTGCGCGGCCGGGATTCCATCGTCCCAGGGGAAGGTCTTCGACAGACACGGGTCGAGCTGGCCCTTGAGCGCCAGCTTGTTCATGGCGTAGGACTGGTCGTCGTTGGCGAAGTGGGAGCCCTGGACCCGCTTCTGCCGCATCCACAGGTAGCGCAGGTCGACGGTGGCGTTGTAGCCGGTGGTGCCGGCGCAGATCACCACCATGCCGCCGGTCTCGCAGACGAACATCGAGGTCGGGATGGTGGACTCGCCCGGGTGCTCGAAGACGATCGTCGGTTGTCGCTTGTCGCCCAGCACCTCCCAGAGCGCCGAGCCGAACGCGCGGACCCCCTTCAGCCAGTTGGCGTAGCCGACCGAGTCCTTCCAGTGCGGCAGCATCCCCCAGTGATCGAAGTTCTTGCGGTTGATGCAGCCCTTGGCCCCCAGCTTCATGCAGTAGTCGAACTTGTCGTCGCCGGAGACGACAGCGATCGGGACCGCGCCGGCCGCCTTGACGATCTGGATCGCCATCGAGCCGAGCCCGCCGGCGCCACCCCAGATCAGCACCGGATCGCCCGGCTTCATCTTGTGTTCGGGCCAGCCGTGCAGCATCCGCCAGGCGGTGGCGGCGACCAGGGTATAGGCGGCCGCCTCCTCCCACGACATGTGCTTCGGTTTCGGCATGCACTGATGGGCCTGGACGAGGGTGAACTGGGCGAAGCTGCCGAAGTTGGTCTCGTAACCCCAGATCCGGAAGGTCGGCGAATACATCGGGTCGTTGCCGGCCTTGACCCACGGGCAGTCGCGGCTCCACTTGCCGCAGTGGATGATGACCTCGTCGCCGACCTTGACGTTCTTGACGTCCTTGCCGGCCTTGTAGACGATTCCGGACGCGTCGCTGCCGCCGATGTGGAAGTCTTCCTTCTCCCCGGCCTTCTGGCGCGCCTTGATGACGTTGACCGGAATGCCGAGCCCGGCCCAGACGTTGTTGTAGTTGATGCCGGCGGCCATCACGTAGACGAGCACGTCGTCGTCGGCGATGTCGGGGACGTCGACGACTTCCTTCTGGAACGCCTGGGTGGGCTGGCCGAACCGTTCTTCGCGGATGAGCCAAGCGTGCATTTTCTTCGGCACAACACCGAGCGGCGGTGCTTCGGCGATGTCGTAGAGCTCTTTCGTCATGGTTTTCCCTCCGCAAGCGTCAGAACAAAAGAAACCGTTTTCGAAGCGGCGAAACCGCTTTCACCCACCCGCCCCCGGGCTTAACATGATCGCCCTTGGCGACCGCGCCACGGCGAGAGAGATCGATAGCCACCCACAAAGTGGGAGCTTTACCTTGTAGCGGTTTGAGCCTTTCTTCGCAATGCACAATTTGCTACGCTGACGCCGTGAAATGCGCCGAGCGGGCGCTTTTCCGAGGATTGAACGGGGTTTTTCTCTACTGCGGAGACAGCCTGGGAGGGGCGACATGGCCGACACGTTAGCAACTGCACAACGCACGCCGCGGGCGACGAAGGAAGCGCCCTGGCTGATCCGCACCTATTCGGGTTACGCGTCGGCGAAGGAGTCGAACGCGCTCTATCGCAAGAACCTGGCGCGCGGTCAGACGGGGTTGTCGATCGCCTTCGATCTGCCGACCCAGACCGGCTACGACTCCGATCACGTGCTCGCCCGGGGCGAGGTCGGCAAGGTCGGCGTGCCGGTCTGCCACCTCGGCGACATGCGCACCCTGCTCGAGGGGATCCCCCTCGACCGCATGAACACCTCGATGACCATCAACGCGCCGGCCGCGTGGCTGCTGTCGCTCTACATCGCCGCCGCCGAACACCAGGGCGTGGCGCGCGCGAAGCTGTCGGGCACCACCCAGAACGACGTCATCAAGGAGTACCTCTCCCGCGGCACCTACATCTTCCCGCCGGCGCCGTCGATGCGGCTGACCGCCGACGTGATCGCCTTCACCTACCGCGAAGTGCCGAAGTGGAATCCGATCAACGTCTGCTCCTATCACCTCCAAGAGGCCGGCGCGACACCGGAACAGGAGCTCGCGTTCGCGCTGGCGACGTCGATGGCGGTGCTGGACAGTGTCAAGGCGTCCGGTCAGGTGCCGCGGGAGGAGTTTCCCCAGGTCGTCGGACGGATCAGCTTCTTCTGCAACGCCGGCATCCGCTTCGTCACCGAACTCTGCAAGATGCGGGCGTTCACCGATCTCTGGGACGAGATCACCCAGGAGCGCTACGGCGTCGCCGACGCCAAGTTCCGGCGCTTCCGTTACGGCGTGCAGGTCAATTCGCTCGGTCTCACCGAGCAGCAGCCTGAAAACAACGTCTACCGCATCCTGCTCGAGATGCTGGCGGTGGTGCTGTCGAAGGACGCCCGCGCCCGGGCGGTGCAACTGCCGGCGTGGAACGAGGCCCTCGGACTGCCGCGCCCGTGGGACCAGCAATGGTCGCTCAGGCTGCAACAGATCGTCGCCTACGAGACCGATCTGCTCGAATACGACGACATCTTCGACGGCTCGCGGGTGATCGCCGAGAAGGTCGAGCAGTTGAAGTACCAGGCGCGCGAGGAGCTCACCCGGATCGACGAGATCGGCGGCGCCGTCACCGCCGTCGAGGCCAGCTACATGAAGCAGCGGCTGGTGGAGTCGAACGCCAAGCGTCTCGGCGCCATCGAAGCCGGCGAACAGATCGTCGTCGGCGTCAACAAGTTCGTCGAGGCCGAGCCGTCGCCGCTGGCGACCGGCGAGGGCAGCATCATGACCGTCGATCCGCGGGCCGAAGCCGAACAGATCGCCAGCGTGCAGGCGTGGCGCGCCGGCCGCAATCCGGCCGAGGTCGAAGCGGCGCTCGCCGGTCTCGTCGCCGCCGCCAAGGAGGGACGCAACATCATGGAGCCGTCGATCGCCTGCGCCCACGCCGGCGTCACCACCGGCGAATGGGCGGGGACGCTGCGCGAGATCTTCGGCGAATACCGGGCCCCGACCGGGGTCGGGCAGGCGGCGGGCACCGCCGACGTCGAACGGCTGTCGACGGTGCGCTCGCGGGTGCAGGTGCTGACCGACAAGCTCGGTCGGCGGGTCAAGATGCTGGTCGGCAAGCCCGGCCTCGACGGACACTCCAACGGCGCCGAACAGATCGCGCTCAGGGCCCGCGACGCCGGCTTCGAGGTGGTCTACGAGGGCATCCGGCTGACGCCCGAACAGATCGTCACCGCCGCGCTCGAGGAAGGGGTGCACGTGGTCGGGCTGTCGATCCTGTCCGGCTCGCACGTGCCGCTGGTGACCGAGATCATGGATCGGATGCGGGCGGCGGAGCTCGACGACGTCCCCGTCGTCGTCGGCGGCATCATCCCGCCCGAGGATGCCGAGACGCTGCTGGCGGCCGGCGTCTCCCGCGTCTACACCCCGAAGGATTTCGACCTCAACGCGATCATGGGCGAGATCATCGACATCGTCGAAGCGAGGGAAGCGGCGTAGACGACCGGCGCGGCCGGGTCATGAAACATTAACAAGAAGACGCCATGATGGTGTTCTACCTTTACGCTGTCGTCGCGGCCCGGGGAGGGGACGGAGCTCTCCGCCCACCGCGACGGAGCGGAGGACGGACATCATGGCTACCCCGTTGTTGACCTGGAAACTGGCCCGCCCCGGCGGCCGCCCTGTCGTCGTCAGGTCGGTCCGCCGTCGCTGAGGATCGCGGCCGAGGACCGCCGCCGGGGCGCGGCCGCGGGCCTCAGGCGCGGATCGGGCGGGTGGCGCCACGCAGCCATGCCGCGGTCCGCGCATCCACCAGCGGCGTGAGGGTCGCTGTCACCCGGGCATGGTAGGCGTCCAGCCAGGCGGTTTCGCGCCCGGTCAGCATCCCCGCGACAACCAGGCGCACATCGATCGGCGCCAGCGTCAGGGTCTCGAAGCCGAGCAGCTCCTTCTCGGCGTCCTGCGGCTGGTCCACCGACACCACCACGACCAGGTTCTCGATGCGGATGCCGTAGGCGCCGGTCTTGTAGTATCCGGGCTCGTTGGAGACGATCATCCCCGGTTGCAGGGCGACGCGGTTGGCGAGCTTGGAAATGCGGTGCGGCCCTTCGTGGACGCCGAGATAGTTGCCGACGCCGTGGCCGGTGCCGTGATCGTAGTCGAGACCCGCATCCCACAGCGCGAGGCGGGCCAGGGTGTCGAGTTGCGGACCGGTGGTGCCGCGCGGAAAGCGGCTGGTCGCGAGCGCGATGTGTCCCTGCAGCACGCGGGTGAAGCGGAGACGCATCTCCTCGCTGGGGTCCCCGATCGCCACCGTGCGGGTGACGTCGGTGGTCCCGTCCAGGTACTGGCCGCCGGAGTCGACCAGATACAGCGAGCCCGGTTCCAGCCGGCGATTGGTCTCGGGCCGCACCCGGTAGTGCACGATGGCGCCGTTGGCGGCGAAGCCCGAGATCGTCGAGAAGCTCGGCCCGCGGAACAGCGGATCCACGCGGCGAAACGCCTCCAGGCGCTCGGCGGCGGCAATCTCGGTGACCGTTCCGGAGGGCGCGGCGTCCTCGAGCCACGCCAGGAACCGCACCAGCGCCACCCCGTCGCGGCGATGGGCGGCGCGGATGCCGTCGAGTTCCACCGCGGTCTTCACCGCCTTGATGGCGGCGCAGGGATCGGCGTCGCCGACGACGGCCGCCCTGGCCGAGCGGAGCCGGGCGGCGACCCATTCGGGAACCCCGTCCGGATCGATGCGCACCGTCCTGCGTTGGGCGCCGAGACGGTCGAGCGCCGGGCCGAGATCCTCGGGCGCCGCGATCGTCACCGCCTCGTTCAGGTGGTCGCGCACGGCGGGCGTCAGCTTGCGCGGGTCCACGAACACCTCGACTGACGCGTCGGCATGAAGGACCGCGAACGCCAACGCGACCGGGGTGTAGGGCACGTCGCCGCCCCGGATGTTGAGCAACCAGGCGATCGAGTCCGGGGCCGACAACACCACCGCGTCCTGTCGGCCGTCGACCAGGCGTTGGGCGACACGATTGCGCTTGTCGGCTGACGAAGCCCCTGCGAACGCGTCGTCATGGGTCACGATCGGTGCGATCGGCGGCGGCGGCCGCCCGATCCAGATCGCATCGACCGGGTTGTCGGTGACGGCGACCAGCCGGCCGCTCGCGTTCTCGCAAGTGCAGCGCAGGACGGCGGCCTGGTTCGGCGTGTGCAGCCACGGATCGAAGCCCAGCCGGCCCTTGGCCGGCAGATGGGCGGCGATCCACGCGCTCGCCGGTTCCTCGATGGCGTGGCGGATCTCGAACGGGGTGTCGCCGACCTGCGCCCGCGCCTGGACCGTGTAGCGGCCGTCGACGAACAGTGCGGCGCGGTCGCGCAGCACCACCGCGGTGCCCGCCGATCCGGTGAAGCCGGTCAGCCACGCCAAGCGCTCGGCGCAACCGGCAAGGTACTCGCCCTGGTGCTCGTCGGCGTGGGGCACCACGAAGCCGGCGAGTCGGCGCCGTTTCAGTTCCTTGCGCAGCATCGCCAGCCGCAGCGGGTAGTCGGCCGGTCCGGGGTCGATCGCCGAGCGCGCCTCGGCCAGCAACGCCGCCAGGTGCCGCCTCAGGTCCGGCTCGGCGGCGGGGCAGACGAGGTCCATCCACGCCTCCGGATCGATCGCCGGCGGGGCGGCGGCGACGCCCGCCACCAGGCGGCGCACGTCGTCGAGGGGGATCGGCCTGCCGGCTCGCCGCAACAAAGCGCCGATGGCCTCGCCGATACTCGGGGCACTGTCCACCGCGCCATCCCCTTCTGTACGATCCCCTGCCGATGTCAAGCTATGGCCGGACGCGGGTGGAGGCAAGGGTCATGCGTTTTGCGAATTGCTGCCCTGCAGCAATCGCGCTTAACCATGGTTCGGAAGCACCTATAATTAGAATATGGAAAACAGTACGCATCTTATGCGAGAGGACGGATCATGAAACCCGCACGCACGCACGGCGACAGCCCCCCCTACGACGGCCTCACCGTCCGCCTTGCCGACGGAACGGTGGTCTCGATCGACGGCTTGATGGCCGAGGCCCGGCGCCTCCGTGCCCGCGAGACGCGTCGGTGGGTCGCCGCCGGCGTGGGGTGGATCGTGGCGGCGGTCCGCTCCCTGGCGGTCCTGGCCCCGGCCGCCGAGACGCGGCGAAAGATCCCGCGCCTGATGCCGATGATCGGCGGTGCGGCGGCGATGGCCGACCCGATGGGGTTCAGGACCGACGCGGCGCTCGGTCATGCGGCGGCCGGGACAGCGGAGGGGATCGCCCGCGACGAGGCCGGGGGCGGGCACGGAGACGTCCGGCGGCCGCTCGCAGCCTGAACGCCGGCAGCGATCGCGGGGCCGGCGGGCGCCGGCACGGTCCTCGTCAGGGGGCGGAGGCGCTCGCCGCGTCGAGGCGGAATTCCGCGACCACCGGCGCGTGGAAGGACTCCGGCGAGCCCGAGACCGCCTGCGGGGTGATCAGTTCGTCGCCCAACGCCTCGTTGTGGATCTCGACCCCTCGGTACCAGGCCAGCAGCGGCCGGGAGACGAGCAGGTGGTCGAGCATCTGCGGGCGGCCGTGGTGCACGACGGAGAAGCGGCGGGAACTGGCCAGGGAGCGCTCCAGCGGCACCAGGGTGCGCAGCGTGAGGTGAGGATTGCCGGCGTCCTCCTCGTCGCCGCGGATGATCCGCACCGGCGCCTGGTAGGCATCGGCGTTGAAATCGCCGCAGACGACGATCAGTGCCTCGGGATCGGCATCGAACAGGCCGTCGACGAACAGGCGCACTTCGAGGGCCTGGCCGGACCGCTTGACCGCCGCCAGGAAGAAGCCTTCCGCCCAGCCGGCCATGCTGCGCCAGCTGCGGGCGTTGGTCTTGGCCCCGGGAATGAAGGCGGCCCGCGGGGCCCGGAGGTGGACGTTGACGACGTGCAGAAGCCGTCCGCCGGCGAGGCGGGCGGCCGCATAGAGGAACGGGCGGTCCCACTCGATCGGCTGGCGCTCGCCGCCCGCCGCGGCGTCGGCGATCGGTCGATGGGCGAGCGGCGCCACCAGATCGTGGCAGATCTGCCGATGGGCGGCGAGCGGAAAGCGGCTGAGGATGACGAGATTGTGCTTGTCGCGCAGGCCGCCGCGCGAGCGGCTGCGGGTGGCGAGCTGGTGGAACCCTTCGTAGGGGGTGTCGGCGAGCAGCTCCTGCATCGCGTTCAGGCGTCGTTCCGCACCCTTGCTCCGGCGCTGGCTGTCGACCTCCTGCAGGCAGAGGATGTCCGCCCGCAGCCTCAGCAACTGGGGCCTGAGGAGGCGGACGCGCTCGGCGAGACCGCCGCCCTGGGCCGGCGCCACGCCCAGGTTCTCGACGTTGAACGTGGCGACGCGGACGGGATCGCCGTTCGCCGCCGCTGTCACGACCGTTCCGCACGCTGTCCGGATGGCGGCGCCAGACAGGCGCGCAGGAAGGCGATGGTGTCGGCGTCGTCCCATTCCGCGACCCCGAGCACCCGCCCGACCTCGCGCCCGCCGGCGTCGTAGAGCACCGTCGTCGGCAGCCCGGTGGCACCGACCGCGCGGGTGAGCCTGCTCTTGTCGTCGATGATCAGCGGCAGATCGGTGATCCCGGCCTTGGCGTAGAAGCGGCCGACGACCTCGGCGCCGCCGCGATCGGAGGACAGCGGCAGCACCACGATGCCGTCGGCGGCGACGGCGCGCGCAAGCCGGTCGAGGGCCGGCATCTCCTTGATGCAGGGTGGGCACCAGGTCGCCCACAGGTTGACGACCAGCCCCCGGCCGCGGAAGTCGGCGAGGGTGCGTTCGGTCTCGCCGTTCTCCAGGAACGGCTCGGCCGGGGCGGCGGTGCCGGCGGACCCCGTCTCGAAATCGCCGAGCGAAGCGGGCGGCGTGCGGCACGCCCGCTCCGCGGCGCTTGCGTGGGCGGCCGATATCATCACAATGACGGCGGCGACGACCCCGGTGAGGACGGCACGACGCATGGCAGGCTCCTGTTTCCTTTCCGCACCCGATCCGGCGCGCCGGCGATGACCGGCAAGCCTTCCGACCCGCGATCCGCGACCAGCGTCATCTGGGGCGGCCGGTTCGAGGCGGGACCGTCGGCGGTAATGGCCGAGATCAACGCCTCGATCGACTTCGACCGCCGGCTGATCCTCCACGACATCGCCGGCTCGAAGGCCCACTGCGCGATGCTGGTCCGCTGCGGCATCATATCGCAAGCGGACGGCGACGCCATCCTCGCGGGGCTGGATGCCGTTCAACGGGAGGCCGAGGACGGCCGGTTCGCGTTCGATCGGTCGCTCGAGGACGTCCACATGAACGTCGAGGCCCGCCTCGCCCGGCTGATCGGCGAGCCGGCCGGACGGCTGCACACCGCGCGCTCGCGCAACGACCAGGTGGCGACGGACCTGCGGCTGTGGGTGCGGGACGCCGTCGACGACCTCGATCGGGCGCTCGCCGCCCTGCAGGCGGTGCTGATCGACACCGCCGAGCGGCATGCGGCGACGATCATGCCCGGCTTCACGCACTTGCAGGCGGCGCAGCCGGTGACCCTCGGCCATCACCTGCTCGCCTACGTCGAGATGCTCGGGCGCGACCGCGGCCGCCTCGCCGACGGCCGGCGGCGGCTCAACGAGTGCCCGCTGGGGGCGGCGGCGCTGGCCGGCACCTCGTTCCCCGTCGACCGGCGGATGACCGCCGCGGCGCTCGGGTTCGAGCGGCCGGCGGCCAACTCGCTGGATGCCGTCTCCGATCGCGACTTCGTGCTCGAGTTCCTGGCCGCCGGCGCGGTCCTGGCGGTTCACCTGTCGCGGCTCGCCGAGGAGATCGTGCTGTGGTGTTCGGAGCCGTTCGGCTTCGTGCGGCTGTCGGACGAGTTCTCGACCGGCAGCTCGATCATGCCGCAGAAGCGCAACCCCGACGCGGCCGAGCTGGTGCGGGCCAAGGCGGGGCGGGTGATCGGGGCGCTGAGCGCGCTGCTGGTGGTGATGAAGGGGCTGCCGCTCGCCTACGGCAAGGATATGCAGGAGGACAAGGAACCGGTGTTCGACGCCGCCGACACGCTCCGGCTGTGCGTCGCCGCCACCGCCGGCATGCTCGCCGGCGCGACGTTCGATCCGGCGCGGATGCGGGCGGCGGCCACCGTCGGCTTTCCGACCGCGACCGATCTCGCCGACTGGCTGGTTCGCCGCCTCGGGCTGCCGTTCCGCCGCGCCCACCACGTCGTCGGCGCCCTGGTCAGGGAGGCGGAGACGCGCGGCTGCGGCCTCGAAGAGCTGCCGCTGGAGGCGATGCGCGCGGTCGAACCGGCGATCGGCGAGGACGTGTACCGGGTGCTCGGCATCGAGGAATCGGTCGCCAGCCGGACCAGCGAGGGCGGCACCGCGCCGGCCAACGTCCGCGCCGCCGCCGCCGAGGCGAGGCGGCGGTTCCTGGGCTGACGCCGGTCGGCGCCACCCGACGCGGCCGACCGCCAGCCACCGGCCAACCGCCCGCCGGCCGCCCGTCAGCCGCCCGTCTTCAGCTTCAGCCACTGGTAGCGATCGGCGGATTGCACGACCACCTGCCGCAGCAGCGGCTGGCCGGTTTCCCGCGACACCACGTCGATCGGCACCGCGGTGCCGGCGGCGCCGAGGGAGCGGACCTTGGCGAGGAAATCGGCGAGCCCGGCCACATGCTCGCCCGCCACCGCGATGATCATGTCGCCGGGCCTCAATCCCGCCCGCGCCGCGGGTCCGCCGTCGGCGGTTCGGGTGACGAACACGCGGCCGGAGGCCTCGCCGGCGTACAGGCCCAGCCACGGCGTCGGCGGACTGCCGCGGCGGCCGTCGGTGAGCAGGTCGGCGAGGATCGGCTTCAGCGCATCGATCGGGACGAACAGGTTGCCGGGCTGGGGCCGGCCACCGTCGGCCGCATCGGCGACGTACAGCGAGCCGATGCCGACCAGCGTGCCGTCGATGGCGATCAGCGCGGCGCCCGCGAACTGCCGGTGCGGCGGCGCGGTGTAGACGGCGTCGTCGAGCAGGTACTCCCAGTAGCCGGCGAACTGTCGCCGCGACGTCACCACCGCCGAGGTCATCCGGTAGCCGAGCTGATAGCTGATCGAGAGCACCGGCTGTCCCGTCGCCAGCGCCGCCGAGCTGCCGAGCCTGATCGGCCTGACGCCGAGCGGCCGTTCGGCCCGCAGCAACCCGAAGCCGCTCTCGGCGTCGTAGGCGACGATCGTCGCCGGCACCAGTTCGTCGTCCCCGGTGATCACCGCGACGTGCTCCGCCTCGAGCATCAGGTAGCCGATGGTCAGTACCAGCCCGTCGCTGCCGATCACCACGCCGGAGCCGGTGCGCGCCGTCCCCAGCGTCTGGGCGGTGCGGGCGTCGGCGGGGACCCGGGCGGCGACACCGACGACGGCGCTCAGCACCCTCTCGGCGGCGCCGTCGTCGAGGCTCTGGGCGCGGGCGACGGCGGCGAACAGCAACTCGATCGCCATCGCCGCCAGGACGGCGGCCAGAATCGACGATCGGGGACGGTGGCGACGGTTGACCATGGGCGCTCCCTGCGTCTGCCCCCCGACGAGAGGTGGGTCCGTCGGAGCCCTTCGAAAAGTAAAAACTGCGCGCCCGGCACGGCCGTCGTTTCCTCCCGGGGCGACGCCGCCGGGGATGATCGGTCGAATCGGCCGGGGCGGGCGAACGACGGCCGAGCGAACCGGCGAGGCGGCCGGGAAGCGCGAACCCGTTGACGGCCGGCGACTCTGCGGCCGGCGATTTTTCCTCGCCGCCCTGCCGTCCCGGGAATGCTATAGAGAGCGGATGCCCGATCCGTTCGACCTCGTCGACGACGCCCCGCCGCCGCAGCCGTCGCGGCCGGCACCGCTGCCCGATCTCGACGCCCTGAACGAGACGCAGCGCCAGGCCGTCGAGGCGCTCGATGGCCCGGTTCTGGTGCTCGCCGGCGCCGGCACCGGCAAGACGCGGGTGCTGACCACCCGCCTCGCCCAGATCCTGGCGACCGGCCGGGCGCGGCCGTGGCAGGTGCTGGCGGTGACGTTCACCAACAAGGCGGCGCGCGAGATGCGCGAACGGGTTGCCGCCCTGCTCGACTGCCCGGTCGAAGGGTGGTGGGTCGGGACCTTCCACGCGGTCGGCGCCCGCATCCTGCGCGCCCACGCCGAGGCGGTCGGGCTCAAGCCCACGTTCACCATTCTCGACACCGACGATCAGCTGCGGCTGATCAAGCAGGTGCTGCAGGCCCACGACATCGATGCCAAACGGACGCCGCCGCGCCTCGTCGCCGGCATCATCCAGCGCTGGAAGGACCGCGGCCTCACGCCCGAGCGCGTGTCCGACGCGGAAGGCGCCGAGGCGGTCGACGGGCGGGCGGTGGCGCTCTATCGCGACTACCAGCAGCGGCTGACGGCGCTGAACGCCGCCGATTTCGGCGATCTGTTGCTGCATTGCCTGACCGTGTTCCGCACCGACGCCGAGGCGCTGGCGCGCTACCAGCGGCAGTTCCGCTACATCCTGGTCGACGAGTACCAGGACACCAACGTCGCCCAGTATCTGTGGCTGCGCGCCCTCGCCCAGACCCGCCACAACATCTGTTGCGTCGGTGACGATGATCAGTCGATCTATTCCTGGCGCGGCGCCGAGGTCGGCAACATCCTCCGCTTCGAGCACGACTTCCCCGGCGCCCGGGTGATCCGGCTGGAATGCAACTACCGCTCGACGCCACACATCCTCGCCGCCGCCTCGGGGCTGATCGCCCGCAACCAGAGCCGCCTCGGCAAGACCCTGTGGACGCACCTCGACGAGGGCGAGAAGGTTGTGGTGCGCGGCGTCTGGGACGGCGAGGAAGAGGCGCGGGCGCTGTGCGAGGAGGTCGAGGCGCTGCGCGCCAGGGGCCATCCGTTCTCGGAGATGGCGGTGCTGGTGCGAGCCGGCTTCCAGACCCGCGAGTTCGAGGAGCGGCTGGTCACCGTCGGCATCCCCTACAAGGTGGTCGGCGGCGCCCGCTTCTACGAGCGCCAGGAGATCCGCGACGCGGTCGCCTATCTGCGGATCACCGTCCAGCCCGACGACGATCTCGCCTTCGAGCGCATCGTCAACGTTCCCAAACGCGGCCTCGGTGCCGCCAGCCTGCGCAGTCTGCACCAGCTGGCGCGCACCGAGCGGCGATCGCTGGTCGATGCGGCGGAGCGGCTGGTTCAGACCGACGAGATCAAGCCGCAGGCGCGCCAGGCGCTGGCCGGGCTGCTCGACCGCCTGCGCCATTGGCGGAGCCTGCTCGCCGTGCTGCCCCACCCGGAGGTGGCGCGGACGATCCTGGAGGAGTCCGGCTATACCGCGATGTGGCAGAAGGACCGCAGCCCGGAGGCCGAAGGCCGGCTGGAAAACCTCAAGGAACTGGTGCGGGCGCTCGGCGAGTTCGACAGCCTCGGCGGATTCCTGGAGCACGTCAGTCTGGTGATGGACAACGACGAGGCGGTCGGCGACGACAAGATCACCCTGATGACCCTGCACGCCGCCAAAGGCCTGGAGTTCGACACCGTGTTCCTGCCCGGCTGGGAGGAGGGGCTGTTCCCCCACCAGCGGGCGCTCGACGAAGGCGGCACCGCCGCCCTCGAGGAGGAGCGCCGCCTCGCCTACGTCGGACTGACGCGGGCGCGCCGGCGGGCGTTCATCCTGCATGCCGCCAATCGCCAGGTGTTCGGGCACTGGCAGACGGCGCTGCCGTCGCGGTTCATCGGCGAGTTGCCCGAGGACAGCGTCGAACGGCAGGCCCCGCCCGGTCTGCACGCGGCGAGGATCGGGGGCGGCTGGTCTCCGACCGTCACCTTCGGCACCGGTCCGGCCGGTCCGCAGGGCGGCCGCCGGCAGGCGCCGCTGATCGACGGCGAGTCCTACCGCGTCGCCACCCGCGACGCCGCCGATCGCGGGTTCGCGACCGGCCAGCGGGTATTCCACCAGAAGTTCGGCTACGGCCGCATCGTGGCCGTCGACGGTGACCGGCTCGACATCGCCTTCGACAAGGCCGGCACCAAGAGGGTCCTCCAGAGCTTCGTCGACGCGGCATGACCGAAACGGGGCTGTGGCGGATCACCGTCGACGCCGCGGCCCGCGCCGCGTCGATGGTCGAGGCGGCCCTGGAGCCGTTCTGTGACAGCGTGTCGAGCTTCGGCGACGACGACGACCGCGACCGACGGATCGTCGGCCTGGCCCGCCATGCGCCCGATCGCGCCGCGGTCGACGTGGCGCTGGCGCTCGCCGCCGCCTGCCGCGGCGTCGCGGTGCCGAACGCCCGCATCGAGCCGCTGACGCCGCGGGACTGGCTCGCCGACAACGAGGCCGCGTTCCCGCCGTTCGCGGTCGGCCGCTGGTTCGTCCATGGCGCGCACGTCGCCCAGCCGGTGCCGCCGGGCCGCATCGGTCTGCTGATCGATGCCGGCAGCGCCTTCGGGTCGGGTCGTCACGGCTCCACCGAAGGCTGTCTCAGGGCCCTCGACGCGCTGGCGGGCCGCCGGTTCGAGCGAGCGCTCGACATGGGCTGCGGATCGGGCATCCTGGCGATCGCGATGGCGAAGCGGTGGCGGGTGGCGGTGCTGGCGGTCGATGCGGACCGCGAGGCGGTGGCGGTGACCGGGCGGAATGCCCGCCGCAACCGCGTCGGCGGTCTGGTGCGGACCCTTCGCGCCGAGGGCTACCGCCATCCGGATGTCTGCGCGCCGCCGCCGTTCGACCTCATCGTCTGCAACATCCTGGCGCGGCCGATCCGGGCGATGGCCGCCGATCTCGTCCGCCGGCTGCGACCGGCGGGCGTCGCCGTCCTCTCCGGCTTCCTCGAACGCGAGGCGGGCGGCGTGCTCTCGGCCCACCGGGCGCAGGGACTGCGGCTGTGGCGGCGGCTGACCGTCGACGGCTGGCGGACGCTGGTGCTGATCCGGCGCGGCTGACGGCCGGTCGCCGCCGCGACCGTTCCGCCGCCGCAACTTTCTCGCCGCCGCTGTGGCCGCGCGCGCCGCGGTTTGCTAAGGTCCGGCGGTCCGTCGGACACGAGTATCGGCAGGGGACCCCGAGGAGGAACAAGAAATGCCGTCGATCGCCCACTCGGCCGCCTGGAAGGCGCTCGAGGCCCACCATGACGCCATCCGCACCGTCCACATGCGCGACCTGTTCGCCGGCGATCCGGACCGCTTCCGGCGGTTCTCGCTGCGGGTCGGCGACATCCTGCTCGACTATTCCAAGAACCGGATCACCGCCGAGACGATGGACCTGCTGGTCGCGCTCGCCCGCGAGGCCGGGGTCGAGCAGTGGCGGGAGCGCATGTTCGCCGGCGAGACGATCAACAACACCGAGGGACGGGCGGTGCTGCACGTGGCGCTCCGCAACACGCCCGACCGGCCGATCCGGGTCGACGGCGTCGACGTGATGCCGGAGGTCGGCCGGGTGCTGGCCCAGATGCGCACCTTCTCGGAGGCGGTGCGCGGCGGCGGCTGGACGGGCGACACCGGCAAACGGATCCGCGACGTCGTCAACATCGGCATCGGGGGGTCCGATCTCGGCCCGGTGATGGTGACGGAAGCCCTGAAGCCCTACCAGCAGCCGGGGCTCGCGGTCCATTTCGTCTCCAACGTCGACGGCACCCACATTGCCGAGACCCTGAAGAAGCTGGATCCCGAGACGACGCTGTTCATCGTCGCGTCGAAGACCTTCACCACCCAGGAGACGCTGACCAACGCCGTGACCGCGCGTGACTGGCTCACCGGTGCGCTCGGCAAGGCCGCCGTCGCCAGGCATTTCGTCGCCCTGTCCACCAACACCGAGGCGGTCACCGCCTTCGGCATCGACGCCGCCAACATGTTCGCGTTCTGGGACTGGGTCGGCGGGCGCTATTCCTTGTGGTCGGCGATCGGGCTGCCGATCGCGGTCGCCATCGGCATGGACCGGTTCGAGGCGCTGCACGCCGGCGGCCGGGCGATGGACGACCATTTCCGCACCGCCCCGCTCGCCGTCAACATGCCGGTGATCCTGGCCCTCATCGGCGTCTGGAACTCGGATTTCCTCGGCGCCGAGACCTACGCGGTGCTGCCTTACGATCAGTACCTGCACCGGCTTCCGGCGTATCTGCAACAGGCGGACATGGAGAGCAACGGCAAGTACGTCACCCGGGACGGGGCACGGGTCGACTACGGGACGGGACCGGTGCTGTTCGGCGAGCCGGGAACCAACGGCCAGCACTCGTTCTATCAGCTGATCCACCAGAGCACCCGGCTGGTGCCCTGCGACTTCATCGCCCCGGCGCGCTCGCACAACCCGATCGGTGAGCATCACCCGATCCTGCTCTCCAACTTCTTCGCCCAGACCGAGGCGCTGATGCGGGGCAAGACCGAAGCCGAAGTGCGGGCCGAACTGACGGGGCAGGGGCTCACCGGCGCCGCGCTGGAGGCGCTGGTGCCGCACAAGGTGTTCGACGGCAATCGCCCGACCAACTCGATCGTGGTGCCCGCGATCGACCCCTACACCCTCGGCGCGCTGATCGCCCTCTACGAACACAAGATCTTCACCCAGGGCGTGATCTGGCAGGTCAACTCCTTCGACCAGTGGGGAGTCGAGCTCGGCAAGCAGCTGGCCAAGGCGATCCTGCCCGAGCTCGCGGGCGACGCACCGGTCGCGAGCCACGATTCGTCGACCAACGGCCTGATCAACGCCTACAAGCGGATGCGATGAGCCCGCACCACCGATGACGCTGCGCCGGCTGCCCGACACCGTCGTCAACCGCATCGCCGCCGGCGAGGTGATCGAGCGGCCGGCGTCGGCGGTCAAGGAACTGGTGGAGAACGGCGTCGACGCCGGGGCGACGCGGATCGAGGTGGTGGTGCGCGACGGCGGCCGGACGCTGATCTCGGTCGCCGACGACGGCATCGGCATGAGCGCCGACGAGCTCGACCTCGCCGTCGAGCGTCACGTCACCTCCAAGCTCGACGGCGACGACCTCGCGCACATCACCACGTTCGGCTTCCGCGGCGAGGCGCTGCCCTCGATCGCCGCGGTCTCGCGGCTCACGCTGACCAGCCGCGCCCGCGGCGCCGACGCCGCCTGGAGCATCGCCGTCGAGGGCGGCCGCAAGGGGGCGCCCCGGCCGGCGGCCCATCCAGCCGGCACCCGGGTCGAGGTCCGCGATCTGTTCTTCGCCACCCCCGCCCGGCTCAAGTTCCTGAAGGCGCCGGCGACCGAACTCGCCCATGCCGTCGAGGCGGTCGAGCGGCTCGCGATGGCCCACCCGGGAATCGCCTTCCACGTCGCCGATGGCGCCCGCACCGTGATCGGGCTGCCGGCGGTCACCGGGGGTACCGCCGAGGCGAGGCTGGAGCGGCTGCGGGCGATCGTCGGCCGCGACTTCGCCGACAACGCGGTCGCCGTCCGCGCCGAGCGCGACGGCGTGCGGCTGGAAGGTTACGCCGGGCTGCCGACCCTCAACCGCCGCAATGCCGGCCTGCAGTTCCTGTTCGTCAACGGCCGGCCGGTGCGCGACCGGCTGCTCTACGGCGCGGTGCGCGGCGGCTACCAGAACCTGCTCGCCGCCGACCGCCATCCGGTGCTGGCGCTGTTCCTGGATCTGCCGCCGGAGGCGCTCGACGTCAACGTCCATCCGATGAAGACCGAGGTCCGCTTCCGCGACGTCGGCCCGGTGCGCGGGCTGATCGTCGCCGCCCTCAAGCACGCGCTCGCCGAGGCCGGCCATCGGGCGTCGACCACCGTCGGCGAGGCCGCGCTCGGCGCCATCCGGCCCGGCGGCGGGCCGCGGTGGAGCGGCGGCATCGGCGGTGCGCCGTCCCGGTCCGGCGGCTTCTCGGAGGCGGCGGCGGCGTTCCACCACCCGCTCCCCGGCCTCGATGCGGCGCCGGCGGCGCCGATCGTTTCGCCGCTCGCCGGCCCTGCCGCCGAGCCGGACCGCGCCCACCCGCTCGGGGTCGCCCGGGCGCAGCTGCACGGCACCTACATCGTCGCCGAAAGCACCGACGGCATCGTCATCGTCGACCAGCACGCCGCCCACGAACGCCTGACCGAGGAACGCCTGCGCCAAGCCCTGGCCGGCGGCGGCGTCGCGCGCCAGGGCTTGCTGATCCCGGAGGTGGTGGAACTCGACGAGGCCGCCGCCGCCCGCCTCGCCGCCCGCGCCGGTGATCTCGCCGAGCTGGGGTTGCTGGTCGAACCGTTCGGCGCCGGCGCGGTGGTGGTGCGCGAGGTGCCGGCGCTGCTGGGCGGCGCCGACGTCGCCGGCCTGATCCGCGACCTCGCCGACGACCTCGCCGAGGACGGCGACGCGCTGGCGCTGAAGGACCGGCTCGGCCGGGTGTGTGCGACGATGGCCTGCCACGGCAGCGTCCGCGCCGGCCGCCGGCTGACGGCGGACGAGATGAACGCGCTGCTGCGCGCCATGGAGACGACCCCGCATTCCGGCCAGTGCAGCCACGGCCGCCCCACCTACGTCGAGTTGAAGCGCGCCGACATCGAACGCCTGTTCGGCCGACGGTAGCGGCCGCACCCGG
>JBHJOP010000025.1:0-40013 GCA_050329575.1 Rhodospirillales bacterium | reverse complement strand
GTCGTCGGGTCGGTCGTGAGGCCGGCGGCGGTGCCGGGGCGGGCCGGCGGGGAGGCCGACGTTGGCCATGGACAGGGCCGGCGGCGCCTGCGATCCTGCCGCCGCGGAGACGGCCGCACGATCGGCCCCGCCCGCGCCGGCACGGCGGACGCTAACGGGCGGTGGCGGGCGATGCCGGCGTCGACCCGAGCCCGGAATGGAGGTTCCCCTGCCGCGTCACGGTGCCGTTCACTATGGCTGGGTGATCGTCCTCGGCGGCTTTCTCGCCGTGTTCGCGGGCCTCGGACTGGCGCGCTTCGGCCTCGGCATGCTGCTGCCGTCGATGGGAGTCGGGCTCGACCTCACCTATTCGCAGATGGGGCTGATCAGCACCGCGAATTTCGTCGGCTATCTCGTCGCGGTGGTGACCGCGGGGCTGCTGGTGCGGCGGTTCGGGTCGCGCTGGACGATCGCCGGCGGCCTCGCCATCGCCGCCTCGACGATGATCGTCATCAGCCGCGCCGACGGTTTCGCCGAGGTTCTGGTCCTGTACGTGCTGACCGGGATCGGCAGCGGGACCGCCAACGTCCCCGCCATGGCGCTGGTGTCCTACTGGTTCACCCGCACCGACCGCGGCAAGGCGGCGGGCTTCGTCTCCAGCGGAAGCGGCCTCGGCATCATCGTCATGGGCGCGATGATGCCGGCGATCGGCCTCGGCGCCGACGCGTGGCGGACCGGCTGGTTCGCTCTCGGCGCGATCGCGGTGGTCGTGACCCTGATCTGCGGCGTGCTGCTGCGCAACCGACCGGAGGACCTGGGCCTGGCGCCGGCCGGACGCCCGCAGCCGATGGATGACGCCGGGGCCACGGGGGCCGCCGCGGCCTCCGGAGCGACGGCGACGGCGCCGGCACGGCCGGCGACCCGTCTCGTCCTGCTCCACCTCGGCGCCCTCTACAGCCTGTTCGGCGCCAGCTACGTCATCTATCTGACGTTCTTCGTGACCAGCCTGGTCCAGGAGCGCGGCTTCAGCGGGGCGGCCTCGGGAGAGATGTGGGCCATCCTCGGGTTCCTCAGCCTGTTCTCGGGCCCCATCTTCGGGACCCTGTCGGATCGGCTGGGGCGGCGCGCCGGTCTGATGATCGTGTTTTCGACCCAGGGACTCGCCTACCTGCTCGCCGCCGTGCCCGTCGGTCCCGCGGTCCTCTACCTGTCGGTCGGCCTGTTCGGCCTCGTCGCCTGGAGCATCCCCTCGATCATGGCCGCCGTCGTCGGCGACTACTTCGGCGCCGAACGGGCGGCGACCGCCTTCGGCACCATCACCCTGTTCTTCGGTTTCGGCCAGATCATCGGTCCGGCGGTCGCCGGCTGGGCCGCGGAAATGGCGAACGGGTTCGCGATCAGCTTCGCGATCGCCGCAGCGCTGGCGTTCCTCGCGGTCGGCCTCGCCGCCCTGATGCCGCGGCCGGCGAGACGACGATCGGGCTGACGGGGCGGCGGTCGACGCCTCTCCCGTCCCCGCCTCTCCCGTCCCCGGTGCGCGAGATCCGCCGCCGGCGCGCACGCCGACGGCGGGCACACTGGCGGCGGGCACACTGGCGGCGGGCCGTCAGCTTCCCCGGCGCTCGCCGCCGGGTGGCGGGCGCCCTGGACTCACTTCAAGCCCTTGACGCCGGACCCCACCCCCTTGACGACGATCTTCTGGGCCTCGGACATGAACTCCTTGCCGAGCGTGGTCATCGCCAGGGCATCGGCAGACATCTTCTCGCCGAGGGTCTTGAGAAGTTCCTGCTGCTTACCGACGAACTCCTTCAAATCCTCGGCACTGGAAATGTCGCTCAGCGCCTTGAGCTGGCCAAGATTCAGGTTGGTGTATTCACGCAGACTGGCGAACTGCATGGCGGTGATCTGCTCGAGCTTTTCGATGATCAGCTTGTTGAGCTCGCGCGACGGCGCCAACAAATTGGCGGACTGGTTGGTGAGGGAGTCGAACATCTTGTCTTTCATGGCAATACCTCGTTGGTTGTGGTCCGTTCGGTCGTCGAACTTCAGCACGGCGCCTTCTTCGGCGCCACGCGGAGGTGGGGCCGCATCCGCTCCCGCGTCGGCGCCTCGCGGGTCGGTCTAGCTCGCCACCTGTTCGGGGAACAGGTAGCCGAACACGTTCTCGCCGCCGACGTAATAGGCGGTGGTCAGGCCCACTGCGGTCGCCCCCATCGCGAGGTACTGATCGACGTGGTCCCGGATCGAGATCCCGCCGAGACCGACGACGGCGACGGCGTCCGGCAGCAGGGCGCGGAACTGCCGCACCTGACCGAGCGCGATCGGCCGCAGGAACTCGCCGCTCATCTGTCCGAACGAATCGGTGCCGACCACCGAGGTGCCGTCCGGTTCGAGGAACAGCGTCTTCGGATAGGGGCCGCAGCACACGACCGCCGTGACCCGGGCGTCGCGCTGCGCGCCGATCGCGTCCGCCATGCCTTCGAGGACGGTGGGCTGCATGGGCGAGAACTTGAGCCACAGGTCGCCGTCCTTGCCGCGGAACCGAGCCGCCGCCCCGTCGAGCAGTCGAGCGAGGGCGGACGGATCGTCGGAAATCGAGTGTCTGGCCCGACGGGCGCTCAACAGGCAGGGCCAGGCGAGATTCATCTCGACCACGCCGGCGCCGGCGGCGAAGGCCCGCTCGGCGAGATCGAGATAGTCGTCGACGTCACTGCCGGCGACGTTGACGACGAACGGCTTGCCGGCCTCGTGCGCGGCGCGGGCGAGCGCGACGAGATCCGCCTGCCACGCGGCCATGCCCGGGTTGGGGAAGCCGAACCCGGTGACCGACCGGGCCCCGTCACACCACAGCACGTCGCCGGCGTTCACGCCGTAGGGCTCGGTGGTGATGCTGCCCACCACCAGCGCCGCGGACGGCGACGCCAGGATCTTGCGGGCATCGTCGGGGACCTTGGCGCAGCCCGCGGCGAGGAAGAGCGGATGCCGTAACACGATGTTGCCGATTTGGATCACGGGAATTCTCCTACTGAGCGTCTGGTGTCGAGGGAGCGCCGTCCGGGCGACCGGCGAGGGAGGCGAGGAAGTCCGCGAGGGCGAGGTTGAACTCGCGGGGTTTCTCCAGCGGCAGCGCATGGTGCGACCTGGGGATGACCACCATGCGGCCATTGGGCAGGCGATCGACGTAGACCTGCTTCACCGCCACCGGCGTGTAGTCCTGGTCGGCGGCGAGGAACAGCACCGGACAGCGGATGTCGCTCAGGCGACCGGCGACCCCCCAGCCCGCGAAGATGGCACGCAGGGACGCGAGGTAGCAGCGTTTGTCGTTGGCCGTCAGGCGCGCGACGAAGCGGCTCCCCAGATCCTCCTGGCCGGGCTCCGGGAACAGTTTCTTGGCGATCATGCTCGCCATCCTGCGCAGCCCCAGCACGTGGATGTACAGCAGCCGTACGTAGAGCGGCAGGCGCTGCTTGAACGTCTCGGCCGGCACCTCCGGCCCGCTGTTGACGATGGTCAGGCTGTTCACGAGATGCGGCGCATCGACGGCGAGCTGGAACGCCACCATGCCGCCGAGCGAGATGCCGACGACATGAACAGGGCCGTCCGCGACGATCTCGATCAGCGCCGCCGTGTCGCGGGCGAAGCGCTCGATGCTGTAGCCCTCGCGCGGCTTCGAGGACCGTCCGTGGCCACGCAGGTCGAAGGCGATCACCCGGTAGTGCCGGCGAAAGAACTCGATCTGCGGCTCCCAATCGAGAGTAGAAGAGCCAAGACCGTGAATCAACAGAAGGGGCTCCCCCTCCCCGGCGATCTCGCAATGGAGTTCGACGTCGTCGACGCAAACCCGGCGCGATCCGACCCGGGCGGGACTGTCGCCGGTCACCGGACGTCTCCCGCGCCGCGAACCGTCCCGCCGCGAACCGTCCCGCCGCGGGCCGGGTCGTGCGCCGGCAGGGACCGGGAGGCGGCGTTCATGGCGGTCCGCCCAGGAACTCGTCGACCATCGCCGCGATCTGGTCGGCCAGCGTGAGGATGAACAGGTGGCCGCAGTCGACCAGTTCCAACCGGGCGTTGGGAATCCGGTTCACCAGCGTCTGGGCGTTGGTCGGCGACACGATCGGGTCGTCCTTGCCGTGGATGACCAGGGTCGGCTGTTTGATCTGGTGCAGCCAGTGCAGGCTGGTCCACCCCATCAACGCCATCATCTGGTACATGACCGCACCGGCCGAGTCGGTGCCGGCCGCGAGATGCTCGGTCAGGTTGCCGAGCGCCTGCGGATCGTCGCGCAGCTTGCCGCCGTACATCTTCATGGCGTTGTTGGCGACGTAATCCTTCTGCACGAAGCGCATCGGGTTCATCATCGTCATCATCGCCATGGGATTGCGGGGGACGGTCAGCGACGTGGGCGAGGTGGCGCCGAGGATCAACCGCCGGCAGTGGTCGGGACAGGTGTGCGCGAACTGCTGCGCCAGCGCGCCGCCCCATGAGACGCCGAAGACGTCGGCCCGGGAATGGCCATAGTGCTCCAGGAGCCCCGCCATCGTCTCGGAGAGGTCGTGCATGCGGAACGGACGCGAGGGCTTGGGCGACCCCCCGACCCCGGGAACGTCGAACACGATGACCCCGGTGTCGGGATTGAGGACGTCGACGAAGCCGTTCAGCGCTTCGAGTTTCGCGCCGATCCCGTTGAGCAGGACGAGCGGCGGCCGCTCGGTCGCACAGGGTCTCGTCGCGGTCCGCAGCTCGGTCCCGTTGACGTTGACCGTCTCGACACGCAGGCCGTTGCTCAGGCCGTGCCCAGGCCTTTTCTCTGTGGTCATTTCGATCGCCTGCTTTGCCACGTTCATTCGAAGACGTAAGTGCCGGGTGCATCCGTCAGCGGCGGATGCTGGGCACTGCCGAGCGAGTCCGGCGCCTTGCGGAGCTCGCCGGAGCGTTGGGTGATCCAGTCCCGCCAATACAGCCACCAGCTCGAGTTGTGTTCGGTGGCGGCCGCGAACCAGGCCTCGGGATCCTCCGGCAGATCCGCGCCGGCGCCGACATGGAACTTCGCTTTCGGATTGCTCGGCGAGGAGATCATGCTCTGGATGTGGCCGCCGTCGCTGACCACGAACACGCGGTTGCCGCCGACCAGCCGTGCCGAGGCGTAGCAGGCCGGCCACGGCGTGATGTGGTCGGCCGAACCGGCCATCCAGAACTGATCGCAGTCGATCGACGCCAGCGTGACCGGCTTGCCGTGCACCTCGAACTCGCCGCGGACCAGGGTGTTGTTCTTGACCAGATCGAGAATGTCGCGGTGCAGGCCGGCCGCCATCCGCGAGGTGTCGGCGTTCCAGGCGAGCACGTCGAACGTCGGCGGCTCGTTGCCGAGGAGGTAGTTGTTGACCCAGTAGCTCCAGATCAGATCGTTGGGGCGCAGCATGGCGAAGATCCGCCCCATCTCCGCGCCTTCCATCACGCCCTTCTGCGCCGAGTTGATCTTCGCCATCTCGAGCATCGCGGGAATGGCGAGGGCGCCCAGCTGCGTCTCCGCGCTGGTATCCAGCATGGTCACCAACAGCGTCGCCGCGTTGACGGTGCGCACGCCGCGCTCGGCCTGGCTGGCGAGCAGGCCGGCGACCGTGATGCCGCCGACGCACCCCCCCTCGATGTTGCAGTCGGGCGCGCCGGTGATCTCGGAGATGACGCCGATGGCCTCTTCGATCGCCGAGATGTAGGTCTCGAAGCTCCAGTCGCGGTGTTCCGGCGTGGGATTGCGCCAACTCAGCGTGAAGACCTGCAGGCCGGACTCGACACCGAACCGGACCAGGCTCTTCTTGGGTGACAGGTCGTAGAAGTAGTACTTGTTGATCTGCGGCGGCACCATCAGGTACGGCCGCGCGTACACCTCGCCGGTCGTCGGTGCGTACTGGATCAGCTCGAACACCTCGCACCGGTAAACGACCTTGCCCGGGGTGTTGCCCATGTCCTCGCCGACCTTCAGGGCGCCCCGCTTGACCATCGACGGCATGCCGTTGTTGTGGACCAGGTCGTCGACGAGGTTGGTCAGTCCACGGACGGCGCTGGCGCCCCCAGTCTCCAGGAAGCGCTTCAACGCCGCCGGGTTGGTCGGCCAGTTCGACGGCGCCAGCGCCTCGGTCAGCATCGAGGATGTGAACCGAATGCGCTCGGCTTCCTTGGGGTCGATCGGCAGGTCGGCGACCCAGCCCTCGACGAGGTTGCGCATCGAGAGGTAGGACTGCATCGCCTGCCTGTAGAAGGGTTGGTTCGACCAGGCGGGATCGTCGAAACGGTGGTCTCCCTTTTCGGGAGCCAGATCGGAGGTCCCGGTCGCGATGCGAAACATGTCCTTCCAGAAGCTCCCGGCCTTCGCGTAGGCCACCTCCGGCCGCTGGAGCATCAGGCCGATCATCTTCTGCGCCACGTCGGCGATGTCGCCGAGCTGGGCGCCGACGACGTTCTGCAGACCGGAGATGTACTGGTAGTCGGCGAATTCCCCCACCGACTCGGCGCCCTCCTCGGATCCTTCCGCCGACCCGGCCGACGATCCCTTGCGGGTCAGCATCCCGGCCAGCTGCTGGGCGGCATCCTGGTAGTTCCGCAGGTAGTCGGATATCTGTCGCGTCGGGTCGTCGTCGGTGTTCTTCGTCATCCTCGACCTCACCTGGTGATACCGCCGGCGTCACTTCCGGGCGGTTTGATTTCGATCGGTCGCGACCCGCAGCGGTTGCGCTCGCCTACCAGACGAACGCGAGCGATTCCAATGTCAGTGCGGGCTTCTCCTCGCCTTCGATCTCGAAGGTGTTCTGCGTTCTCAGCAGCACGCGGCCCTTGCCGCGATCCTCGACCGACAGCAGCGTCACCCGCATGCGGATGCGCGACCCGGCCTTGACCGGGGTCACGAAGCGCAGCTTGTCGAGCCCGTAGTTGATCGCCTGACCCGCGTCGGCGGGGATCACGCCGACCTCCTCCTGCAGCGGTCCGAGCATGGCGAGGGTGAGATACCCGTGGGCGATGGTGCCGCCGAACGGCCCTTCGCGCTTCGCCCGCTCGACGTCGACGTGGATCCACTGGTGATCGCCGGTGCACCGTGCAAAGGCGTCGATCCGGTCCTGGTCGATCAGCTGCCAGCCCGAGAGCCCGAGCTCCCGACCGACGAACTCGTTCACGGTCTTCATGCCGTATCCGGGGATGGCCATCAATCGCTGCTCCGCAGTTAGAAACGTCTCTCAACGGGGCGATCCCGCCCGGGATCGCGGCTCGTGCGGCGCCGTCTGCCGCGCGCATCATGGCGTTCGCGACACCCAGTCCTTGAAGGTCTCTCGCAACGCGGTCTTGAGGAACTTGCCGGTCGAGGTGCGCGGCAGGGTGTCGACGAACGCGAAGTCGTCGGGAATCTGCCACTTGGCGAACCTTGGCGCGATGAAGGCGCGCAGCTCCTCGCCCGTCACCTCCGCGCCCGGCCGCTTGACGACCACCGCCAGCGGCCGCTCGTCCCACTTCGGATGCCTGACCGCGACCACCGCCGCCTCGGCGACCGCCGGATGGCCCATGATCGCGTTCTCGAGCTCCACCGAACTGATCCATTCGCCGCCCGATTTGATCAGGTCCTTGGTGCGATCCGAGATGCGCATGTAGCCCTCCGGATCGATCCCCGCGACGTCGCCGGTGCGAAACCAGCCGTCGTCGGTGAGCTTCTCCGCATCCGGCGGCAGGTTGTGGTAGCCGGCGGTGACGATCGGGCCGCGAACCTGCAACTCGCCGACCGATCGGCCGTCCCACGGCTGCGGGCCGTTCTCCCCCATGATCCGCAGCTCCATCAGGGGGATCGGCAGGCCCTGCCGGGCGCGGATCTCGTACTGCCGCTCCACCGGCAGCTCGGCATGCTCCGGCTTGAGCCAGGACAGCGTGCCGACCGGAGTCAGCTCGGTCATGCCCCAGCCGTGCTTGATCGCCAATCCGTGCCGCTCGAGGCCGGCGATCAGCGTCGGCGGGGCCGCCGAGCCGCCGACCATCATCCGCATGCCGCGGCGCAGCGTCCAGCGGTCCGGCTGCTTGTCGAGGGCCTGCTGGATCGCCATCCAGATGGTCGGCACGCCGAGCGCGAGCGTGACCCGCTCGCGCTCCATGATCTCGAGCAGATCCTCCGCGCCCATGTGCGGACCCGGAAAGGACAGGCTGCACCCGACCATGGCGGCAGCGAACGGAATGCCCCAGGCGTTGACGTGGAACATCGGCGTGACCACGAACACCGAGTCCTGGCAGGACAGGTCGAGGCAGTCGGGCAGCGACACCGAGAGCGCATGCAGCACCACCGCGCGGTGCGAGTGCACGACGCCCTTCGGCCGCCCGGTGGTGCCGGAGGTGTAGCACATGCCGCAGGGGGCATTCTCGTCCAGCGCCGGATAGCGGTAGTCCGCCGCGTCGCGGGCGATGAAGTCCTCGTAGTTCACGTACTGCGGCGGCACCGGCGCACCGCCGGTCGGCGCGACGACGACCCGCTCCAGATCGACCAGCGGCAGCACCTGCTCGAGCAGCGGCAAGAGGACGTCGTCGACGATCACGATCCGGTCGCCGGCGTCCTTGATGATGTAGGCGATGTCGTTCGGCGGCAGGCGGAGATTGAGCGTGTGCAGCACCGCGCCGGCGGCCGGGATGCCGAAATAGGCCTCGAGATGCCAGGAGCTGTTCCACATCAGGGTGCCGACCGCCTCGCCGGGCTTGACGCCGGCGTCGACCAGCGCCCGGGCGAGGCGCCGCGCGCGGTCGTAGAGCGCGACGTAGTCGGTGCGGACAATCGACTTGTCCGGGAGGCGCGAGACGATCTCGCGGTTGCCGAACAGGTGTCGGCCGCGTTCAAGCAGGTGGTTCACGCTGAGCGGAACCTGCATCATCGTGGAATGCATGCCCGTCCGTTTCCTCACAGTCCCGATCGGCGCCTTGCGACGCCAACACCGCGCGCCGAGGCCGTTCTCTTGCGTCTGTTTGTCAAGCTAGCTTGACGAGTTTCGGATGTCAAGCGATGGTGCGGCCCCTCTGCGGCCTAAGGCGCGATGCCCCCGGCCTGGATGGCGCAAGCGCGCCCGCCGTCCTCCGACGCCGATCCCGTTTCGCATACCATAACAAAATTCATCATTGCGTAATACACGGCTTGACGACGCATGGCAAGCGCTATTTAATGCATTGCGTAACGCCGTTGTGCGATGTATCGATGACGGACGGGCGCCCAGCGAGGTTGGACGCGCGCTCGCGCAAGGGTTTAACGAGGGGTCGTGGGGTTCCAGCGGATGACGGGCGCGATCATGCACGATGCCGGTGCCGGGGCGCCGCGATGATGCGCGACCGCCGCACTCGACCGACCGGATCCGTCGCCGCGACCGCTCGACATCGGTCGAGGGGGCACGGCGATCGTGCGGTGACGAACAGGCAAACAGGGGCGGCGGCGACTCCACGCCAGCCGTCAGGTAACGACGGAGGACAACAGTGAGCGCAAGGAACTTCTTCATCCGCAAGGCGGCGGTGCTGGGGACGGGCGTCATGGGGTCGCGCATCGCGGCGCATCTGGCCAACGCCGAGGTTGCCGTCGTCCTGTTCGGGATGTCCGAAGCCAGCGGCATCCCCAACGCCGACCCGGTCAAGGCGCTCGCCGGGTTGAAGAAGACCGACCCGGGAGCCTTCGTCAGCAAGAGCCGGAGCGCGTACGTCGACACGGCGATCTACGAGGAGAACCTGGATCGGCTGCACGACTGCGACCTGATCATCGAGGCGGTCGCCGAGGATCCCGGCGTCAAGGAGGACGTCTACGCGCGGATCGCCCCCCATGTCGGCCCCGACACGATCGTCGCCTCCAACACCTCCGGGCTGTCGATCGACCGGCTCGCCGCGCTGCTGCCCGCCGCGAGGCGCAAGAACTTCTGTGGCGTGCACTTCTTCAATCCGCCCCGCTACATGAGCCTCATCGAGCTGATCCCCGGCCGCGACACCGACCCGGCGATGCTCGACAACCTCGAATCGTGGCTGGTGTCGCGGCTCGGCAAGAACATCGTCCGCGCCAAGGACACCCAGAGCTTCGTCGCCAACCGCATCGGCCTGTTCTCGATCCTGGCGGTGATGCACCACACCAAGGCGTTCGGCCTCGGCCTCGACGCGGTGGATGCGCTGACCGGACGGCTGATCGAGCACCCGGCCAGCGCCACGTTCCGCACCGCCGACATGATCGGGCTCGACACCCTCGCCACGGTCATGGACGTTCAGCATCGGACCCTGCCCGACGATCCCTGGCGGGCGTACTTCAAGGCCCCGGACTGGTTCGCCGGCCTGATCGCCAAGGGGGCGCTCGGCCTGAAGACCAAGGGCGGCATCTACCGCAAGGTCGGCAGAGACATCCAGGTGCTGGATCTCGGATCCCGCGACTACCGGCCGTCGGCCGGCAAGGCCTCCGACGAGGCGACCGCGATCTTCAAGATCGCCGATCCGGCCGAGCGGTTCGCGAAGCTGCGCGCCAGCCGGGACCCGCACGCGGCGTTCCTGTGGGCGACGACCCGCGATATCTTCCACTACTGCGCCCACCACCTCGCCGACATCGCCGACAACGTGCGCGACGTCGACTTCGCCATGCGCTGGGGCTGGGGCTGGTCGGTCGGGCCGTTCGAGATCTGGCAGGCCGCCGGCTGGAAGGCGATGACGGCAGCGATCCAGCAAGACATCGACGCCGGCAAGGCGATGGCGAAGACGCCCCTGCCCGCCTGGGTCACGGCGCGCGACGGCGTCTATCGGGAGGGCAGGGCCTACTCACCGGCTGCCGACGCGATGAAGGGCCGCTCGACGCTGCCGGTCTACAAGCGCCAGCTGTTCCCGGACCCCAATCTCGGCGAGAAGTTCGACCGCGGCGAGACGCTGCAGGAGAACGACCACGTGCGCCTGTGGCGGATGCCGAACATCGACAAGGGCATCGCGATCCTGTCGTTCAAGAGCAAGATGCACGCGCTCGGAAAGGGCGTCGTCGACGGCATCTACGCCGCGGTGGCACAGGCGGAGGCGGACTTCGACGGGCTGGTGCTCTGGCATCCGGCGCCGTTCGGGGTCGGCGCCAACCTCGCCGAACTCAGCGACCTGGCGCACGCCGGGCAATGGGACGAGATCGATCGCATCGTCGCCCACTTCCAGGGCGCGACCAAGGCGCTGCGCGCCGCGCAGGTCCCCACGGTGGCGGCGGTCGACGGGATGGCGCTCGGCGGCGGCGCGGAGGTGGCGATGCACTGCGCCCAGCGGGTGCTGGCCCTGGAAAGCCAGCTGGGACTGGTCGAGGCCGGCGTCGGGCTGATCCCGGCCGGCGGCGGCTGCAAGGAGTTGGTGCGCCGCGCGTCCGAGGCCGCCCGGAGCCGGGTCCAGAACGATCCCTGGGAGGACATCCAGAAGGCGTTCCGCAACATCATCCGCGGCGTCACCTCGCGCGGGGCGATCCACGCCCGCGAGATGGGCTACGCGCTGACGGGCGACATCGTGCCGTTCAACGCCCGCGAGGTTCCCTACGTGGCGATCACGCAGGCGCGCGCGCTCGCCGACGCCGGCTACCATCCGCCGCTGCCGGCGCGCGAGATCAAGGTCGTCGGTGCGCCCGGACGGGCGACGCTGCGGATGGAGCTCGTCAACCTGCGCGAAGGCGGGTTCATGAGCGCCCACGACTACGTGGTCTCGGACGCCGCCGCGACGGTGCTGTGCGGCGGCGACGTCGATCCGGGCACGCTGGTCGACGAGGACTGGCTGCTCACCCTGGAGCGCCGGCAGTTCGTCGCGCTGGCCAAGACCGAACACACGCAGCAGCGGATGACGCACATGCTGCAAACCGGCAAACCTCTGCGCAACTGAGCGCGGGACCAGGAGGACTTCCCATGAGCAAGCAACTGCAGGATGCCTACATCGTCGCCGCGGCGCGACTGCCCATCGGTCGGCGCAACGGCTATTACCGGACCACGCGCCCCGACGACATGCTGGCTCACGCCCTCAAGACCGTGCTGGCGCAGGCGCCGGCGATCGATCCGGCGCTGATCGGCGACGTGATCGGGGGCTGCGCACTGCCCGAGGCCGAACAGGGCCTGAACGTCGCGCGCATGGGGGCGATGCTCGCCGGGCTGCCGAAGAGCGTGCCCGGGGTCCAGGTCAACCGCTTCTGCTCCTCCGGCCTCCAGGCGGTGGCGATGGCCGCCGACCGCATACGCACCGGCGACGAGGACGTGATGATCGGATGCGGCACCGAAACCATGAGCATGGTGACGATGCTCGGCAACAAGGTCGTGCTCAACCCGGCGGTCTATGACGATGCGCAGCACCTCGGCATCGCGATGGGCATGGGCCTGACCGCCGAGAACGTCGCCGAACGGTGGAAGGTGACGCGCGAAGACCAGGACGCGTTCGCGCTCGAGTCGCATCGGCGCGCCGTGGCGGGCATCGGCAGCGGAACGTTCCGTGCCGAGACCGCCCCCTACACCCTGACGTCGCGTGTCCCCGACCTCGCCACCGGCGAGGTCAAGGAGAGCGAACGCGTCGTCACCGACGACGAAGGGGCACGCCCCGATATCAGCCTCGAAAAACTGGCCAGCCTGAGGCCGGTGTTCGCCGCCAGGGGCTCGGTCACGGCCGGCAACGCCTCGCAGATGTCGGACGGCGCCGGCGCGGTGCTGATGGTGTCGGAGAAGATCCTCAAGCAGTTCGACCTCGAGCCGATGGCACGGTTCGTGAGCTTCGCCGTCAAGGGCGTGCCGCCCGAGATCATGGGCATCGGCCCGATCGAGGCCATTCCGGCCGCGCTGGGCAAGGCCGGCCTGAAGCTGGACGACATCGACTGGATCGAACTGAACGAGGCCTTCGCCGCGCAGGCGCTGGCGGTGATCCGCACCTGCGGCCTCGACCCGGCGAAGGTCAACCCGCTCGGCGGCGCGATCGCCACCGGCCATCCGCTGGGAGCGACCGGCGCAATCAAGACCGCGACCGTCGTCCATGCGCTGAAGCGCGAGAAGCTCAAGTACGGCATGGTGACGATGTGCATCGGTCACGGCATGGGAGCGGCGGGGATCTTCGAGGCGCTGTGAAGCCGATAGCGGTCCGGGATGTGCCGCGGCGCAGAAGGAGGCGGTGCCGCGGTGCCCCCCGGTGCGATCACCTGCGACGACGGCTTGAGACCCGCTCGCGGAAAGGGTAAAAAAGCGAAACATGCTCACCGACGAATGAGCAGCAACAGGAGGCGAGGAAATGTCCACATCCGTTCCCGAGACGGGTCACGTCGGCCGCATCCGTCCGGTGTCGAACACGCCGCTGCGACATCGGCCCTGATCGTCGCGGGAGATCCCCGGTGAACGCCCCCCCCGCCCGCGCCACGGATCGGCGTCGGACCGCCACTGCCGACCCCTCCCGTGGGCACGCGGCTGTGCCGTCGCGATCGCCCGATCCGAGACAACGCCTCGCCGAACCGCGGCGACCCTTCCTGACGGTGGTGTGAGCCCATGTTCTCCGAATTCCTGCAATACCTGTTCTCCGGCGTCACCATCGGCGCAACTTATGCGATGGTCGGCGTCGGTTTTGCGATCATCTACAATGCCAGCCACGTCATCAACTTCGCGCAGGGCGAGTTCGTGATGATCGGCGGCATGGGAACCGTGTTCCTGCTCGGTCTCGGGATGCCGATGCCGCTGGCGATCCTCTGTGCGCTCGCGCTCGCCGTGCTGACCGGGCTGGCGCTCGAAAAGCTCGCCGTCGAACCGGCCAAGAACGCAGGTGTGATCACACTGATCATCATCACGATCGGCGCCTCGATCTTCATCCGCGGCTTGGCCCAGGTGGTGTGGGGCAAGGAGTTCTTCGCGATGCCGTCCTTCAGTGGCGACACCCCCATCGTCATCGGAGGCGCCACCATCCTGCCGCAGAGCCTGTGGGTGCTGGGCGTGACCCTGATCATCGTGATCGTCCTCGCCTGGTTCTTCAACCGCACGATGCTGGGCAAGGCGGTGGTGGCGACCGCATGCAGTGCCGACACCGCGAAGCTGATGGGCATCAACACCCAGTTCATCCTGTTCTTCTCGTTCGGTCTTTCGGCCCTGTTGGGCGCCGTTGCCGGCGTTCTGCTGACGCCGATCAGTCTGACCTCCTACGACGTCGGCATCATGCTCGGCCTCAAGGGCTTCGTCGGGGCGGTGCTCGGCGGACTCGGCAGCGCCCCGGGAGCGATCGTCGGCGGGCTCCTGCTCGGCATCGCCGAGGCCATGGCGGCCGGCTACATCTCGTCCGATTACAAGGACGCCGTTCCTTTCGTGCTGATCCTGCTGGTTCTGTTCTTCATGCCCAGCGGCCTGTTCGGCGTCCGCGGGACGGAGCGCGTCTGATGATCGCCAAACTGACATCGCCCCGCTACGGCGGGATGGCCGTCCTGGCCGTGGTCGTCGCCTTGCTGCCGCTGTTGCTGCAGAACCCCTACCACTTCGACGTTGCGATCCGCATCGGCATCAATGCCATCGTCGTCGTCGGGCTCAATCTGCTGATCGGCTACGCCGGCCAGATCAGCCTCGGACATGCGGGCTTTTTCGGTGTCGGTGCCTACACGTCCGCCATTCTCACCTCCCGCTACGACTGGCCCGCGGTGCTGGCGCTGGTGGCCGGGGCGGTTCTGGTCGGGATCATCGCCTTCGCGGTCGCCCGCCCCATCCTGCGCCTGAGCGGCCATTACCTGGCGATGGCGACCCTCGGCCTCGGCATCATCATGTCGATCGTGATCACCAACGAGGCGTGGCTCACCGGCGGGCCCGACGGCATGCCGGTGCCGCCGTTCACCCTCCTCGGCTGGCAGATCCGCGGCGAGCAGAACTGGTATTGGCTGATCGGAGCCTTGCTGGTGCTCACCGTCTGGCTGGCGCTGAACATCATCGACTCGCCGCCGGGACGGGCCCTGAGAGCGGTCCACGGCTCCGAAGTGGCGGCGCAGGTGGTCGGTGTCGATACCGTCGGCTACAAGGTGTTGCTGTTCGTGATCTCCGCCGTCCTGGCCAGCCTCGTCGGCGGCCTCGCCGCCCACTACTCCGGGTTCATCACGCCGACCCAGTCCGGCTTCTTCCACTCCATCGAACTCGTGACGATGGTGGTGCTCGGCGGCATGGCGTCGACCTTCGGCGCGGTCATCGGGGCGGTGATCCTGACCCTTCTGCCGCAACTGCTGACCGGGCTGCACGACTACGAGATGATGGTGCTCGGGCTGATCCTGATGATGACCCTGATCTTCATGCCGAAGGGGCTGGTGCCGACCCTGACCGGCGGCCTCAGGCATCTCGTCCGGAGGCAGCGATGAGCACCGCCCTGTTGGCGACCGAGGGTCTCAGCAAGTCCTTCGGCGGCGTCGAGGCGATCAGCGATCTGAGCTTCAGCATCGCGCCGCGGACCATCCATGCGGTGATCGGTCCCAACGGCGCGGGCAAGACCACACTGTTCAACCTGATCACCTCCCTGTACACCCCGACCCGCGGCAAGATCTTCCTGGATGGAGAGAGCATCGTCGGCAAGTCCCCGTTCGAGCTGGCCCGCCGCGGCATGAGCCGCACCTTTCAGAACCTGCAGATCTGCATGAACATGACCGCCCTCGAAAACGTCATGGTCGGCCGTCATCTGCACCTGAGCAGGAACTTCCTGGCGGCGATGTTCCGCTTTCCGAGCGTGGTGCGGGGAGACCGGGCCTGCCGGGAAAAGGCGGCGGAACTGATGGAGTTCGTCGGCACCGGCCAGTACATCAAGACGGATGCCAACTCGATGCCCTATGGCGCCCTCAAGCGCCTGGAAATCGCCCGTGCACTGGCGGCGGAACCGAAGGTGCTGCTGCTCGACGAACCGGCGGCGGGCTTGAACGCCAAGGAAACCGCCGAAATCGACGAGTTGATCCAGAAGATCGCCGAGACCGGCATCACGGTGGTGCTGGTGGAGCACGACATGAAGCTGGTGATGAACATCTCGCAGTACATCCTGGTGTTGGACTTCGGCAAGAAACTGACCGAAGGCACCCCCGACGAGGTTCGTGCCAACCCGGATGTGATCGCCGCCTACCTCGGCACCGCCTAACCCGGGCAGGACTGACGCCATGCAGAGGATCCTCTCCCAGATCGCTTCCGAACACGCCCGCATGCGGCGGGTCCTGATGCTGGTCGACGACTTGTGTGGCAACCTCGAGGCGACCGATCAGAAGCCGGACAGCGCCCTGTTCACGACCCTGTTCGACTACATCGACCTCTACATGCGGACCCACAATCCCAAGGAGCAGCGCTATCTGTTCAGGGCGGTGCGCGCTCGCAACCCCGAGGCCGCCGCCCTGTTGGACGACCTCGAGAGCCAGCACCGGGAGGAACCCGAGGCCGTCGCACGCCTCCGCCCACTGTTGAGCGAGTGCGGCGACGGGTCCCCCGCGGCACGCCAGGCCCTGATCGAGGCGCTGGGCGCGTTCTGCCAGCTGCTGCAGAGGGACATGCTCAAGGAAGAGACCGAGCTGCTGCCGATGGCCGAGAAATGCCTGACCGCGGAAGACTGGGACGTGGTCGAACGAGGCTATCGTCTGTTCGATCGCCTCCTCGATCCGGTGAAAGGCGAGACCTTCGAATCGGAGGTCGAACAGTTGCACAGCCGGCTGATCCTCTATGCTCCGGCCCCCATCGGCATGGGTCTGACGCCACCCGCGGATGGCCAAGAGGGCACCGAGGCGCAGGCCCTTCGCCTCGATAGCGGACTCGCCAACCACTTCGGCCATCTCCGCGCGCTATGCACCCTGAGCAGGGAGGATTGGCAGGCCATCAACGAACAGTATCTGCACTACGACGATGCCAATTTCGGCGCCGTCATCAAGGACGAGCTGCGCCAGCTGCAAACCCGGCTGGTCTACGATGCGCCGACCCCGATCGGACTCGGCATGGAACGGGCGCGGGAGGCGAAGGCCGCACCGGCCGCCGATCAGGTCCTCGCGATCTCCGAGCTGACGACCCACTACGGCCGCATTCAGGCCCTCAACGGCATCAGTCTGCGGATCAACAAGGGCGAACTGGTGGCGCTGGTCGGCTCCAACGGCGCCGGCAAGACGACCCTGCTGCGGACCATCTGCGGCCTGCAACCGACCACCGGCGGTCGCATCGAGTTCAACGGCCAGGACATCAGCCGGGTGCGTGCCGATCGCCGCGTCAGAATGGGCATCGCCTTGATCCCCGAGGGGCGCCAGGTGTTCGCGCCGATGTCGGTGGAGGACAATCTGCTGCTCGGGGCCTATTCCCGGCCCCGCGACGACCAGGTCGCCGCCGATCTCGACCAGATGTACCGCCTGTTTCCGATCCTCAAGCAGAAGCGCAAGCAAGCCGCCGGCACCCTGTCGGGCGGCCAGCAGCAGATGCTCGCGATGGCTCGCGCCCTGATGGCGAGGCCCGAGCTTCTGTTGCTGGACGAACCCAGCATGGGGCTGGCCCCGATCCTGGTCGAGGAGATCTTCAACACCATCGGCGAACTGAAGAGCCGCGGCATCACGATCTTGCTGATCGAGCAGAACGCCGCCGCGGCGCTCAACGTCGCCAATCGCGGCTATGTCATCGAAACCGGCAACATCGTGCTCTCCGGACGGGGGCGCGACCTGCTCGACGACGAACGGGTGAGGCAAGCCTATCTCGGCAAATGAGCCGGGAGTCGGACCCGGCGACCGGACGGCGTCGCGTCCGCTCGGTCATTCGCCCTCGAAGCGGGGCTTTCGCTTCTCGGCGAAGGCCTTCATGCCTTCCTTCTGGTCGCGGCTGTCGAACAGCAGCTGGAACGCCTTGCGCTCCAGCATCAGCGCCGTTTCGAGCGGGACGTCCTGCCCCGCCAACAGCACTTCCTTGATCTGCATCACCGCCAGCGGTGGCATGGCGGCGATCTGCGTCGCCAGGGTCAGCGCCCGATCGAGGACCTCGGCGTCCGGAACGACCTCGCTCACCAGACCCATCGCCTCCGCCTCGGCCGCCGTCACCGGTCGGCCGGTGAGCAGCATGCTCATCGCCTTGAACTTGCCGACGGCACGGGTGAGGCGTTGAATGCCGCCGGCACCCGGCATGATCCCGACCCGGACCTCCGGCTGCCCGAAACTGGCGCCCTCACCGGCGACGATGATGTCGGCGTGCATGGCGAGCTCGCAGCCGCCACCGAGCGCATAGCCGTTGACGGCGGCGACGACGGGCTTGGGGCAGGCGGCGATCGCGCGCCAGTAGAGGTGGGTCGGGCGTTGCATCATTTCGATCGCCGTCGCTCCGGACATCTCGGAGATGTCCGCGCCGGCCGCGAACGCCGTCGCATCGCCGGTCAGGACGATGCAGCGGACGGCCGGGTCGCGACCGAGCCGCATGAACTGCTCGGCCAGCTGCTCGCGGACGCGCATGTTGAGGGCGTTCCTCGCCTCCGGGCGGTTGAGGCGCAGGAGCACCACGCCGTCGCGCGGCGTTTCGATCAGGATTTCAGGCATCCGGCTGCCTCTCTCGTGCTGGGGAACAGACGGTCGGCCACGTCAGGCGCGTGGTCGCGCGGGCGGGCCCTGGCCTGGATCCGTCGCCGTCGACGACTCCCCGCCAGGGCCCTCGCCGCGCACCCGGCTCACCGCCACCCGCCCGCTGTCGCCGGCGGGTGGCCGGTGCACGATTGCGGCGCGATCACGTCACTCGACGATCTTCCACTTCCCGTCCTTGACCTCGAGCATGTGGAATGCGGAGAGATCGAGACCGGAGTGGTCCTCGGGAGTCATGTTGAAGATGCCGCTGGTGCCGACGAGACCGGTGGTGCTCTCGATGGCATCGCGGATCGCGGCCTTGTCGGCGGACCCCGCCCGCCCGATGGCGTCGACGGCGATCATCAGGGCGTCGTAGGCGTAGCCGCCGAACGTCGAAGGCGCGCTGCCGTACTTGGCCTGGTACTCGTTGATGTACCCGAGGACGACGTCGCGCTGCGGATCGTCGGCCTTCAGCTGGTCGCCGACGAGCAGGGCGCCGGAGGGCAGCCGCAAGCCCTCGGCGGCCGGCCCCGCCAGCTCGAGGAAGCTGTCGGAGGCGACACCGTGCGACTGATAGAAGGGCAGGTCGATGCCGAGCTGACGGTAGTTCTTGGTGACGATGGCGGGCCCCTGGCCGAAGCCGAAGTTGAGCACCGCCTGGACACCCGGGGTGTTGCGGATCTTGGTCAGCTGGGCCGTCATGTCGGTGTCCCGCGGCCCGTAGGTCTCATCGGCGATGATCTCGATGCCCATGCCGGGGGCGACATCCAGCGACTGGTCGTGCCCGGATTTGCCGAAGCCGTCGGTGCTGGAGATCAGTCCGATCTTGGTGATGCCCCGCTTCTTCATGTCCTCGAAGATCTTCTGCGCGGCCTGACGATCGGTGGGCGGCGTCTTGAAGACCCACTTCTTGACCGGACTGGTGATCACCACGGCCCCGGCCATCGAGATGAACGGGGTTTCCGCCTGTTCCACCAACGGCACGGCCGCCATCGTGGTTCCCGTCGTCGAGCCGCCGATGATGAGGTCGACCTTGTCGGACTCGATCAGCCGCTTGGCGAACGTCCTCGCCTGCTCGGCGTTTCCGGCGTCGTCGTAGTGGACGAGCTGAAGCTTCTTGCCGGCGACGCCACCCGCGGCGTTGATCTTGTCGATATACAGCTGCAGGGTCTTGAGTTCGGGATCGCCGAGGAACGACGCGGGGCCGCTCGCGGAGACGAACGATCCGATCTTGATGGTGTCGCTGCCTTGCGCCGCGGCCCCGAACAGCAACGCCGGGACGACAACGGACAGAACGTGGAACATCCTTTTGGGCATCATGTTTTCCTCCCTGGTACCAATGAGGCTGCTACGATCCTGAGGTGAGTGGGCTTCGCTGCTGTTACTCCGCCGTCGGCGCAGGATCAGCGTAGCCCATCTGACGCGAGAGGGCCTGCGCCGTGTTCTTCAGGTGGACGGCGATCGCACCGTCCCATTTGGAATCGAAGCTCTCGTCATAGCCGAACACGGTCAACGTGAAGGCGATCGCGCCGTGGCGATCGAACACCGGCGCCGAGAACGAGTTCATGCCCGGCATGCGAAGGCCGATGCCGCGGGCGAGCCCGCGTTCCCGGACCTCGGAGACAATCCGGCCGACGTCCTTGCGATCCTTGATCGCCTTCTCGTCGGGCGATCGCGCCAGCGCCCGCAACTCGCGTTGCAGGAACGGCTCCGTCTCCGCGGGCGGCAGGTAGGCGAGGAACGTCCGCCCGGTCGACGAGGCGAGGAGCGGAAAGACCGTCCCGATCCGGGTGCTGGCGCCGATCGGCTGCCGCGCGGGCTGCCACTCGACCACGGTCGCGCCGTGGGTGCCCCAGACGGCGACGAACGCCGACTCGTTGACCGCGCCCACCAAAGGGGCGAGGGCCGCCGCCCCGAGCTTGTGCGCGTCCAGCCGACCGAGGTACGCGAGGCTGAAATCGAGGCCGTAGGGCCCGAGGTCGTAGCGTCCGGTCGCCGGATCCTGCTTGATCAACCCGCCGCGCATGAAACTCACCATGTAGCGCCGGACCTTGGCCGGATGCATCCGCGCCGCGTCGGCGACCTCCCCCAACGTCGACGGCTGCCCCAACGACACCAGCGCCTTCACGACGGTGAGCCCGACCTCGATGGAGTTGACCCCCATGCGGTCGCTTGATGTTCGAGTGTCCACCGGGATGAACCGTCGCCCCCTATCCGCCAGCCGCAAAGCATCCTGCGCAGCGATCCCCTTGCTTGTCTCACATGCCGACCGCGGATGCCCCCGTTTTCCGCTCTCGGTTTCGTATGCCATAACAAAGTTTCGCATACCATAACAAAATCGTCCCGAGACGCATACACCGCTTGACGGCCCGTGGCAAGCGCTATTTAATGCATTGCGTAACGCTGTTGTGCGATGTATCGATTGGGGGCGGGCGTCGGGGTGGCCGGGCGCTCGTCCGTGCGTCAGGGTGCAAGGGGTTCCAGCGAATGACCGATCCGGTCCTGCTCGATATCGATTCCGAGGTCGCCGCGATCACGCTCAACCGACCCGACAGCCTCAACAGCCTGAACCAGGAGATGCACCAGCGGCTGGCCGAGGCACTGGACCGGGTGTGCCACGCGGGTGCGCGGGCGGTGCTGCTGACGGGAGCCGGGCGCGGGTTCTGTGCCGGGCAGGACCTGAGCGACCGCAACGTCCGGCCTGGCGACGAGGCCCCCGACCTCGGGCGATCGCTCGAGGACTACTACAACCCGCTGATCCGCGGCCTGCGCGCGCTGGAGGCGCCCGTCGTCTGTGCCGTCAACGGCGTCGCCGCCGGTGCCGGCGCCAACATCGCCCTCGCCTGCGACATCGTCCTCGCGGCCCGATCGGCGAGCTTCATCCAGGCGTTCTGCCGGCTCGGTCTCATTCCCGACTCGGGCGGCACGTTCTTCCTGCCGCGCCTGATCGGCACCGCCCGCGCCACCGCCATCGCCATGCTGGGGACGAAGGTCACGGCCGAACAGGCCGAGGCGTGGGGGCTGATCTGGAAATGCGTCGACGACGACCAGTTGGCGACCGAGGCGCGAGCGCTCGCCGCCCACCTCGCCAAGCAGCCGACGAAGGGCCTGGCCTTCATCAAGAAGGCGCTTCAGGCCTCGGCCGGCAACACCCTCGACCAGCAACTCGACCTGGAGCGCGACATTCAGCGCGCGGCCGGACGAACCGCGGACTATCGCGAGGGCGTGCGCGCGTTCATGGAGAAGCGCCAACCCGATTTCCGGGGAGAGTGACGTGCCGGCGCTGCGAACCGATGGTGCGGTGGGCGTGATCGGAGCGGGTACCATGGGGGCCGGCATCGCCCAGGTCGCGGCCGCCGCCGGTCATCCCGTCTTGCTGTTCGACGTCAGGCCGGACGCGGCGCGGCGGGCGATCGAGACCATCGACGGGACGTTGCGGCGGCTGGTCGACAAGGGCAAGCTCGAGGACCGCGAACGATCGGCGCTGGTCGGCCGCATCAGCGCGTGCGAAGATGTCGCCGCCCTCGCCGCGGCCGGGCTGGTCGTCGAGGCCGTCGTCGAGGATCTGGCCGCCAAGCGGAGCGTCTTCGGCGAACTGGAACGGATCGTCGATCCCGACGCGATCCTCGCCAGCAACACGTCGTCGATCTCGATCACGTCCATCGGCAGCACCCTGCGACGGCCGGACCGCCTCGTCGGCATGCATTTCTTCAACCCGGTCCCGCTGATGACGCTGGTCGAGATCGTCAGCGGGCTGGCGACGTCACCGTCGGTCGCCGAGACGGTCTTCGCCACCGCCGAAGCCTGGGGCAAGCGGCCGGTTCATGCCAAGTCGACGCCGGGCTTCATCGTCAATCGCGTGGCACGGCCGTTCTACGCCGAGGCGCTGCGGGTGCTGCAGGAAGGCGGCGGCGACATCGCCACCCTCGACGCGCTCATGCGCGAGGCGGGCGGGTTCCGCATGGGACCGTTCGAGCTCATGGATCTGATCGGCCACGACGTCAATTTCGAGGTCACCCGGTCGGTCTACAACGCCTTTTACCAGGACCCCCGGTTCACGCCGTCGCTGATCCAGCAGGAACTGGTCGCCGCCGGCTTTCTCGGCCGCAAGAGCGGGCGCGGCTTCTTCCGGTACGACGGGGGCGGCGAGCGGCCCGAACCACGCACCGCGCCCGCGGCTCCGCCGCCGCAGCGCGTCGTCGTCCACGGTGACGGCGGCCCGTTGGAGGCGCTCCGGCCGCTGCTCGAGAAGACCCCCGGGCTGGCGGTGTCCCGGTCCGACGGCGACGGCGGTGACGTCCGGCTCGCGGTCGACGGACGAGTGACGGTCGCGCTCACCGACGGGCGCACCGCCACCCAGCGCACCGCCACCGGGGACGGGGCGCCGTCGGTGCTGGTCGACCTCGCGCTCGACTACGCCGAAGCTGGACGGGTAGCGGTGGCGCCGGCCGATCAGGCGGCGCCGGACGATCTGGCGGCGGCCGTCGGCCTCTTTCAGGCACTGGGCAAGGCCGTCTCCGTGCTCGACGACGTGCCGGGCCTGATCGTCATGCGGACGGTCGCGATGCTCGCCAACGAGGGCGCCGACGCCGTCTATCAGGGGGTCTGCAGCGCCGAGGCCGTGGACACGGCGATGCGGGGCGGGGTCAACTATCCGTTGGGGCCGATGGCCTGGGCGGACCGTATCGGCGTCGGGCGGGTGGTCGCCGTGCTCGACCACATGGCCGCCATCTACGGCGAGGACCGGTACCGAGTCTCGCTGTTGCTGCGGCGCCGGATGTTTTCCGGAGGCACCCTCCGATGAACGAGCCCGGACCGATGGAGACGACACCGGCGGCGGCGGAGACGGATGATCACGCCATCGCACGACGGGCGGGCGCAGCGATGTATGCCAACGATCTGGCGTCACAGCATCTCGGCATCGTCCTCGACGACATCCGCCCCGGTTACGCGCGCATGCGGATGACGGTGGGCGCACAGATGTTGAACGGACACGCGATCTGCCACGGCGGCTACGTCTTCCTGTTGGCCGACACGGCGTTCGCCTTCGCCTGCAACAGCTACAACCGAACCACCGTCGCCGCCAGCGCGGCGGTCGAGTTTCTCGCGCCTTGTTACCTGAACGACGTCCTGACGGCGGTCGCGGAGGAACAGGTGCGGGGGGCCCGGCTGGGCGTCTACGACATCGTCATCACCAATCAGAACGGGCAGCGCATCGCCCTCTTCCGCGGCCGATCGTATCGCGTTCAAGGCACGATCGTTGCCGAGGACAGGGCCGAGGCGCCCACCACCTCTCGGAGCGCGCCGTGAGCGAAGCCTTCATCTGCGACGGAATCCGCACCCCCATCGGCCGCTATGCCGGCGCCTTGTCCGCCGTCCGCACCGACGATCTCGGCGCCATCCCGCTGACCGCGCTGATGGAGCGCAACCCCGGCGTCGACTGGGCCGCCGTCGACGACGTGATCTACGGGTGCGCCAACCAGGCGGGCGAAGACAACCGCAACGTGGCGCGCATGTCCGCCCTGCTCGGCGGGATTCCGCAGGTGGTGTCGGGAACCACCGTGAATCGGCTTTGCGGGTCGGGGATGGACGCCGTCGCCCTCGCCGCGCGCACCATCAAGGCCGGCGAAGCCGACCTGATGATCGCCGGCGGCGTCGAGAGCATGTCGCGGGCGCCGTTCGTGGTGCCGAAGAGCGACACCCCCTTCAGCCGGCGGGCGGAGATCTTCGATACGACCATCGGCTGGCGGTTCGTCAATCCGAAGATGAAGCAGCGTTTCGGGTCGGACTCGATGCCGCAGACCGCCGACAACGTCGCCGCCGACTTCGACGTCAGCCGCGAGGACCAGGACGGGTTCGCGCTTCGCTCGCAACAGCGCTGGGCGGCCGCCCAGGCGGCCGGCCGCTTCAAGGACGAGATCGTGCCGGTCACGATCCCGCAGCGGAAGGGCGAACCGATCGTCGTCGACACCGACGAGCATCCGCGGCCGAGTGCGACCCTCGCGGCGCTGGCGCAGCTGAAAGGCGTCAACGGTCCCGACCTGTCCGTGACCGCCGGCAACGCGTCGGGGGTGAACGACGGCGCCTGCGCGCTGCTCCTCGCATCCGAGACCGCCGTCGCCAAATACGGCCTGCGGCCGGTCGCGCGGGTCGTCGCCTCGGCAACCGCCGGCGTCGCCCCCCGGATCATGGGCTACGGGCCGGCGCCTGCGGCGCGCAAGGTCCTGGCGAAAGCCGGTCTGGAGCTGTCGCAGATCGACCTGATCGAGCTCAACGAGGCCTTCGCCGCCCAGGCGCTCGCCGTCCTGCGCGATCTCGGCATTCCCGACGACGCCGAACACGTCAACCCGAACGGGGGCGCCATCGCGATCGGCCACCCGCTCGGCATGAGCGGCGGACGGCTGGTGATCACGGCGATGTATCAGCTTCGACGCACCGGCGGTCGCCATGCCCTCTGCACGATGTGCATCGGCGTCGGACAGGGAATCGCGACCATCATCGAACGTGTGTGAGTCCCAGCGAGGGAGGAATCCATGACCAGAAACATCGGACAGTCGGGGCTGCACCCCATCGAGACGGCCAGCGTGGACGAGATCCGCGCCCTGCAGCTGCAACGCCTGCAATGGTCGGTTCGGCACGCCTATGACAATGTCGCCCACTACCGGGCCAAGTGCGAACGCCAGCAGGTGCATCCCGACGACCTCAAGACGCTGAGCGATCTGAGCAGGTTCCCGTTCACGACCAAGCAGGACCTGCGCGACACCTACCCGTTCGGGATGTTCGCGGTGCCGATCGAGCAGGTCGTCCGCATCCACGCATCGAGCGGCACCACCGGCAAGCCGACGGTGGTCGGTTACACCCGGAACGACATCAGCGTGTGGGCCGACGCCGTCGCGCGATCGATCTGGGCCTCGGGCGGGCGCCCGGGCGACAGAGTCCAGGTGGCCTACGGCTACGGCCTGTTCACCGGCGGCCTCGGCGCCCACTACGGCGCGGAACGGCTCGGCTGCACCGTGATCCCGATGGGGGGCGGACAGACGGAGAAGCAGGTCCAGCTCATTCAGGACTTCCAGCCCCGCGTGATCATGGTCACGCCGTCCTACGTCCTCAACATCGCCGACGAGATGGATCGCCAGGGGATCGATCCCCACGCGTCGTCGCTCAAGATCGGCATCTTCGGGGCGGAGCCCTGGACCGGCCAGATGCGCGAAGAGATCGAGCGCCGGATGGCCATCGACGCCGTCGACATCTACGGCCTGTCGGAGGTCATGGGCCCCGGGGTCGCCAACGAATGCGTCGAGACCAAGGACGGTCTCACCGTCTGGGAGGACTTCTTCTATCCGGAGATCATCGATCCCGAGACGGGCACGCCGTTGCCGGACGGCGAGATCGGCGAGCTGGTCTTCACCTCGCTGACCAAGGAGGCGTTGCCCGTCATCCGCTACCGGACCCGCGACCTGACGTGCCTTCTGTCGCCCAGCGCCCGGTCGATGCGGCGCATGGGCAAGATCACCGGCCGGTCCGACGATATGCTGATCATCCGCGGGGTGAACGTGTTTCCGACCCAGATCGAGGAACTCGTTCTCAAGATGCCGGACCTGGCGCCGATCTATCAGCTGGTGGTGAGCCGCGACGGCCACCTCGACAAGCTGGACGTGAAGGCCGAACTCCGCCCGCAGGTGGCCCGCGACCCGGCGGCGGCGGCGCGCAAGACGGCGTTGGCCAACGAACTCCAGCACAACATCAAGTCCCTGATCGGGGTCACCAGCACCGTCAGCGTGCTGGATCCGGACAGCATCGAACGTTCACCGGTCGGCAAGGCCAAGCGGGTGGTCGATCTGCGTCCCAAGAACTGAGTCGCTGCGGCCGACAGCCTGGATGGAGTGAAGCAAGAGTCATATCTTTCGATTGGAGATGTTGACTCACCGAAACGATGGAGAGCGAAGATGTATGCGCAGATGGTGGACACGGGCGCCGATCGGGTGAAGTCGCTCGAGGAAATGACGGCGGAGGAGCGGGCCTTTCAGGAGCGGATCGACGCCGGGATCAGGATCGAGCCCAAGGACGAGATGCCCGAGGCCTATCGCAAGACGCTGATCCGGCAGATCTCGCAGCATGCGCACTCGGAGATCGTCGGCATGCTGCCGGAAGGCAACTGGATCACCCGCGCGCCGTCGCTGAAGCGCAAGGCCATTCTGCTCGCCAAGGTCCAGGACGAAGGCGGGCACGGGCTCTATCTCTACTGCGCCGCCGAAACCCTGGGCGTTTCACGGGACGAACTGCTCGATGCGCTGCACAGCGGCAAGGCCAAATATTCGAGCATCTTCAACTACCCGGCCTTGACCTGGGCCGACATCGGGGCCATCGGCTGGCTGGTCGACGGCGCCGCGATCATGAACCAGGTGCCGTTGCAGCGCTGCTCCTACGGACCGTATGGCCGGGCCATGGTCAGGATCTGCAAGGAGGAGAGCTTTCACCAGCGTCAGGGCTACGACCTGCTGCTGACCCTGTGCCGGGGCACCGCGGAGCAGAAGCAGATGGCGCAGGACGCCCTCAACCGCTGGTGGTGGCCGTCGCTGATGATGTTCGGTCCGCCCGACGATCAGTCCGCGCACTCGGCCCAGTCCATGCAGTGGAAGATCAAGATCGACAGCAACGACCAGCTCCGGCAGCGGTTCGTCGATCAGACGGTGCCGCAGGCCGAGTACCTGGGTCTCAAGGTCCCCGATCCCGATCTGCGCTGGAACGAAGAGCGGGGCCACTACGATTTCGGGGTGATCGACTGGAGCGAGTTCCACCGGGTGATCCGGGGCGACGGTCCCTGCAACAAGCAGCGGATGCGCGCGCGCGTCGAGGCCTACGAGAACGGCCGCTGGGTGCGCGATGCGGCGACGGCCTACGCGCAGAAGCACGCCGCACACCACCTCGCCGCCTGAGCAAGGAGTCAAGACGATGAAAGAATGGCCATTGTGGGAAATCTTCATCCGCAGCCAGCACGGCCTCGCTCACCGGCACGTGGGAAGTCTCCACGCCCCTGACGCCGCGCACGCGATTCAGAGCGCCCGCGACGTCTATACGCGGCGCAACGAAGGGGTCAGCATCTGGGTCGTCGCATCGAACCACATCGTCGCCAGTGCGCCGGGCGACAAGGGGCCGCTGTTCGAGCCGTCGAACGCCAAGGTCTACCGGCATCCGACGTTCTACGACATTCCCGAAGAAGTGGGGGCGATGTGATGGCGGAGACGGCGGATCCGCGCTTCGAGTACCTGCTTCGACTGGGGGACAACGCGCTCGTTCTCTCCCATCGGCTGTCCGAATGGTGCGGTCATGGTCCGGTGCTCGAAGAGGACCTGGCGCTGACGAACGTCGCCCTCGACCTCATCGGCCAGGCGCAGTTCTGGTTGGGCTATGCGGGAGAGCTGGAAGGGCGCGGGCGGGACGCCGACGCCCTCGCCTACCGGCGCGATGTCTGGGACTTCCGCAACGTGCTGCTCGTCGAGCAGCCCAACGGGGACTACGCGCAGACGATGGCGAGGCAGTTCTACTTCGATGCCTGGCATGTTCTGGCGTTGTCGGCGTTGACGGACTCGCGCGATGCGCGCATCGCGGAGATCGCGGCGAAGGCGGTCAAGGAGGCCAAGTATCACCTCGATCGCAGTGCGTTGTGGGTGGTGACGCTGGGGGACGGCACCGAGGAGAGCCACGACCGCATGCAGCGGGCCATCGACGATCTGTGGAGCTATACCGGCGAGCTGTTCGAGGTCGACGCGGTCGAGGCATCGCTGGTCGCCGAGGGGGTGGCCCCCGACCTGGCGGGCCTCGTCGAGCCGTGGCGTGCCAGCGTCGGCGACACCCTGCGCAAGGGCACCTTGGAACTGCCGGAGGCCGCTTGGATGCACAGCGGCGGCAAGAAGGGCGTCCACAGCGAGAGCCTCGGCTACATTCTCGCCGAGATGCAGTTCCTGCAGCGGGCCTACCCGGGGGCATCGTGGTGAACACGACGCCCTCCCCCTCCTCCCCGCGACCCGCGACGGTCGAGATCTGGGACTGGCTCCGCGAGGTGCCGGACCCGGAGATCCCGGTGCTGTCGGTGGTCGATCTGGGGATCGTCCGCGACGTCCGCTGGGAGGGAGAGGATCGGGCGTCGGAACTGGTGGTGACCATCACCCCCACCTATTCGGGATGTCCGGCGACGTCGATGATCGCCTTCGAGATCGAGCGCGCCATTCGCGACCGCGGGGTGCGGCACCTCCGGCTGGAAACCCGGATTTCGCCGCCCTGGACCACCGACTGGATTTCGGAGGCGGGACGGGAGCGTCTGAAGAACTACGGCATCGCCCCGCCACCGAAGGTCCGGCAGCTCGTCGACCGGATCGGCGGCGGCGCGGCGCCCGCCCAGTGCCCCCACTGTGGCTCCGACAATACGATCCGCGTCTCCGAATTCGGATCGACCCCGTGCAAGGCTCTCTACAAGTGCGGCGACTGTCTCGAGCCCTTCGACCTGTTCAAATGCCATTGACGGCAGGCCGCGACAGCTGGAACGGAACACAAGAATGGTCAAATTTTATCCATTGAAGGTCTCCGACGTGCACAAGGAAACGCGTGACGCGGTGGTGGTCTCGCTCGACGTGGCGGCGGAATACAAGGAGATTTTTCGGTTCAAACAGGGTCAGTACCTGACCTTTCGTGCGACGATCGACGGCGAAGAGGTGCGCAGATCGTATTCGATCTGCGCCGCCGTGCAGGATCCTCACCTGCGCGTCGGCATCAAGAGGGTGCCGGGCGGGCGGTTCTCCACCTGGGCGAACGAGCACCTGGCGGCGGGAGACATCCTGGAGGCGATGCCGCCGATGGGAAGCTTCTTCGTGCCCCTCGACCCCGCGAACCGCAACCACTACGTCGGCTTCGCCGGCGGCAGCGGCATCACGCCGGTGCTCGGCATCATCAGGACGACGCTGCTGACGGAACCGGAGAGCTCGTTCACGCTCTTCTACGGCAATCGGGCCTCGAGCTCGATCATGTTTCGCGAGGAGCTGGAGGACATCAAGAACGATCATCTCGGACGATTCCAACTCGTCCACGTCCTGGATCGGGAGAAGCAGGACGTCGAGCTGTTCAACGGCATTCTCGACCGCGAAAAGTGCGACCTGTTGCTCAAGCACTGGGTCGACGTCGCGGACGTCGACACCGCCTTCATCTGCGGCCCCGAGGCGATGATGCTGCAGGTCTCCGAGGCGCTGCAGGCCGCCGGGCTCGACAAGCGACAGATCAAGTTCGAGCTGTTCGCGACCCAGAGCCCGAAGGGCGGCCGAAAAGCGCAGCCGCAGGCGGTTTCCAAGATCGAGAACGCCTGTCATGCGACCATCGTCATGGATGGTCGGACGCGGACGTTCGACATGCGGAAGGGCACCAAGTCCATTCTCGATGCCGCCCTCGAAGAGGGTCTCGAGTTGCCTTACGCCTGCAAGGGTGGCGTCTGCTCGACCTGCCGCGCCTTGCTGAGCGAGGGAGAAGTGGACATGGATACCAACTTCGCGCTGGAGGACTACGAGGTTCAGCGCGGCTACATCCTGACCTGTCAGAGCTACCCGGTCACCGACAAGATCGTTGTCGATTTCGACCAATAGCGGCGCGGGGGCGAACACACATGAACGACGAACTCGAACTGGTCGACTATCTCGCCGCGGGCGGGAAGCTGACCTCGCCGAACAACGCCAACTCGCGCTACCGGGGCGAGATCATGCGCCTGATGGCGGTGTTCGTCGACTCGGAGATGGCCGGCGCGTCCGGTTTCGCGGACTCGATCAACTGGGCGCCGGGGCTGAAGGAGCGGATGATCGCGGCGCGCATGGTGCTCGAGAAATTCGCGCACGCAGAGCGCGTGCTCAAGATCATGGAGGAATTCGGCGCCAACACGTCGCGCTATGTCAAACATCACCCCTGGGCCCATCGGCTGGATCGCGACGTCGACCTCGGCACCCGGCGGGTCGAGGGGGACATGCGGCTCAACGTGTTCCACTATCCTCTCGCCGACTGGTGCGACGCGGTGACCATGAACACGCTGATGGGCCGCGCGACGGTGATCCAGCTCGAGGAGCTGTCGGCGTGCTCCTATCAGCCGCTCGCCGACGCCCTCTCGGAGATCCGCCCCGTGGAAGCGCGCCACGCCTATCTCGGCGAGGCGGGCCTGCGCCAGCTGCTCGCCGAAGGACACGACCGGGCGCTGGCCCAGGCATCGGTCGACTACTGGTATCCCAGGGTCGCCTCGACGTTCGGTCGCGCCGGGTCCGACCATTTCGAGGCCTATCGCCGCTACGGCTTGCGCCAACGAAGCAACGAGGACCTGTTCTCGGCCTGGCAGAACGAGGTCGGGCGCGTTCTGACCGCGCTGGGGCTGACCGTTCCGCGGGCCGCCGGTGGCTGAGGTGTCCAGACGCGACGGCCACGAGCGCGCCGGAGGAGCGATGATCGAAGTCTACGAGATCGATGGTCTGGTCCCGGTGGTGGACGCGACGGCATTCGTTCATCCGAGCGCGGTGCTGATCGGCGACGTCATCATCGGTCCGGGGTGTTACGTCGGGCCGGCGGCCTGTCTGCGCGGCGACTTCGGCCGCCTGATCCTGGAGCGGGGCGCCAACATCCAGGACACGTGCGTCATGCACGGCTTCCCGAACACCGATACCGTGATCGAGGAGGACGGCCACGTCGGCCATGGCGCCGTGCTTCATGGCTGCCGTATCGGGCGCAACGCCATGGTCGGCATGAACGCCGTGGTGATGGACAACGCCACCATCGGCGCCGACAGCATCGTCGCCGCCCTGGCCCTCGTCAAGGCCGACACGGCGGTTCCGCCGCGATCCCTGGTCGCCGGCGTTCCGGCGAGAGTGATCCGCGAGCTCCGCGACGAGGAAATCGCCTGGAAGGCCAAGGGCACCCGCACCTACCAGCAACTGGCCGTGCGCAGCGCCAACACGATGAGACGATGCGCGCCGCTGGCGGCGGTCGAATCGGGGCGCAAACGCATCGAGGTCGACAACCTGAACCCGCTCTACGAAGCGCGGCGCACGTTCGGTGACTAATTCACGTCTCATCGCCAAAGAGGGGAGCATCATGCCGACGAATTTCTTCGAGAACCACCGCAGCACCCTGGAGAAGGCGGTGCAAGCGATCGGACAGCGCGGCTACTGGTCGACCTATCCGGAGATGCCGAGCGGAAAGATCTACGGCGAGACCGCGAGCGACGACGGGCAGCGCGCCTTCGAGTCGCGCCTCGGCCGCCATTTCGAGATCGACCAGCCGGGAACGATCGGCAAGGTGGGGTCCGAGGTTTCACCGTTCGGAATCAAGCTCGGCGTCACCTATCCCAAGATCGACGCCGACGCCCTTCTGCCGGCCATGCGTCGGGCGATGGAGGCCTGGGGCCGCGCGTCCCCGGAGGTTCGCGCCGGGGTGTGCCTCGAGATCCTGCACCGGCTCAACAGGTGCAGCTTCGAGATCGCCCACGCCGTTCATCACACGACCGGTCAGCCGTTCATGATGGCGTTCCAGGCCGGCGGGCCGCACGCCCAGGACCGCGGCCTGGAGGCGGTCGCCTATGCCTACGCGGAGATGAAGCGCATTCCGGCGACCGCCACCTGGGAGAAACCGCAGGGGAAGAACCCGCCCCTGTCGATGACCAAGACGTACCACGTCGTGCCGCGGGGAATCGGACTGGTCATCGGTTGCTGCACCTTCCCGACCTGGAACAGCTACCCCGGCCTGTTCGCCAGCCTGGCGACCGGCAACGCGGTGCTCTCGAAGCCCCATCCGGGCGCGATTCTCCCGGTGGCGATGACCGTCGAAACGGCGCGGCAGGTGCTGGCCGAGGCCGGCTTCGATCCCAACCTCGTCTGCCTCGCCGCCGAGGATCCCGGCGGCACCCTCGCTCCCGACCTCGCGCTGCGGCCCGAGGTGGCGATCATCGATTTCACCGGCAGCAACGCCAACGGCCGCTGGCTCGAGGAGCACGCCCACCAGGCGCGGGTCTACACCGAGAAGGCGGGCGTCAACGCGATCGTCATCGACAGCGCCCAGGACTTCAAGAGCGCGGCCCGCAACATCGCCTTCTCCCTCAGCCTGTACACCGGTCAGATGTGCACGACGCCGCAGAACATCTTCGTGCCCCGTGACGGCATTCGTGTCGACGGCGGCACGATGAGCTTCGACGAGGTCGCCAAGGCGATCTGCGACGGCGTCGACAAGCTGCTCGGCGATCGCGAGCGCGCGGTCGAGGTGCTCGGCGCCGTCCAGAACGACGGCGTCATGGAGCGTCTGGAACGGGCCCGGCACACCGGCAAGATCCTGCTCGATTCGAAACGGCTGGAACATCCCCGCTATCCGGACGCCCGGGTGGTGACGCCGCTGGTGGTTCAGCTCGACGCCGAGCGGGATCGCGCCACCTACGGCCAGGAGTGGTTCGGCCCGGTCTCGTTCATCGTCGCGACCGACTCGACGGCCGACAGCCTGAGCATCGCCCGCGACATGGCCCGCGAGCGCGGCGCGATCACGCTCTCGGTCTACGCCAGCGACGACACCGTCCTCGCCGCCGCCGAGGACTGCGCGGTCGCGGCCGGCGTCGCCCTCTCCTGCAACCTCACCGGTGCCGTCTTCGTCAACCAGTCCGCCGCGTTCAGCGACTATCACGCCACCGGCGCCAATCCGGCCGCGAACTCCTGCCTGACCGACAGCGACTTCGTCGCCGGGCGCTTCAGGGTCGTGCAGAGCCGCAGGCACGCGGCCTAGCGGCCTACCGGGACCAGCCGCCGCCTCTGACGCGAGGCGGCGGCAGCGGGATTTGTCATCGAAGCTTGACAATGCCGGCTGCGTCCGTTGATATCGACGAGGCGATCGTGAACGCCCGTAGTGGACGCGTCGATTGAATCGGCGAGCGGTCAGGGCGCACCGCATCGGGTTCGGTCCGCATACGCTCGTCGGCGGACGATTGCGCGAACGGGGCGTCATCCTCCTTGAGCACCGCATCTCACCACAGCCGATCCCAGCGTATCGACCCGGATCTCGACGATGCCCCCGACGACGGGCCGGACCGCGCGCCATCGAACCTGCGCCAGCTGCTCTTGAAGCGATCGGACTGGTTCGAACAACGGATGGTGGAATCCGCCGACCGCTACGGCTACGGTTTCGTCACCCCGGCGATGAACCGCCTGTTCGCGCACATGCCGCGCGAGCCGATCAGCATCTCGGCGCTTGCCCGTCGGCTGGCGGTCAGCCGCCAGGCGGTGCACCAGACCGTCACCGAGGCCTGTCGCCGCGGCATCCTGGAGCTGGTCGCCCACGACTCGGACGCCCGCCTGCGCAAGGTGCGGTTCACCGACATGGGGCGCAACATGACGCGGAGCGCCGCCCTCGCCGTGGGCGAGATCGAGACGGAGCTCGAACGCCGCCTGGGGTCCGAGGATTTCGCCGCGCTGCGCCGCATCCTCGAGCGTCCCTGGTAGCGCGCGGCCGGCGATCGGTCTTCGAGAGCGAAGGGTCGCGGGAGCGGATCGAGGCGCCGGCGACGATGGAGTGACGACACCGACCGGAGACTCGCGAGCCGGGGGCGTTCAGTCTTTCTTCAGGCTCACCGTGATTCAATGGACCGGGTGCGGCGCGACCGGACCACTCAGCGACGGGAACAGACGATGACGACCATGCGAATCCTGGAGCCCTCGGACACCCTCCGCGAAGCCGTCCGCCTCGCCGAGAACATCAAGATCGCCTTCGAACTGGTCGAGGAGAAATCGTCGAAGCAGAACCGGAAGCTGACCTACCTGCTGCGAAACCTCAGTCAGGAGATCGACACCCTCCTCGCCCTCCTCGAGCGCACCATGAAGGCGGGTCATGCCGACGGCCCCCCCGAGGAGGTGGAATGCGAAATCGTCGACGACGATACCGCGCTGTCGGGCACCGACAAGGTGATGTGAGCGAGAAGCAAGGCTGTCTTCACCGCGCGACCGACGACGGTGCAGGACGGCCGGGCGGCGCGGCAGCGACGGCACCGGCTTGCGCGACCGCGGCGGCGGGATCACAATCGGATCGACCGGAAGCGCCCGTCTGGGGGCGCGGCCCGGCAACGAGGGAACGTGACCGATGCCGTTCATGCTGAAAATCCGCTGGGAGCTGAAGAAGGGCCGCGAGGCAGAGTTCCGGGCCAACCAGGAAACGCTGTGCCGGGTGATGGCCGACGATCATCCGGGGGTGATCTGTTACCACACCGACTATCCGGCCGTCGGCGTCAGCGAATGGACCGAGATCTACGCCACCGATTCCTGCTTCAGGGCCCACCTCGCCAATCCCAGGGGCAAGACGCCGCTCGCCGCCTGCATCGACGCCAGCGCCGAGATCGTCTGCCGCTGCTGGGGCGACCCGGACGCCGGCTCGCGGGAACTGCTGGCCGGGTTCGGCACCACCTATCATCAGACGGCGCCGGGTTCGTTCGTGCTCAACCGCCGCGCCGACAGGGACTCGCCGGTCTAGCAGCCGGGGTCTCGACGATGGCCTCGATGGCGGCCTCGATCGTGGCTGTCGCGGTCGTCGCCGACGGCACGGCGCTGAGCACCCGCTGGAGCGATGGGGTCGTCCTTCGCTTCCATGCGATCTGGCTGCGGGACAACGCGCCGGATCCGCAGACGCGCGCGCCCGGCAACGGCCAGAAGCTGATCACCCTCGGCGACATTCCGCGCGACATCGGCATCGCCCGCGCCGAGGTGGTCGGCGGCGATCTCGACGTCACCTTCGCGCCCGCCGGCAGGACCGTCCGTTTCCCCGGCGGCTGGCTCGGCGCCAATGCCTACGATCGCGATCCGCCCCGCAACCCCGGCTGCGTTGCGACCGGGATCGAGACCTGGGACGGCGGCCTCGCCGCCCGGCCGCCTGCGGGAGATCTCCGCGAGCTTCGCCCCGGGTCGGCGGCGCTTCGCGACTGGCTGGCGCAGATCCACCGTTACGGCTTCGCCGGATTCCGCGCCGGGCCGGTCGAGAGCGGTGCCGTGCTCGCGGTCGCGGCGCTGTTCGGCTACGTGCGGGAGACCAACTACGGTCGCCTGTTCGACGTCCGGGCCGAGGTCGATCCCGACAACCTCGCCTTCACCAACCTCGGGTTGCAGGTGCATACCGACAACCCCTACCGCGATCCCGTGCCCACCGTTCAGATCCTCTACTGCCTGAAGAACGGCGCCGAAGGGGGCGAGTCCCTCATCGTCGACGGCTTCCGCGCGGTCGAGCGGCTGCGCGACGAAGATCCGCGGGGGCTCGCGCTGCTGGCCGGCCATTGTGCGCGTTTCGCCTACGCCGGCTCGCCCGAGGTTCGGCTGGCCTCGCGCCGGCCGATGATCGAACTCGCCCCCGACGGCGAGGTCGTCGCCGTCCGGTTCAACAACCGCTCGGCGGCCGCCATCACCGACGTTCCCTTCGACGCCATGATCGACTACTACACGGCCTATCGCCGGTTCGCGGACATCGTCGACGACCCGGCGATGGCGGTCCGCTTCCGGCTCGCGCCCGGCGAGGGCTTCGTCGTCGACAACCTGCGGGTGCTGCACGGACGGACGGCGTTCTCGGGCCCCGGATCGCGCTGGCTGCAGGGATGCTACGCCGACAAGGACGGTCTGATGTCGACCCTGGCGGTGCTCGAGACGGCGCTGGGGCAGACCCGCGAATGACCGGACCCGATATCGCGACCCTCGGTGCGGAGACGATCGTCGCCTTCGTCGCGGACATTTTCGAGCAGCGCGGCGCCGGGTCCTATCTCGGCGAACCGGTCACGATGTCGGAGCACATGCTGCAGAGCGCGGCACTCGCCGAAGCGGCGAGCGCCGGCGAGGCCCTGGTCGCCGCCGCCCTCCTGCACGACATCGGCCACTTCACCCACGCGTTCCCGGAGGACGCCCTCGACCACGGCCTCGACAGCCGCCACGACGAGGCCGGCGCGCGGGTTCTGACGCCGTTCTTCCCGGCGCTCGTGACAACGTGCGTGCACCGCCACGTCGACGCCAAGCGCTTCCTGTGCGCGACCGATCCGCGCTACTTCGCCCGCCTGTCGCCGGCCTCGGTCCAGACCTTGGCCCTGCAGGGCGGTCCGATGACCGATCGGGAGGTGGCGGCGTTCCGCACGATCGCCGATCTCGACGCGATCGTGCGGGTGCGGCTGTGGGACGACGCGGCCAAGATCCCCGGGGCGGTCACCCCGCCGTTCGCCCACTACGCGCCGCTGTTGCAGCGTCTGGTCGACGGCCACCGCCGCCCATGAGATCAAGCCGCGATCAGACCCCGTCGTCCGCCGGCCTTCCGTGGTCGTGTGCGGCGAAATAGGCCTTGAAGGCGTCGGCCGACAGCGGTTCCGAGAAATGATAGCCCTGCGCGAGGCGGACACCGGCGTCCTTCAGCGTGTCGGCCTGCTCGGCCGTCTCCACCCCCTCCGCCACCACCAGCAGCTTGCCCGTCTTGAGAAGGGGCGTGAGCACGTCGAGGTTGCCCGGGAGCGGCTGGCCGCGACGCACCTGGGTCACGAGGCCGCGGTCGAGTTTGATCATCTCGACGTTGCAGCGGGCGAGCACGACGAGGTTCGCGCCACCGGTGCCGACGTCGTCGAGCGCGATCCGCACCCCACGATCCGCCCACCGGTTCAAGGCCTCGATGCCGATCTGGTCCGGGACCCCGCGTTCGGTGATCTCGGCGACCAGCTTGTTCTTGACCTCGACCAACCCGGATCGTTGCGCGACGAAGTCGAGACCGCCGCGGCCGAGGGTCTCCGGCGGCACGTTGATGCCGATGAACGCGTCGTTGACCTTCAGCCAGTCGAGGAAATCGTGCGCGATCTGTTCCAGCACGCAGCAGGTGAGAAAGCCGGACAGCGCGGTGTTCTCGATCAACGGCATGAACTCGCACGGGGGCACGACGCCCGACGGCCGTCGCCAGCGGCTCAGCGCCTCGCCGCCGACGCAGCGGCCACCGTCGAGTTCCACCGTCGGCAGATACTCGACGAAGAACTCGCCGTTCCGCAGGCCGTCCTCGACCGCATGGAAATCGCTCATCACCCCTGCCCCTGCCTCCTGCCTCCTGCCCGCCCCCGGCAGCGGTCGTCGGGCGAGCCGCAAGGTAGCACCGCCCGTCGACCGTGTTGAGCGAAATGCGGCACCGCGGGCGGGGTTCGTGCCTGTCGAGCGTCTTCACCGGCTCTTAAATCGCCTGTGGGATGCTTCCCCGCGACGCCGGGGAAGGACCCCGGCAATGGCCGATCGGGCATGGATGGACCATGGACGCGTTTCTGAACCGGCTCGTCGACGATACCCGCGATCGCAGCGGGCGCCTGCGCCGTCGCGTGCAGGCGGGCGCTCCGGGCGATCCAAGTCCCGACGATCACGGCGAGATCGCCGCCTTCGCGCACTCGCTGGAGGCGACGGCAGCGTTTCTCGGGCTGATCGAACTCGCCGCCGCCGCCCGGACGCTGGGCGACGCCCTCGCCCGCGTGTCCGGACGCCGCGACCGGGACCATGTCGCCGTCGCCGGGGACGTGGTCGCCGGGTTCGACCGGGTCGAGGCGGCATTGCAGACGCTGGGGGATCGGCAGCCGTCGCAGCGGGAGGCAGCGCCGGCGCGCATCGACTCCCCGCCGGCCCCGTCCGGCCCCGACCGGACGATCTCGCTCGCCGTCGCCGCGATCGGTGTCGGCGCGCGCCTGCGTCGCCTCGACGAGGCGAAGGTGGCGATGCTCGTGGCCTCGATCCGCGACATCGGTCTCCAGACGCCGATCTCGGTCGCCGCCGACGAGGTCGACGGCTGGCGGCTGGTCGCCGGCCTGCACCGGCTGGAAGCCGCCCGCCGCCTCGGCCATGCCGACATCCCGTGCCATGTCATCGACGGCACGCAGCCGGCGGCGCAACTGTGGGAAATCGACGAGAACCTGATGCGCTCGGAACTCACCCAGCTCGAGCGCGACCAGCACCTGCTGCGGCGAAAGCAGATCTTCGACGCCTGGCGGGCGGACGAAACCGGGCACATTGCGCCCGCTTTGGGTGGCCGCAGCAACAAGGGGTTCGCGACCGACACCGAGGAGAGGACCGGGATCCCCAAGCGGCGCGTCAACGAGGCGGTGCATCGTGCCAGCCGCATCGCCGGCGACGTTCGGGACGCCGTGCGCACCATGCCGGCGGCCGATGTCCGGGTCGAACTCGATGCCCTGGCGAGCCTCGACGAGAGCGAACAGAAGCTGGCGCTCGACCGCGTGCAGCGGGGTGAGGCGGAGAACTTCCGTTCGGCACGGGCACAGATCCGCGGCGACGCCGGCCGCGAACACGACGAGCGCGCGTTCAAGGGCTTGCAGGCGGCCTGGCGCAACGCCGGCATTCGCGTCAGGCTCCGATTCGTCCGCTGGCTCGCCAGCACGACCGAGCCGACGCCGCTCGACCGCCGCCACCGGGTTCGGGATCGCGCGCCGGCCCGTCCGCCCGCGGGTGGCGATGCCCTCCTCCCCGAAACGCTGGGCTAGGAGCGGCATCGCATGTGGGTCGTCGGACTCCTCCACCCGTCGTCGCTCGCCGCCCCGGGGCAGCCGATCGCCGAAGCGCTGCGAACGACGTTCGCCGAGACGGAGTCGGCCCCGGTCGGGCTCGTCGAGTGCGGCGCCGGCGCCGATGCCGGAACGGGCGACGGCGGTGAGGCGACGGGGCGTTGCCGGGAAGCGGACCTCGGCGAGCGTCTGACCGCCCTGTGGGAGAGCGGCTGCGCCCTCACCCTGGTCACCGTCGAGCCCGATGACGCGGGCGGCGACGAGGCGCTCGCGTTGCTCGACCTGGCGGTGATCGGCATCGCCGCCAATGATTTCGACGCGACCCGGCTGGGTTCCGTCGTCGTCCGCCTCGATCACCACGCGGTGCCGTTCCTGTTCGTGATCGGCACCCGCGGAGGCGGCGGATCGGTGCCCTCGGAGATCCCGGTGACGCTCGCCCAGTTCGGCACCGTCTGTCCGCTGACCCTGTCCGGCGGCGCCCCGGATCCCGGGTTGCCGGACCTGCGCGACTACCTGAGGGGACGCCTCGACAAGCATTACGGTTGCCGAGAGAGCGCCAAGGATCCGCAGACCCGCCTCGCCGAGCGGCGGGCCTATCCCCGCTGGCGGCTCGATCACCCCGCCTCCGCCATCGTCGCCGGCCGCGACCGTCGATGCCGGATCGTCGACATCAGCGGCGGCGGGCTGGCACTCGAACTCGACGACGACTGCGCGATCGGCGACGAGATCGTCGTCACCCTGGATGGGGTGCGGCCGCTGCGGGGCCGGATCGTCCACGTCGGTGCGTCGCGGATCGGCGTTCGGTTCACCATGGACGCCGGCGAGCACGGCGAGGCCCTGGTGCAGATCGCCCAGGTGGTCGCCGGGCTCGCTCCGGTCGCCGAGTGACCGCCCCGGGCACCGATCTCCGTCGACGCCGCCCGGGGTGATCCCGGCCGACGGCATCCCGCCACGCGCCCCTCCTGCCCTGTTCCA
>JBHJOP010000031.1:0-12672 GCA_050329575.1 Rhodospirillales bacterium | reverse complement strand
CGGGGTCCCCGGCGAGGCCGGACGCGATACGGCGAGTTCGGCTCGGTCCTGCGGCGCAGTGGTCGGCGCAACACGGAGAACATCGGCCCATGGGGATCGGCTCGCTAGCCTCGACGCGGGCGGGGCCGCTGGCCAAGCGGCTCGACTGGTATCTGGGCATCCCGTTGGTGGCTCTGCTCGGGATGCTGAGGCGCAAGCGGTCGCGGCCTGACACCATCCGCCGGGTGGGACTGCTCAAGACCGCCGGTATCGGCGACGCGGTGCTGCTCACCGGGCCGGTGCAGGACCTGAAACGGGCCTTCCCCGGCGTCGAGCTCTATCTGTTTCTCGGGGACCACAACGTCCAGGTCGCGCCGCTGATCCCCGAGGGGGTGACGGTCGTCGAGTTGCCGGTGAAGAAACCGATTGCCTGCGCGCGCATCCTGCGCCGCTTCGCCATCGATCTGTTCCTCGACTTCGGGCCATGGCCGCGCATCAACGCGCTCTATTCTCTGCTGGCGCGCGCCCGCTACCGGGTCGGGTTCGCGACCGAGGGGCAGTATCGTCACTACGCCTACGACCTCGCCGTCCCGCATTCGTTCGATGTTCACGAACTCGAGAACTACCGCACCGTTCTGAGGGCGGTCGGCGTGACGCCCGGGCAGCTTCCGGAGCTGAGCCTGCCGGCCGGCGCCAGGGCGGCCATTTCGAACGCGCAGCTCAACCGGTCGATCATCTTTCACCCCTGGCCGGCCGGCGCCGCCCGGCTGCAGCGGATGTGGCCGCAGGCCCGCTGGGTCGAGCTCGGGTGCATGTTGCGCGACCAGGGCTTCGAAATCGTCCTCACCGGGGGGGCCTCTGATCGCAAGGCGTCGATGGATCTGGTGAGCCTGCTCTGCCGCCAGGAGTGCCGCGCGCGCAGCTATGCCGGCGCCTTGAGCCTGCCCGAGACGGCGGCGGTGCTGTGGCGCGCCCGGGCGGTGGTCAGCGTCGATACCGGCATCATGCACATCGCGTCGGCGCTCGGGGCGCGGGTGGTGGCGCTGCACGGCCCGAGCTCGCCGAAGCGCTGGGGGGGGACCGGTCCGGCGACGATCGCGGTGAACGCGACCGTTCCGGGCAGCGGCTATCTCAACCTCGGCTTCGAAGTGCCGGACGATCCACCGCCGTGTATGGAGAGCATCTCGGCTGCCGCCGTGCATGCGGCGCTGGTCGAGCTTCTGGCGCGCGACGACGTCGCGCCCGATACGCGCAGGCAGTCGCGGCTGCCGTTGCCGCGGGGCGCCGGACGCGGCTGACGGTGGCGCGGCCCCTTGATCGGGTGGTGGGCGGCGCGGCCGCCGCCGGGGGGCGGTGATGGCCCGGATGCCGCGCATCGTCATGGTCACCGGCTGCATCCGCTCGGGGACCACGGCGGTCGGCGCCAACATGGCGCTGGCGCCCGGGGCCCGCTACCTCTACGAGCCGTTCAACTACAACGCCGGCATGACGGTGATCTCCCGGTTCTTCGAGGTGCCGGGGACCGACGGCTTTCCGATGAGCCGCTTCGACGCCTGCGTCGACGACATCCGCGGCCTGCGACTCACCCTCAAGCCCGGCCTGTTCAAGCGCGACCGGGGATTGCGCCGGCTGGTCAAGACCGTGATCGGCGGCCGCAACCGCCTCACCTACCTCGCCTGCCGACTCGACTGGCGGCTGCGGACGCTGATCTGGAAAGATCCGATCGCGGTGTTCGCCGCCCGGGCGGTCGCCGAGCGCCACGGCATTCCGGTGCTGGCGACCACCCGCACGCCGATGGCGGTGGCGGCCAGCGTCAAGCGCATGGGATGGGCATATCCGCTGGAGGATCTCGACCGGCGGCTGGCGTCCCTGGGGGTGGCCGCCGATCCGATGGTCGCGCGCTATCGCGACCGGCTCGATCGGCCGGCGATCAACGGTGCCTTGCTGTGGCGGCTCGTCTATACCCACCTGGTGTCCTGGTCGCGGTCCTCGCCGTTGATCCGCCTCGTCGACGTCCAGGACATCATCGACCGCCCGCTCGACACCTACCGCGGCCTGTACCGGCTCTACGGTCTCGAGTGGACGGCGGCGGTCGAAGGCCGGCTGGCGCGGCGCTACGGTCGCAGGTCGGACGGCGACGGCGCGGCTGCGTTGCCGCAGCGCGCCCACGTCAGCAAGCGCGACCTGAGCAAGATCAACGTCTACGGCCGGGAGCTGCTGACCGATGAGGAGATCGCCGCCATCGACGACATCGCCGAAGACCTGTGGCCGGCGGTCAAGGCCGCCTGCCTGACCCGACAGGATCTCGACCGCGGCACCACCGGCACGCCGCTCGCCGCCGCCTGACCCGCCGCGGCTACTTCCGTCGCGCCTTTCCCTGCCGTCCGAGCCCGATCTTTTTCGCCAGCTTCGACCGCCGTTGCGCGTACTCGGGCGCGACCATCGGATAGTCGGCGGGCAGTCCCCACTTCTGTCGATACTCGTCCGGCGTCAGGTCGTAGACGGTCTTGAGATGCCGTTTCAGCATCTTGAACTTGCGACCATCCTCGAGACAGACGATGTGGTCCGATTGCAGGGATTTCCTGATCGGAACGGCTGGTTTCGGCCGCTCCGGCAACGGCTCCGAATCCACCGACCCGACACGCGCCAGCGAGCGGTGAACGCCGCGGATCAGGCCCGACAACTGATCGACCGTGATATTGTTCTTGGCCACGAACGCCGCGACGATTTCGGTCGTCAGGTCGAGGAGGTCTTGATTTTCTACAGTCATAATCCAACCTTTTTTGAAAATTTCACCCACGATAGCGTCTATTACATGGCTTTTCAAACAGTTTCTGGTGGGCCGACGTCAATTCATCGTTGATTGAAATTCCACGTCGAGTTCGAACGGAAGAGGGACCGCCCCGAGTCCGTCGAGCAGCGTCGAAGCACCGAAGGCGCGAAGAAGAAGCCCGCTACAGCTCGGCTCTGGATTTCCGCGCGACCGCACGGCCAGCGCCGCGACTGCCGCTGCGCGGTGATCGCCTGCCGCCGGATCAGTCGTGGACGAACGGGTTGGTGCGGCGTTCGCGGCCGAAGGTGGAGTTGGGGCCGTGGCCGCAGATGAATTCGACGTCGTCGCCGAGCGGCCACAGCTGTTCCTTGATCGAACGGATCAGCGTCTCGTAGCTGCCGCCGGGAAAGTCGGTGCGGCCGATCGAGCCCGCGAACAGCACGTCGCCGACCAGGGCCAGTCGCGACGGCGCATGGAAGAAGACGACATGGCCGGGCGTGTGGCCGGGGCAGTGGCGCACCTCGAAGCTCAGCGGCCCGACGGTGACGGTGTCGCCGCCGACCAGCCAGCGGTCGGGGACGAACGGCCGTGGCGGGCGGACCCCGAACATCCGGCCCTGCTGGCCCATCGCCTCGATCCAGAAGGCGTCGTCGCGATGGGGTCCTTCGACCGGCAGGCCCAGGCGCTCGACAAGATCGGCGGTGCCGCCGGCGTGATCGAGATGGCCGTGGGTGAGCAGGATCTTCTCCAGCCGCACACCGTGGTCGGCGGCCGCCCGCAGGATGTCGTCGACGTCGCCGCCGGGATCGACGACCGCCCCCTGCATCGTCTTTTCGCACCAGAGCACGGTGCAGTTCTGCACGAACGGCGTGACGGGGACGACGACGTGTCTCATCGCGGCGTCAGCCTTTGGCTCGGCGGGTGTCACTTCTCGATCCGGAAGCCGACCTTGAGCACCACTTGGTAGTGGGCGACCGCGCCGTCCTGGATGTGGCCGCGGATCTCGACGACCTCGAACCAGTCGAGGTGCTCCAGCGTCTGGGCGGCGGTCGAGACCGCGTTGCGGATCGCATCCTCGATCCCTTCCTGGGACGTGCCGACCAGTTCGACCTTCTTGTAGACGCGATTGGGCATGGGGTGCTCCCTGGCAGTGGTTGGCGCGATCGCCCCCGTCACATAGAAGCTTCGCCGCACCTTCGCAACAAATCCCCGGCCGGCCCGTCGCCGGTGTTGCCGCGGCGCCCCGGTGTCGCTACGGTACCGGCGTCTGCGGCGGGGGGTTTCGTGGCGATATCGTCAATGACCGGCTTCGCGCGGGCGGCGGGCGAAACGACCGCGTGCTCGTGGGCCTGGGAGGTGCGCAGCGTCAACGGCAAGGGCCTCGACGTCCGCTGCCGGTTGCCGTCCGGCTTCGAGGCGTTGGAACCGCGCGTCCGCGAGCGCATCACCGCGACCCTGAAGCGCGGCAACGTCGGCGCCAACCTCACCGTCGTCTGGATCGAGCGGCCGGGCGGCGTTCAGGTCAACCTGCGGGCGCTCGATCAGATCATCGCGCTGCTGCCGGAGATCCATCGGCGGCTGCCCCACTGCGCGCCGCCCCGACCGGAAGGTCTGTTGAATGTGCGTGGCGTCATCGAGGTCGTCGACGAACAGGCCTCCGACGAGATCCGGGCGGCCGTCGACGAGGCCGTGCTTGCGGGCCTCGATGGCGCGCTGGCCTCGCTGGCGGCGATGCGTCGTGAGGAGGGGGCGCGGATGGCCGGCGTCCTCGCCGATCACCTCGGGCGGATCGGCGTCCTGCACGGCGAGGCGGGGGCACTGGCGGCGGGACAGCCGGCGGCGATCAGGGCCCGTCTCGAAGAGCAGGTGGCGGCGCTGCTGATCGCGGTGCCGGCGCTGCCCGAGGAGCGGCTCGCCCAGGAGGTGGCGTTGCTGGCTACCAAGGCCGATGCCCGCGAGGAGCTCGACCGCCTGAAGGCCCACCTCGAGGCCGCGCACGCCCTGCTCGCCGGCGGCGGTCCGGTCGGCCGCAAGCTGGAGTTCCTGTGCCAGGAGTTGCACCGCGAGGCCAACACCCTCTGTTCCAAGTCGGCAGACGTGGCACTCACCCGCGTCGGCATCGATCTCAAGGCGACCATCGAGCAGCTGCGCGAGCAGGTGCAGAACGTTGAATGACCCGAACGCGCCGTCGCCGCCGATCGCCCGCCGCGGTCTGATGCTGGTGATCTCGTCGCCGTCGGGGGCCGGCAAGTCCACCATCGCCCGCCAGCTGCTGGCCGGCGACGCGGCACTCAGGCTGTCCGTATCGGTGACGACGCGCCCGCCGCGGCCGGGGGAGGTGGGGGGCCGGGACTACCTGTTCGTCGACGACCCGGCGTTCGACCGGCTGGTCGCCGACGGGGCGCTGCTCGAACACGCGACCGTGTTCGGCAATCGCTACGGGACGCCGCGGGCGCCGGTGGAGGCCGCCCTCGCCGCGGGCCGCGACATCCTGTTCGACGTCGACTGGCAGGGAACCCAGCAGCTGAGGCAGAACGCCCGCGGCGATCTCGTCAGCGTGTTCGTCCTGCCGCCGTCGCACCGGGAGCTGGAACGTCGGCTCACCGGCCGGGCCCAGGACTCGGATGCGGTGGTCCGCCAGCGGATGGCCAAGGCCGCCGACGAGATGAGCCACTGGCCGGAGTATGACTACATCGTCGTCAACCGGGTGGTCGAGGAGGCGGTCGCCGGGGTGCGGGCCATCCTCGCCGCCGAGCGCTTGCGGCGCGATCGGCAACTCGGCCTCAGCGATTTCGTGGCGGCGATCAGCACCGTTCCTTGACGCGGCCCGGCCGCGCCATGCCCTGCGCCGACACGATCCCGGCAGCGATCAGCGCGATCCCGACGGCGTGGAACGGCCGCAGCGCCTCGCCCAGCAAGACGAGGGCGAGGAGGGTGGCGAACACCGGCATCAGGTGGATGAACTGGCCGGCCCGCGTCGCCCCGACCGCGATGACACCGCGGTTCCAGCAGATGTAGGAGATCACCGAGGCGAACACGCCGACATAGAGAATGGCGAGGACGTTGGTGCCGCTCGCCGCGATGCCGCCGGTGGTCGCCAGTTCCCACAGGTACGCCGGCGCCAACATCGCGACGCCGAGGGCGGCGATCGCCAGCAGCGTGGCGAGCGGCGGCAGACCCGGCGGCAGCCGCCGCAGCAGCACCGTGTAGAGCGCCCAGATCGGCACCGCCAGCAGCATCAGGGCGTCGCCCGGCGCCGGTCGGAAGCTGAAGAGGGCGGCGGGATCGCCGCGGACGACGATCACCGCGACCCCGAGCAGCGACAACGCGATGCCGAGCGCCTCGGCGCGCCCGATCCGGATGCCGTCGAGCAGCAGAGAGACGATCGGCACCACCACCGGCAGCGTCGCCATGATCAGCGACGCGTTGGTGGCGGGCGTCGATCGCAGCGCCGCATAGACGAGAACGTGGAACAGCACCACCCCGGTCGCCGCCAGGGTGGCGATCAGCCGCCAGTGGCCGACGAGGACGGACCGGCTCGCCCACAGCGGGCCGAGGGCGAACGGCAGCAGCACCAGGGTGGCGACCAGCCAGCGCCAGAAGGTGAGGGTCAAGGGCGGAATGTCGCCGTGGACGGCGCGGCCGAGCACGAAGTTGCCGGCCCAGCAGAGCACGGCGACGATCAGCAGCAGGGACGGCAGCGTCGCCGGCCGTCGGGGCGTCGACGCCGCGGTCACGGGGTCCGGCGCCGTTCCGCCAACGTTCGCGCGAGCGCGCAGAACTCCTCGACGCTCAGCTCTTCGGCCCGTCGGGTCGGATCGATGCCGCAGTCGGCGGGATCGAGACCGAGCGCGCGCAGGCTTCCCCGCAGCATCTTGCGACGCTGACCGAAGGCCGCCGCCGTCACCGCCTCCAGGGTCGCCCACGCCGCCTCGGCCAGCGGCCGCGGCCGAGGGACGAGGGTCACCACCGCAGAGCCGACCTTCGGCGGCGGCACGAAGGCGCGCGCATCGACATTGAAGTCGTGGCGGACGTCGCACAGCCACTGGGCGATCACCGAGAGCCGACCGTAGGTCCGTTCGCCCGGCCGGGCGGTCAGGCGGTCGGCGACCTCCTTCTGGAACATCAGGGTCAGGCCTGCGAACGCCCCGGCATCGCGGAGCCAGCCGAGCAGCAGCGGCGTTCCGACGTTGTAGGGGAGGTTGGCGACGATCTTGCGCGGCGGCGGCGCGAGCGCCCGCACGTCGACCGTCAAGGCGTCGGCCTCGACCACGCGCAGCCGGTCGGCGAACGCGACCGCGAGGTCGTTCAGCGCGGCGACGCAGCGCGCGTCCTTCTCGACGGCGACGACGAGCGGCGCGCCGGCCGCGAGCAGGCTGCGCGTCAGTCCGCCCGGCCCCGGTCCGACCTCGATCACCGCGACGCCGGTGAGATCGCCGGCGGCGCGGGCGATGCGGTCGGTCAGATTGAGGTCGGTCAGGAAATGTTGCCCCAGCGACCGCCGGGCATCGAGCCCGTGACGGGCGATCACCTCGCGCAGCGGCGGCAGCCCGAGGGCGGCGGCGCCGGTCATGCCGCCGCCGCCGCGCGGCGGGCGGCGATCTCGGCGGCGAGTGCGATCGCAGCGACCAGGCTCGCCTCGCTGGCGCGGCCGCTGCCGGCGATGTCGAGGGCGGTGCCGTGATCGGGGGAGGTGCGGACCAGCGGGAGCCCGAGCGTGACGTTGACGCCGCCGTCGAAATCGAGCGTCTTCAGCGGGATCAGCGCCTGGTCGTGGTACATGCAGAGGGCGGCGTCGTATCCGCTACGGGCGCGGGCGCTGAACAGGGTGTCGGCCGGCAGCGGCCCGCGGGCCTCGATCCCGTGGGCTCGCAGGGTCGCCACGGCGGGGGCGACGATCGCCGCGTCCTCGCCGCCCATGGCGCCGTCCTCGCCGGCGTGGGGGTTGAGCCCGGCCACCGCCAGCCGCGGCCGCGCGATCCCGAAATCGAGACGGAGGGCACGGGCGGTGATCGTGCCTGCGCGGACGATGGCTTCGGGGGTCAGCGCGTCGACCGCCTCGCGCAGGCTCACGTGGACCGTCACCGGCACCACCTTCAGCTCCGGGCAGGCGAGCATCATCACCGGAACCGCGCCGTCGCCGGCGAGGGCGGCGATGAACTCGGTGTGGCCGGGGAACTCGAAGCCGCTGCGGTACAGCACCCGTTTGTGGATCGGGTTGGTGACCACGCCGGCGATCGTCCCGGCACGGGCCAGGGCGACCGCCGTCTCGATCGCCGCGACCACCGCCGGCGTGTTGGCGGGGTCGGGCCGGCCGGGCAGGGGCTCGACCGACAGCGGACGGTGCAGCACCGGCAACGCCCGCGCAAAGGTGGCGACGGCGTCGGCCGCCGTGGCGACCGTGCGCACCGGCACCGCGAGGCCGAGCGTGGCAGCCAGCCGTTCGAGCCGTCCGGCGTCATCGATCGCCACGAACGGCGGCATCCGCCGATCGCGGCGCAGCCAGGCCTTGAGGGTGATCTCGCCGCCGATTCCCGCCGGTTCGCCCATCGTCACGGCGAGCGGCGTGGCGTCGGAGGTCATATCCGGACGTCCACGAACGCGGCGCGACGAAGATCCCGCAGATAGCGTTGCGCGGCGGCGCCCAGCCGTTCGCTCTCCAGTCGCTGACGGACGAGATCACGCTGCTGGGCCGCCGCACTCTCCCCTCTGCGATCGCAGACCATCAGGACCAAGACGCCGCCGCCGGCCAGGATCGGCTCGCTCTTCTGTCCCGGTTGCAACGGTTCCACGGCCGCGCGGACGTCCGGCGGCAGCTGGTCGAGATCGCCGGTGCCGAGGCTGCCGGCGATCCGCGGCTGTCCCGGCCGGTTGAGCGCCTGCAGATCGTCGCAAGCGACGGCGGGGCCGCTCAACGCCCGCGCCTCCTCCTTGCGCGCCGCGACCAGGTCCGGCGAGGCATCGGCGGGGATCGGCAGGAAGACCTGGTGCAGGGTGACGGTGATCCGGCTCTCGGCGAGCCCCGGCGCGATCTGGCGTTCGAGGACCGCGATCAGGTGGAAGCCGGTCGTGGTGCGGACCGGATCGGAGACCTGCCCCGGTTGCAGGCGCTGGACCACGGTGTCGATCGGCTCGCCCAGCTGACCGGGATCGATCCATCCGAGATCGCCGCCGACCGCCGCCGACGCGGCCTGCGAAAAGTTCCGCGCCAGCACCGCGAAGTTGGCGCCGGCGCGCAGCTCGTCGACCAGGCGTTCGGCGAGCTGGCGGACCTCTGCCTCCTTGGTCGGGTCGTCCAGCGGCAGCAGGATCTCCGCGACCCGGGACTGGGGTCGGCCGGCGCCGGCCCGGATCCTCTTGATCTCCTCGTCGATCTCTTCGTCGCCGATGGTGACCCGTCCCCGCTCCAGGCGGCTGACCGCCTTGACCCAGGCGATCTCGACCTCGACCTGGTCGATGAGCGTCGCCAGGCTGACTCCTTCGCTGGTGAGGACCTCGGCGAGCCGGCCGGGCGGTATGTTCGACTGGCGTTCGATCTGGTCGAGGGCGCGATCGATCTCGTCCTGGCCGACCACGACGTTCAGGCGCTTGGCTTCCTGCAGCTTGAGCACGTCGTCGACCAGCTGGCGAAGCACCTGCGGGGCGAGGCGGCGGCGGATCTCGGGACGGTCCTCCAGGTTCGACGTGGCGATCAGCAACGTCAAGCGGCTGTCGAGATCGCGGATGGAGATCACCTCGTCGTTGACCACCGCGGCGATCCGCTGGGCGCTCTGGGCGAGGGCGTCGCCGATCCACGGCGACGACCACGCCAGCACGACGGTCATCCAGATCAGGAACTTCATCATCCACCGCGGCCTCGGCGAGCGTCCCACCGGTGCGAACCGGCGACGGTCCTCATCCTCGCCATCATAGGGGGGGCGCTCCCTGCGATGCAAACTAAGGCGCCTCCCGGTCGTCGGAGCGGTCGCCGCCGCCGAAGTTGAAGCCGGTGCTGGCGGTGCCGAGGGTCTTGAGGCCGAGGCGGAAGAAGATCGCATTGCTGGCCTTGACGTCGTCGACCTCGATGTCCCGGCGGACGAACTCGGCGGCGAAGAACAGGCACTCGTCCTCATAGGCGAGGCGGAGGCCGAGGTCGCGCTGGGCGCCGCCGCCGGTCAGGTCGCGGGTGCCGAAGATGCGGCTCCGCCAGTGCCGGCTCAGTTGCGCCCGCAGGGAGAGGCTGATCTCCTCGCGTCCTCTGAACTCGGAGGTGTCCTCGTTGTCGTAGAACACGTAGTTGGTCTCCAGGCGAACGGCGTCGACGCCGATCGAGCTGCCGAGCTCGTGGCGCCGGGGCGTCAAGTCGTTCCGGTCGAGCCGGAACCGATAGAGGGCGTCGAAATGGCGGTTGGGCGAGGCGCGGACGACGCCGACGTAGTCGGAGAACCCCGCGCTGAGCGCCGCGGCGCCGGACACTTCCTTCTGATCGTTGAGCAGGTAGGTCTGTCCGAGGAACACCCTCGCGTAGCCGCCGCCGGCGAGCGTGCCGTCCCAGTTGAGACCGTAGTTGACGCGCGGACCCTGCTGCACCCGGTCGAGGCCGGGATAGAAGTTGAAGCCGAAGATGCTGTTCTCGTCGAGTTCGAACGATTCGCTGTCGTTGTTGGGGATCTTGCTGGGGTTGCCGTAGTCCGGCGCGGCGACGAACTCGACGACCGGCTCCAGCGTTTGCTGGAGGTGCTCGTCGACGCGCACGAACGGAAACTGCCACTTGAGGCTGGCCTGCGGAAAGACGCGTCCGGTGATGCCGTCGTAATCGCTGTCGCTTCCCGATCTTTCGAAGTCGCGGACGTGATAGCCGTCGCCCCACAGCGCCGCCGAGACCGTGTAGAGATCGCCGAACGGCCCGACCATCGGCAACGCCCACTCCGCCCGCGCCGAGAGGCGTTGGATGTCGTTGCCCTGGTCGCGGGTCAGGGCGAGCAGGCCGGCGTCGAACCTGGTGCGACCGCCGAGTGCGTCGGGCTCGCCGACGAAGCTGAAATCCAGCTTCGGCGCGGCGACGGGGGTGGTGCGCTGGTCGATGGTGTCGTCCTGGATGTCGAAGTAGTACCCGTTCGCCGCGGCGTAGGAGCGGCGGCCGAAGCCCTCGGCATACGCCCGCGAGAGCAGGCTCGGGGTTCGGCTCTCGTCGAACCCGTACTTCCGCAGGTAGGCGCGGTCCGAACTCCAGTCGACGTCGAGCCCCGATCGCCAGGTGTCGTCGATGTCATAGCGGGTCTCGCCCCGGACGTGGCCGCGGGTCCGGTCGTCGTTGGTGTGCGTGATGCTGCCGCCGAAGTCGAGCCGCCCCCGGGTCAGCGCCAGCCGGTAGCCGGCCTCCAGCAGCGGTCCCTCGCTGCTGGTCATCGCCGGGGCGAGAGTCAGGTCCTGATGCGGCGAGATCGCCCAGAAGAACGGCAGCTGGGCGACGAAGCCGAGATCGGACGACACGCCGAACAGGGGCATCAGGAAGCCGGTCTTGCGTTTGACGGTGTGATCTGGCTGCGACAGGTAGGGCAGGTAGAACACCGGCACGCCGCCGAGTTCCAGCCACGCGTGCTCGAATTCCACGATCTTCTCGTCCTGATCGTGGACCACTCGCACCGCCTTGATCTGCCACAACGGCGGACGGGTCGGGTCGTCCGGGCAGATGTCGCACGGCGAGTAGACGGCCTTCGCCATCTCGGTGGTGACTCCGCCCGCGCGACGGGCGCCGGCGGCGGCGAAGCGGCGACCGTCGGACAGGATGGCGGCGAAGTTCTCGAGGATGCCGTCCTTGAGATCGCCGGTGACCTCCATGTAGTCGGCGAAGAAGGTGTCGCCGGACGGCGGGACCAGGGCGACGTTGCCCGATGCGGTCAGCACGTCCAGCCGGTGGTTGTAGGTCACGGTGTCGGCGACCAGCACGTAGTCGCCGCGCGACGCCTCGACGCGTCCGCTGGCGCGGGTGATGCCGAGATCCGCATCGTGGGTCAGTTCGTCGGCGGTGAACAGGATCGGCAGGTCCCTCAAGGGGGGATCGGCGGCGACGGCGATCGTTGCGGCGATCCACAGCGCGGCCCACCCCGTAACCAACGATGCGATTGCTGTCCGCAGCCCGCCCATGTCTCTCCAGCATCCCCTGCCGCCGCGCGAAGGTGACGGAAGCAGATCGGGGAATCAAGGGACGTGCCCGCCCCGCGACCGTCGCCGGCCGCGCGCGACGGTCGCGCCGGTCGCCTTCCCGGCCTCTGCGGGACACGGCGGATCGGGGTCGCCATTATATTGTTGCGATATATATCCAAACTATATATATCGAGACGATAACTGTAACGGCCGCGGCGGATCGGCGCCCGCGGCGAAGGCTCGGGAGGGCGCATGGACGCCAAGACCCTCTGCCTCGGCGTGCTCGCTCTCGGCGACGCCAGCGGCTACGAGATCAAGAAGCACTTCGAAGAGGGGCCGTTTTCCCATTTCCACGCCGCCGGTTACGGCTCGATCTACCCGGCGTTGGGGGCGTTGCTGGCCGACGGTCTGGTCACCTGCACGGCGATGGCCCAGGAGGGGCGACCGGACAAGAAGGTCTACAGCCTGACCGAGGCCGGGCGACGGGCGTTCCGGCGCGAGTTGCACAAGGCTCCGGCGGCCGACAGCTATCGATCGGAGGCGATCTTCATGATGTTCTTCGGCGAGCTTCTCGATCCCGATCAGCTCGCCGCCATCTACCACCGCCACCTCGCCGTCAACCGGGCGACGGTCGATGCGCTGATGCGCGTCGACGACACCGGCATCGGGCGCGGCCGGCGATTCGTTCGCGGGCTCGGGCTCGCGGTATCGCGCGCCGTCGTCGCCTACATGGAAGACAACCGCGGCGTTCTGTTCGGGACCGGCGAGCGGGACGGAGATCGCGGCTCGCCGCC
>JBHJOP010000096.1:0-6294 GCA_050329575.1 Rhodospirillales bacterium | reverse complement strand
AACATCATCCGCCGCGACAAAACCAAGGGCTCGAACCGCATCAAGTTCAAGCGCGCCGCCTGGGATGACGATTTCCTGATCAGCCTCCTCGCCCCGGATCAAATGCGATAGCCCTGCCTTACAATGCGATTGGCAACGCGGACGATCTGCGTTGCCCGTTCAGGACTTCTTGTCGCGATAGGCCCGCATCGCCCGGTCGGCGGCGATCGCGACCACGATGTAGACGACGAAGAACGCCACGATCTCGAACCCGAGCGACGTCAGATCGACGAACAACAGCAACTTCAGGGCGACGAACGCGGCGATCGCGGCGATCAGTCCCGGCAGCAGGCGAACGATGCTCGACATGCGATCCCTCCTCCTTCAACGTGAGCCGGCGCGATCCTAGCGGCCGGCACCGGCCGAGGGCAATCGCCATCGCGGCGCGAGAGCGTGTCGGGACGGACGGTCGAGGCGGTCGAGACGGTCGAGACGGGCGTGTTGAGCGCGGAGCCCCGGGGAGGCTATGGTCGGGGATCGGCAGACGTGACGAGGAGGAGGGGACAGCCATGACCGCGACGCGCACCGCCTTCATCGGCCTCGGGGTGATGGGCTTCCCGATGGCCGGGCATCTCGCCCACAGCGGGCATCCGGTCGCGGTCTACAACCGGACGACGGCCAAGGCGGAGGCCTGGATCGCCCGGCACGGCGGCCGGATGGCGACCACCCCGGCACAGGCGGCCGAGGGTGCCGAGCTCGTGTTCACCTGCGTCGGCAACGACGACGACCTGCGATCGGTGGTGCTGGCGCCGGACGGGGCGTTCGCCGGGATGGCCGCCGGTGCGATTCTGGTCGACCACACCACCGCGTCGGCCGAGGTCGCCCGCGAGTTGGCGGCGGCAGCGGCGGCGCGGGAGCTCGGGTTCCTCGATGCGCCGGTCTCCGGCGGCCAGGCCGGGGCCGAGAACGGCCAACTGACGGTCATGGTCGGCGGCGACGAGGCCGATTTCGCCAAGGCGGCGCCGGTGATCGACGCCTACGCCAAGGCGGTGACGCTGATGGGGCCGGCGGGCAGCGGTCAGCTCACCAAGATGGTCAACCAGATCTGCATCGGCGGCTTGGTGCAGGGGCTGGCCGAGGCGCTGATGTTCGCCGTCCGTGCCGGTCTCGACGCCGACCGGGCGGTCGAGGTGATCGCCAAGGGAGCGGCGCAGTCGTGGCAGATGGACAACCGCGCGAAGACGATGCTGGAGGACCGCTTCGAGTTCGGCTTTGCCGTCGACTGGATGCGCAAGGATCTCGGCATCGTGCTCGACGAGGCGAGGCGCAACGGCGCGGCGCTGCCGGTCACCGCGCTCGTCGACCAGTTCTACGCCCAGATCCAGCGCCGCGGCGGCGGCCGCTGGGACACCTCGAGCCTGATCCGGCTGTTGCGCTAGAAGCGGGTCGCGATCTCGTCGGCGAGGGCGCGGATCTCGGCGGCGGCACGGCCGCGGGGCGCGGTCTCCAGCACCGTCCGCCCTTCCAGCATCGCGGCGGCGAAGGCGATCCGATTGCCGATCGCCGCCTGCGCCACCGGCAGCGCATCGGCCGCCATCCGGGCGCGCATCAGATCGACGATCCTGCCGCGCGGCGGCACCCGGTTCAGCACCACCAGCACCGGCACCTTGGCGGCGGCGGCGAGATCCATGGTCGGTCTGGTCGCCCAGACGTCCATCGGGCTCGGCTGGATCGGCACCAGCACCAGATCGGCGGCGCGGACCGCGACCTTGGCCTCGGTCTCGGCGTGCGGCGGGCTGTCGATGATGACGAGGTCGTAGCCGCGCTTCAGCCGCTCGACCTCGCTCGCGGCCCGCCAGCCGGCGACGTCGACCAGATCGAGGGGCTGGAGCCCGCCGGCGGCGCCCTCGCCGCGGACCCGGAACCAGTCGGCGAGGCTCGCCTGCGGGTCGATGTCCATCAGCGCCACCCGCCGTCCGGCGATGCGGAAGGCGACGGCGAGCTGGGCTGCGAGGGTGGTCTTGCCGGCGCCGCCCTTCTGCTGGGCGATGGTCAGGACTTTCGCCGCCATGGTCGCGAACCCCCCTTGCCGACAGCGCGGCGCCGCCGCCCGCGGACGTTGTTGTGATTGTCGCGGACAACCCTAACCCTGCCGCTCGGATTTGCAAAGACCCGACATCGTGCAGGGGATGGGCGGTCGCGCGGCGATCAGTGGAAATCGCGGCAGCGGACGTCGAACCGGGCCTCGTCGGCGGCGCGGTCGGGGCGGGCGTCGGCGGCGAGGCCGTCGAGGAGCGGATCCAGGTTCCACAGGCGCTCGGCGAGCACGTGGACGACCTCGCCCTCGCGCTGCACCGGCCCCGCGGCCCCGATCAGCGTCGCGCCCAGCACGGTGCGGCGGAAGCGCTCGAACACGGCGGGCCAGACGATCAGGTTGGCATGGCCGGTCTCGTCCTCGAGGGTGACGAAGATGACGCCGTTGGCACTGCCGGGACGCTGGCGGGTGATCACCAGTCCGGCGACCCCGACCCGCCGGCCGTGGGCGAGGCCGGCGAGGCGGGCGGCGGCAAGGAAGCGCCCGCCGTCGAGCCGGCGGCGCAGCAGCGCCAGCGGATGGGCCTTCAACGACAGCCGCAGCACCCGGTAATCGGTCGCCACCTGCTCGCCGAGCGGGATCGGCGGCAGCGCCACCGCCGGCTCCGGGCGTGATCCGGCGGCCGTGGCGGCGGCGAACAGCGGCAGCGGCGCCTCGTCCAGCCCCTCGACCGCCCACAGCGCCCGTTGCCGGTCGAGGCCCATCGAGCCGAAGGCGTCGGCGGCGGCCAGCGTCGCCAGCACCGCGCGGCCGACCCCGGTCCGCCGCCCCACCGCGGACACGCTGCCGTAGCCGTCGCCGCGGACGGCGACGATCGCCCCGCCGTCGGCGGCGGCCAGCCCCTTGACCTGGCGCAGGCCGAGGCGGAGCGCGACGCCCGCGCCGGCCGGCTCGAGGGTGCAGTCCCAGAAGCTGGCATTGACGTCGACAGGACGGACCGCGACGCCGTGGCGGCGGGCGTCGCCAACGATCTGGGCGGGGGCGTAGAAGCCCATCGGCTGGCTGTTCAGCAGCGCGCAGGCGAACGCTGCCGGATAATGCCGCTTCAGCCAGGCGGAGGCGTAGACGATGAGCGCGAAACTGGCGGCGTGGGACTCGGGGAAGCCGTAGTCGGCGAAGCCCTCGATCTGGCGGAAGCAGCGCTCGGCGAAGTCGGGGGTGTAGCCGCGCGCCAGCATGCCGGCGACGAACTTGTCCTTGAAGCCGTGGATGGTGCCGGAGCGGCGGAAGGTGGCCATCGCCCGGCGCAGCCCGTCGGCCTCGCTCGGGGTGAAGCCGGCGGCGACGATGGCGATGCGCATCGCCTGCTCCTGGAACAACGGCACCCCGAGGGTCTTGCCGAGCACCCGTTCCAGCTCCGGCGACGGGTACTCGACCGTCTCGCCGCCCCGGCGGCGGCGCAGGTAGGGATGGACCATGTCACCCTGGATCGGACCGGGGCGGACGATCGCGACCTCGATCACCAGGTCGTAGAAGTTGCGGGGGCGGAGCCTGGGCAGCATGCTCATCTGCGCCCGGCTCTCGACCTGGAAGACGCCGACCGAATCGCCCCGGCACAGCATCTCGTAGGTCGCCGCATCTTCGGCCGGCACGGTGGCGAGGGTCAGCCGGCGGCCATGGTGGCGCTCGATCAGCGCGAACGCCTTCCGCACGCAGCTCAGCATGCCGAGGCCGAGGATGTCGATCTTGAGGATGCCGAGGGCGTCGAGGTCGTCCTTGTCCCACTGGATGACGGTGCGGTCGGTCATCGCCGCGTTCTCGATCGGCACCACCTCGGAGAGCGGGCTGCGGGTGATCACCATGCCGCCGGTGTGCTGGGAGAGATGGCGGGGAAAGCCGCGCAGCTCGTCGGCGAGCGCGATCACCCGCCGCAGGGTGCGGTCGCGGGGATCGAGGCCGACCGCGCGGATCCGCTCGTCGTCGACCTCCTCCCACGATCGCCGCCAGAACGCCCCCTGCAGGGCGACGATCGCGTCGTCGGTGAGCCCCATCACCTTGCCGACCTCGCGCAGCGCACTGCGGGTGCGGTAGCGGATCACGGTGGCGGTCATCCCGGCCCGGTCGCGGCCGTACGTGTCGTAGACGTACTGGATCACCTCCTCGCGGCGTTCGTGCTCGAAGTCGACGTCGATGTCGGGGGGCTCGTTGCGCGCCGCGCTGACGAACCGCTCGAACAGGAGTTCGATGCGCGCCGGATCGACCGCGGTGATGCCGAGGCAGAAGCAGATCGCCGAATTGGCCGCCGAGCCGCGGCCCTGGCAGAGGATGCCGCGGCCGCGGGCGAAGCGGACGATGTCGTGGACGGTGAGGAAGTAGGGGGCGAAGCCGAGACCGTCGACCAGCGCCAGCTCGTGCTCGATCTGGGCGCGGACCCGCTCCGGCAGCCCGTCCCGGTAGTGCTCGGCGGCACCGATCCAGGTCAGCCGCGCCAGCTCGTCCTGGGGAGTGCGGTCGCCTTCGACCGGATCGACCGGGTACTCGTAGCGCAGCTCGTCGAGGCCGAAGGTGCACCGTTCGGCGATCTCGACGGTGCGGGCGACGGCCTCGGGATGGCGGCGGAACAGCCGCGCCATCTCGGCCGGCGGCTTCAGGTGGCGCTCTGCGTTGGCGAACAGCCGCCAGCCGGCCTCCGCGAGGGTGCAGTGCTCGCGGAGGCAGGTCAGTACGTCCTGCAGCGGCCGGCGCAGGGCGTCGTGGGCGTGGACGTCGTTGGTGGCGACGAGCGGCACACGAGCCGCGGCGGCGAACGCAGCGAGGGTCGTCAGTCGGCAGGCATCGTCGCCAAGATAGAGATTGCTGACAGCGAGATAGAGCCTGTCGTTGAAGTGATCTCTCAGTGTTTGCAGGGCCTCCGCGAAGGCCGGATCCGGATCCGCCGGCGACAGCGCGACGACGATCTGGCCATCGCCGTGGGCGACGACGTCGGCGAGCCCGAGTCGGCATTCGCCCTTCGCCGCCCGCCGCCGGCCCATGGTGAGCAGCCGCGACAGCCGGCCGTAGGCGGCACGATCGATGGCAAAGCAGAGCAGGCTCGGGCCGTCCTCGAGGTCGAGCCGGGCGCCGACCACCAGCCGGATGCCGGCCTGCCGGGCGGCGACATGGGCGCGGACGACGCCGGCCAGGCTATTGCGGTCGGTGATCGCGATCGCCGCGAGGCCGAGGGCGGCGGCGATCGCCACCAGCTCCTCGGGATGGGACGCGCCGCGGAGGAAGCTGAAGTTGCTGGTGACCTGGAGCTCGGCGTAAGGAACGGTCGATTTCATGGGAACAGTCCGTGCAGGTACCAGCGGGGAGGGCGATCGGGGCGGTAGAAGCCCTCGCGGTAGAGCCAGAATCGCCGGCCGTCGGCGTCCTCGACCCGGTAGTAGTCGCGCACCCGCGTGCGGCCGTCGGGGTCGGGCTCGTCCTCCTCCCGCCACCACTCGGGCTCGATGCGCTCCGGCCCCTCGGCGGCGGCGACCCGGTAATGCACCCGGCGCCAGCGGAACAGCGCCGGCGGGCCGTCGGGAACCGGTGCGGTGACCTCGATCGGCTCCGGCCAGGGCAACAGCCGCAGCGGCCGGGGCCGCCGCGAGCGCTGGTCGCCCTCGCCTGCGGCGACGGGTGCGTCGGCGAAGGCGGAGAGCTCGCGGCAGGCCCGTTCCGGCAGGTGGCTGGCGCGCTCGACCAGGCGCATCACGTTGCCGGGGCCGAGACGGTTGCCGAGGCGGTCGATCAGCCGGCCGACCGCCTCCGCCTGCCGCCCGCCGGGCGCGAACGCCATCGCCGCCTGGGCCGGGGCGAGGGGGGCGGCGACGGTGGCGGCGAGCACCGCGACCTCGACGCCGAAGCCGGGATCGAGGCCGTCCAGCTTCTCCCGGAACAGCCGCTGCAGATGATCGGGGTCGCGGCCCGGCCGGCCGGTGCCGACGGCGGCGCGGACGACGGTGCCGTCGGTGCGGTAGAGGGCCAGTTCGAGCCGCCGGCCCCCCAGATGCGCCGCGGCGAGGCGAGCGCACAGTTCGTCCAGCATCCGCCGGACGGCGAACCGGATGTCGTCGCTGCGGCCGATCGGTTCGGCGAAGGCGAGGCGCACATGCAGCGCCGGCGGCGGGCGGCGCGGCGACAGCGGCTCGTCGCGGTGCCCCACCGCCTGGTCGAGGCCCGCGAGCACGGCAGCGCCGAAGCGGGCGGCCAGGGCGCCGCGGGGCAGGGCGGCGAGGTCGCCGATGCGGCGGAGA
>JBHJOP010000088.1:0-27835 GCA_050329575.1 Rhodospirillales bacterium | reverse complement strand
CGCCACGGGGGCGCAACGAAGGTAGACAGAACGCCCCCGCAGGTCGTCCGAACGTAGACATTTTCCCCCTCGGCGCCGGCCGGACGCCGGCGGCATCGCTAGGCGCGGACGTCGCGAACGAACGACAGCACCGCCATGCCGAGGAGGAAGAACACCAGCACCGTCGCCAGCCCGGCGCGCTGGCTGGCGGCGATCGCGGTGATCCAGCCGAACAGTGCCGGCCCGACGAAGGCGGTGGCCTTGCCGGACAGCGCGTAGAGACCGAACATCTCGGTCCGGAGCTCGGGCGGCGCCAGACGGGCCATCAGCGACCGGCTGGCCGACTGGGCGGGGCCGAAGAACAGGCCGAGCGGCAGCGCGAACACCCAGAACAGCGTCCGACTCTCGACCACCAGCAACGCCGCCCCGAGCACGGTCATCGCCGCCAGCGAGATCAGGATGGTGCGCTTCGGCCCGATCCGGTCGTCGATCCAGCCGAAGCCGAAGGCGCCGAGGCCGGCGGTGACGTTCATGGCGATCCCGAACACCAGAATGTCCGTGAAGTCCATGCCGAAGGTCACCGCGGCGTAGATGCCGCCGACGCTGAACAAGGTGTTGAGGCCGTCGATGTAGATCATCTTGGCGAGCAGGAACAGGGCGATCTGGCGGTAGCGGCCGATCTCGCGGACGGTGCGGATCAGGGTCGCCAATCCCTCGCGCACCGCCCGGCCGAGGGTGAGACCGGAGGCCGGCGCGTCGGGGGTGAACAGGAAGAACGGCAGCGAGAACAGCGCGAACCAGCCGGCGACCAGCAGCGTCGTCGCCCGCACGGGCTCGGCGGCGTCGGCATCGAGCCCGAACGGCGGCGTCTCCGGCCGGACCAGGACGACGAGGGCGACCACCAGGCACACCAGCCCGCCGACGTAGCCGAGCCCCCAGCCCCAGCCCGACCAGCGGCCGATCATCGCCCGCGGCGACAACGCCGGCAGCATCGCGTTGTAGAACACCATGCTGGTCTCGAAGGCGAAGTTGGCGATCGCGGCGAACATCAGCGCCCACAGCACCGCCTCCGTCTCCGGGCGGGCGAACCACAGGAGCCCGGTGGCGGTGACGCAGAGCACCGTGCACGCCAACACCCACGGCTTGCGACGGCCGGTCCGGTCGGCGACGGCGCCGAGGATCGGTCCGGCGAGCGCCACCGCCAGCGCCGAGGCGCTCATCGCATAGGCCCACTGGCTGGTGCCGGTGATCTCGTCGACGGCCACCGCCTTGGCGAAGTAGGCGGCGAACACGAAGGTGACGATCACCGCCGGAAAGGCGGAATTGGCCCAGTCGTAGAGGCACCAGGCGATCAGCGCCGGCCGTTCGGCGCCGGGCGCCGTGCTGTCTGCGGCCTTGGTCATGTCCCCTCGGTCCGGGCTAGCCGTAGGTCAGGGTTCCCAATTGCCGACTGGCGACGGTCAGCATCGACAGATCGACGACGGCGGCGGTGGCGAGTTCGCCGAGCAGGGCCCGGCTGCGTTCCACCGCCGGCCGGCAGGCATGGGTCCACGTCTCGATGGCGCCGTCGGTCGCCATGCCCGCGGTGTCGAGGACCCGCAGGGTGACGTCGTGCTGGTGGGCGTACAGCTCCTCGACCACCGCCGCTAGGGCCAGCTTCTGCCAGTGGCCGCCGGCCACCAGCTTCTCGGCCTGGTAGCGCAGCCAGCCGAAGCCGAGAAACTCGCCGAGCGCGAAGTAGAGCCGCGCCACCGCCTCGATATCGACCCCGCGGGCGGCGGCGATGCGGACGATGTCGCAAGCGGACGGCAGCACGATCATGTAGGCGATGCGGCGCGCCAGGTCCTCGGGAACGCCGTCCTCGCGGTAGCGGCCGGCGCGATGCAGAATGCGGCTGTTGGTGTCCTCGACGAGCACCGAGTCGATCCGCCCGGCGAGGGCCGCGACCGGCGCGGCGAACGTCGCGATGCTGGCGGCGATGTCGAGCGGACTGCCGCCGTTGCGCAGGAACCACAGGGTCCCGCGCTCGATCAGGCGCCGCGTCTCGCGCTGCAGCGTCGTCTGCACCGCCGCCGGCACCCGGTTGTCGAGCGATTCGACGCGCTCCCAGGCCTCGCGCACCTGGAACACGTCGCGGCTGATGATGTAGGCGCGTGCGATCTCGAGGGTCGGCATGCCGCTCTTGTCGCCGATCTCGGCAACGAAGGTGCCGCCGACCCGGTTGACCAGGCTGTTGGTGATCGAGGTGGCGATCAGCTCGCGCCGCAGCCGGTGGCCGAAGATCCGCTCCTTGAACCGGCTCTGCAGCGGCGACGGGAAATAGCGCACCACGTCCTCGGCCAGGTGGCGGTCGTCGGGAAGGTCCGAGGCGAGGAACTCGTCGTAGAGCGAGAGCTTGCAGTACGACAGCAGCACGGCGATCTCGGGGCGGCTCAGCCCCTGGCGGGCGGCCGCCCGCTCGGCGATCCCTTCCTCGTCGGGCAGGAACTCGACCGCCCGGTCGAGACGGCCCTGCCGTTCCAGCATGCGGATCAGCCGGCTCTGGTTGTCGAGGGCTTCGAGCCCCTCCGCCTCGACCTGGGTGATCGCCTGGCTCTGCAGATAGTTGTCCCGCAACACCAGCTGCGCCACCTCGTCGGTCATCTCCACCAGCAGCGCGTCGCGCTGCTTGGCCGTCATGTCGCCGTCGGCGACCGCGGCGTTGAGCAGGATCTTGATGTTGACCTCGTGGTCGGAGCAGTCGACGCCGGCCGAGTTGTCGATGAAGTCGGTGTTCACGCGACCCCCCGCCAGCGCGTATTCGATCCGCCCGAGCTGGGTGACGCCGAGATTGGCGCCCTCGCCCACCACCTTGCAGCGGAGGGCGGCGCCGTCGACCCGGAGCGCGTCGTTGGCCCGGTCGCCGACGTCGGCATGGGTCTCGCCGCTCGCCTTGACGTAGGTGCCGATGCCGCCGAACCACAGCAGATCGACCTCGGCGCGCAGCAGCGCGCGGATCAGCTCGGCGGGGGTGAGCGTCGCGGCCTCGATGCCGAACCGCTGCCGGACCTCGGGCGACAGCCGCAGCGCCTTGGCGCGGCGGTCGAAGATGCCGCCGCCGGTCGAGATCAGGCTGCGGTCGTAGTCGGCCCACGACGAGCGCGGCAGATCGAACAGCCGTTGACGTTCCGCCAACGCGGCCGCGGCGTCGGGGTCGGGATCGAGGAAGATGTGCAGGTGGTTGAATGCGGCGAGCAGCCGGATGTGCGGCGACAGCAGCATGCCGTTGCCGAACACGTCGCCCGACATGTCGCCGACGCCGACGACGGTGAAGTCCTGCGTCTGGATGTCGATGCCGATCTCGCGGAAATGCCGCTTCACGCATTCCCAGGCGCCGCGGGCGGTGATCCCCATCCGCTTGTGGTCGTAGCCGTGGCTGCCTCCGGACGCGAAGGCGTCGGCGAGCCAGAACCCGTACTCGGCGGAGACGCCGTTGGCGATGTCGGAGAAGGTGGCGGTCCCCTTGTCGGCGGCGACCACCAGATAGGGATCGTCGTCGTCGCGCCGGACGACGTCGGCGGGCGGCACCACGTCGTTGCCGACGATGTTGTCGGTGATGTCGAGCAGGCCGCGGATCAGCGTCTTGTAGCAGGCGACGCCCTCGGCGAGATAGGCCTCGCGGTCGCCGGGATCCGGCGGCCGCTTGACGACGAAGCCGCCCTTCGAGCCGACCGGCACGATGACCACGTTCTTGACCATCTGCGCCTTCATCAGGCCGAGCACCTCGGTGCGGAAGTCCTCGCGGCGGTCCGACCAGCGGATGCCGCCGCGGGCGACCTTGCCGCCCCGCAGGTGGATGCCCTCCATGCGCGGCGAGTAGACGAACACCTCGACCATCGGCCGCGGCAGCGGCAGGTCCTCGAGCCGCCGGCTGTCCAGCTTGATCGACAGGTACGGCTTGCAGCCGCCATCGGCCGCCCGCTGGAAGAAGTTGGTCCGCAGCGTCGCCTCGACGGCGTTGAGAAATCGGCGGATGATGCGATCCTCGTCGGCGCTCTCGACCCGTTCGAGGCCGGCGGCGATCTCGGCACGGATCCGCGCCGCGCGGTCCTCCGCGCTTCCCTGGCCGGCGGGATCGAACAGCGCCTTGAACAAGGCGACCAGCCGCCCGGCCAGCTTCGGATTGTCGAGCAGCGTCTGCTGCATGTAGCTCTCGGAAAACGCGATCCCGGCCTGGCGCAGATACTTGCAATAGGCGCGGACGACGGTCACCTCGCGGCTCGACAGGCCGGCGTCGAGCACCAGGCCGTTGAACCGATCGCTCTCCAGCTCGCCCCGCCAGACGCCCCGAACCGCCTCCTCGAAGTTGTCGCGGATGGCACCGAGCTCGACCGTCGCCCCGCTCCGCAACTCCAGACCGAAGTCGTGGATCATCACCGTGCGACGATCGCCGCCGCCCAGCCGAACGACATGCGGCATCTCGTCGATCACCCGCAGTCCCAGGTGCTCGAGCAGCGGCAACGCCTGCGACAGGATCACCGGCGAGTCGGGCTGGTAGATCTTCAGCCGCATCCGCGTGTCGCCGGCGTCGAACGGCCGGTACAGGGCGATGCCGAAGTCGCCGGTGGCGAGCGTCTGCTCGATCCGCACCACGTCCTCGACCGCCTCCTCGGCATTGAACCGGTCCTGGTATCCGGCCTCGAACGCCTCGCTGTAGCGGTGGAAGAGCTGGTTGCCCTGTTCTTCGCCGCGGGCGGAGATCAACGCGTCCTTGAGGTGGTCGGACCAGGTCCGCGTCGCGGCGACGATCTCGGCCTGCAACAGCGTGGCGTCGTAGTCGGGAATGCTTCCCGGCCGGGTGCGAACGATCAGATAGAGCCGCGCGTGCGGCGCATCGCCGACCTGGCTGTAGTGGGAGGTGACCTCGCCGGCGAACGCCCGCTCCAGGATCGCCTGGATCCTCCGCCGGAGCTCGGTCGAATAGCGGTCGTTGGGAATGTAGACGAGGCAGGTGATGAACCGTTCGAACGGATCGCGGCGCAGGAACAGGGCGACGCGCCGACGGTCCTGGAGGTGCAGGATGCCGACGCTGGTCTCGAGCAGGTGGTCCTCCGAGACCTGGAACAACTCGTCGCGCGGAAAGGTCTCGACGATGTTCATCAGCGCCTTGCCGTCGTGGCTCCTGGCGTCGAAGCCGGCGCGGGCGATGACGTGCTCGAGCTTGCGGCGCAGGAGCGGGATGTCGCGCGGGCTGCGGTTGTAGGCGACGGCCGTGAACAAGCCGACGAACGAATGCAGTCCGACCATCCGCCCGTCGGCGTCGAAGCGCTTGACGGCGATGAAGTCCATCAGTGCCGGACGATGGACGGTCGACTTCCGGTTGGTCTTGGTGACCGTCAGCAGCTCGGGCTGGGCGACGAAGGCGCGGACCGCCGGCGGCATCGACGTCAGGTCGCGCAGTTCGTCGAAGACCACGAAGTCGGGATCGCGCAGCAAGCCGAGCCCGGCCTCTCGCTCGACGCCGATGGTCGCCGCGGCGCCCTCGCCCTCGAAACGATAGGCGCGGTAGCCGAGCAGGGTGAAGTGGTGCTCGTAGACCCATTGCAGAAAGGCCCTGACCTCATCCACCTCCTCCGCCGCAACGCCGCCCGACGCGTCGAGCCCCTCGATGATCTCGCTCAGACGGGCCCGCATCGGCTGCCAGTCCTCGACCGCGGCGCGCACGTCGGCCAAGACCCCCTCGATGCCGCTGGCGATCTCGGCGAGCGCAGGCCCGGACTGGTGCGTCACCTGGAAGTGCATGAACGATTCCCGGACCGCGTCCTCGGCGTCGTCGATCTCGACTGCCCCGCCGTCGGCGGTGCGGCGGATGCGGAGCACGGGATGGTTGACGAGATGAACGACGAGGTCGCGTCGATTGAGTTCCGCGGTCAGCGACGCGACGAGGAAGGGCATGTCGTCGGTCACCACCTCGACGACGGTGTGCCCGCACCGCCAGCCGTGCTCGTCGAGCCGCGGATTGTAGACGCGGACGCAGGCGGTGCCGGGACGGCGCCGCGCGGCGAGACGCCAGTGGGACAGGGCGGCCCCGAACAGGTTGTCGGCGGTCTCGCCGAAGATGTCGGCGGGGGGGAGATGGGCGAAGTAGCGGCGCACGAATGCGGTGACCGGAGCCGCCTGGTCCTTGCCGAGCCGCCGCTCCGCCGCCTCCACGACCTTGTCGATCTGGTCGGCCTTCTGGATCTCGGTGACGCGCGGCATCCCTCGCCCTCCCTCCGTTCGCCCGCCGGCGTGGGCGGGAAAGGCTATCAGGCTCGCCCCGGATTTGAAACAGCGCGCATCGACCGGAAGGACCCCGGCGGGGGTGACGGTGAAATGGAGCGGGCGAAGGGATTCGAACCCTCGACTTCAACCTTGGCAAGGTTGCGCTCTACCCCTGAGCTACGCCCGCAGCGCCGCCGGTCCGGCGGACGAGCGCAAATATTACGGGAAGAAGTTCGGTTTGCAAGAACCATTGTTGGTGTCGCGACCGGCGTCCCGGCCCTTGAGCGGCACGCGGCCGCCGCGGTACTGTTGCGGCCATGCCCGCCAGCGAGCAAGACCTGTTCGCCCGCCTCGCCGAACTCGGCGTCGAGACCACCACCGTTCGCCACCGGGCCGTGTTCACGGTCGAAGAAAGCAAGGCCCACCGTGGCGATCTGCCGGGTGGCCACACCAAGAACCTGTTTCTCAAGGACAAGAAGGGCGTGCTGTGGCTGGTGGTGGCGTTGGAGGACCGGGCGATCGACCTGAAGGAACTGCGGCACCCGATCGGCGCCGCGCCGCTGTCGTTCGGCCGCCCCGAACTGCTCCGGGAGGTGCTCGGCATCGATCCCGGATCGGTGACGCCGTTCGCGCTGATCAACGACACGGCGAACCGGGTCAACGTCGTGCTCGACGCCGAGATGATGTCGCTGCCGCTGCTCAACGTCCATCCCCTGACCAACACCGCGACCTCCGCGATCACGCCCGCCGGCCTCGCTGCGTTCATTCGATCCTGCGGACACGACGCCAAGGTGGTGGCGTTGGAAGGTCCGATCGCCTAGACCCTTGAGCATGGCGGAGCGATCCGCCATCTAAGGAGCGTCCGCAACGACCCCGATGGCAGCATGACCATGGCCCTGATCCTCGATTCCAATCGCACCGGCCGCCCCGCGGCGGCGCCACAGGACGTCATCAAGGACACCGATACCAAGGGGTTCCGCACCGACGTCGTCGAAGCGTCGATGCAGGTGCCGGTGATCGTCGATTTCTGGGCACCGTGGTGCGGCCCGTGCAAGCAGCTGGGGCCGATGCTGGAGAAGCTGGTGGTCCAGGCCGGCGGGCTGGTCAGGTTGGTGAAGATCAACATCGACGAGAATCAGAGCCTCGCCCAGCAGTTGCGTGTCCAGTCGGTGCCGACGGTCTACGCGTTCTACCAGGGACAGCCGGTCGACGGCTTCGTCGGGGTTCAGCCGGAGAGCAAGCTGCGGGCGTTCATCGATCGCCTGACCGGCGGCGCCAAGGCGCCGGCCGAGGAGATGCTGGAGATCGGCCAGCGCGCCCTCGACAGCGGCGATGCGGAAACCGCGACCGCCGCCTTCTCGCAGATCCTCGCCGAGGATCCCGGGCATCCGAAGGCCGTCGCCGGTCTGATCCGCAGCCGGATCGCCCGCGGCGACGTCGCCGGCGCGCGCAAGCAGGTCAACAAGCTGCCCGCCCCGCTGGTCGCCAACGGCGACGTGGCGGCGGCGATCACCGCCATCGAACTCGCGGAGCAGACCCGCGGCTTGGGCGACGTGACGAAGCTCGAAAGCCGTGTCGCCGCCCACCCCGAGGACCGGCAGGCGCGATTCGACTTGGCGATGGCGCTGTTCGGCAAGGGACGGACCGAGGCTGCGGTCGACGCGCTTCTGGACCTCGTCCGCCTCGATCGACAGTGGAACGACCACGCCGCCCGCACCCAGCTGCTCAAGATTTTCGACGCCCTGGGTCCGACCAATCCGCTGACCGCGCGTGCCAGGCGCCGCCTGTCGTCGATCCTGTTCTCATGAGCGGCACCATCCCCGACGACCGGGTGGCGGAGTTGCCCGCGGAGCTGCCCATTTTCCCGCTGACGGGCGTGCTGCTCCTGCCGCAGGCGCAATTGCCACTGCACATCTTCGAGCCGCGATACCTCAACATGGTCGAGCACGCGCTCGGCGGCAGCCGCATGATCGGCATGGTCCAGCCGCGCCGTTCCGACCGCGAGCGCCTCCCCGACGATGCCGAGGTCTATCCGACGGGCTGTGCCGGCCGGATCGTCTCGTTCGCCGAAACGGAGGACGGGCGCTACCTCATCACCCTGCGCGGAGTCTGCCGGTTCCGGATCGCCGCGGAACTGCCCCTGTTCGCGGGATACCGCCGCGTCGCCGCCGACTTCTCGACCTTTCGCCAGGACCTGGACCGCACGGCGGAACTCCGCATCGACCGCGACCGGCTGCTCGACGCGGCGCGCAGCTACCTGCTCGCCAAGGATGCGACCACCGACTGGTCGGCGATCGAGAACGCCCCGGACCGAACACTCGTCAATGCGCTGGCGATGATGTGTCCGTTCGAGCCGCGCGAGAAACAGGCGTTGCTCGAGTGCGCCGGGTTCGTCGAGCAGGCCGACATGTTGATCGCGCTGCTCGAAATCGACGCCCGCGACCATCGCACCGCCGACGAGCGTGTCCGTCACTGACCGCGACCAACACCATCCGCCCCGGGGGCCGTCCGCCATGACGAAACGCAAGGTGAACCCGAAGCTTCTGGAGATCCTCGTCTGCCCGCTCACCAAGGGGCCGCTCCGCTACGACCGCCAGCGCGAAGAGCTGATCAGCGATCGGGCGGGACTCGCCTATCCGATCCGCGACGGGATGCCGATCATGCTCGTCGACGAGGCGCGTCCCCTGGACGCCGACGCCGACGCCGACGCCGAACACGAGGCGGCCCGATGACGGAGCGGCTGGGCAACACCCATCATCCGGTCGAGATCCGCCTCAAGCGCGCGGAGAAGGTGCTCGAGATCGATTTCGACGACGGCCGCTCCTTTCGGCTGGAGGCGGAGCTGCTGCGGGTGGAGAGCCCCTCGGCGGAGGTGCAGGGCCACGGCCGCGACACCAAGACCATCGTCGCCGGCCGCCGCCACGTCGGCATCATGGACCTCGAACCGGTCGGCAACTACGCGATCCGCATCCGCTTCGACGATCTCCACGACACCGGGCTCTATTCCTGGGACTGGCTGTACCACCTCGGCGCCAACCAGACGGAGATCTGGCAGGATTACCTCGACGCCCTGGAGGCGCGAGGTCTCAGCCGCGAGCCGTGAGCGTCCCGCCGCGGCGGCGCCGGCAGCCGCCCGCTATCCCGGCTGTTCGCGCATCAGCGAGGGCAGTTCGCCGACGACGCCCATCGCGTGGCGCATGAACAGCTTCTTCAGCGGCGGGATCCTGTCGACCCCGGCCATCCCGACATCACGCGCCAGCCGCAACGGCCAGATGTTGTTGGAAAACAACCGGTTGAGGCCGTCGGTCATCGCCAGCATGAGAGCGTTGTCGAATCGCCGCCAGCGCTGGTAGCGCTCCAGGACGTCGGCACCGCCGAGATCGAGACCGAGGTCGCGGGCCTCGGCGAGGACGTCGAACAGGGCGGCGACGTCGCGCAGGCCCATGTTGAGGCCCTGCCCGGCGATCGGGTGCATGCCGTGCAGGGCGTCGCCGACCAGCACCAGACGCAGGGCCACCGCCTTTTCCGCGAACTGCAGCGACAGCGGATAGGACCAGCGCGGGCCGATCACCTCGAGCCGGCCGAGGAAGTCGCCGAACCGCCGGGCGAGTTCCTGGGTGAACCCTGCATCGTCGAGCGCCATGATCGCCGACGCGAGGTCGGTGCGCTCGGTCCAGACGATCGACGAGCGATTCCCGAGCAACGGCAGGATGGCGAACGGCCCCGCCGGCAGGAAATGCTCGTGGGCGACGAAGTGGTGGGGCCGCTCGTGGGCGACGGTGCAGACGATGGCGGTCTGTCGATAGGACCAGCGGGTCAGCCGGATGCCGGCGCGATCGCGGGTCGGGGAATCGCGCCCCTCGGCCGCGACGGCGAGCGGCGCGACGATCCGCCGTCCGTCGGCGAGCCGGGCCTCGACCGCGGATGCGGACCGCGCGAGGTCCGCGACGCGCGCGGGCGCCATCACAACGACCGTCTCCAACTCCCCCAGCCGTTGCGACACCGCCGTGCGGAACACGCGGTTCTCGACCATGTGGCCGAACGGTTCGTCGCCGATGTCGTGGTGATCGTAATGAAGGAACAGCCGTGACCGACCCTCGGAGACCCGGATGTCCAGCATCGGTGCCGCTTCGTTGCGCATCCGCGGCCAGAGACCGGTCCGCTCCAGCAACCGCCGCGACGACAACGCGATCGCCGACGCCCGTCCGTCGAAGCCGGCGCCGAGAACGCTCGCGGGATCCGCCGCGTCGATCACCACGACGTTCAGGCCGGCACCGCCGAGCGCGCAGGCGAGCGTGCCGCCGACCAGTCCGCCGCCGACGATCAGCACGTCGGTGCGGATCTCGGAACCGCTGCCTCTCCTCTCACCGGTGGCCATCGCGGCTCCGCTTCACGGCATCGCTGCCCCGATCGTGATCATTTCCGTGCAAACGCCCAAAAGCTGGTCGCCGCACGGCGCGGCGGGCGGGCCGCAACCATCGTTCATGTTGTTTCATTTCGCCGTTTTTCAACCTGTTGCGCTGTGTCACGGCAGCTTGGCACGGCTCGTGAAAATACCGGTGCGGGGGCGCTCCTGTTGCAAGACCTTCGCCGCCGTCCCCGGCCGCCGCGCGGTGACAAGCCCCTCGGCGAACGATCGATGGCGCCGCGGGCGGCTCGGCATCGACCACGGAAGGAAGGATATGTCATGAAGCTGATCGCCGCGATTATCAAGCCTTTCAAACTCGATGAGGTCCGGGAGGCGCTGACGGCCGTCGGCGTCCAGGGCATGACCGTCACCGAGGTCAACGGCTTCGGACGGCAAAAGGGCCAGACCGAGATCTATCGGGGCGCCGAGTATACCGTCCAGTTCGTGCCGAAGCTGAAGATCGAGATCGCCATCAACGACGGGCTCGTGGACGCGGTGGTCGAGGCCATCCAGAACAGCGCTCGAACCGGCAAGATCGGCGACGGCAAGATCTTCATCTACGATCTGGAAAGGGCGGTGCGCATTCGAACCGGCGAAGCCGACGCCGACGCGTTGTAGGGCTCGGATGCGATCGGGGGACATCTGCCTATTTTATGCCCAATCCGCCGGAGTTCGCCTAAGGGCTAGGCGGGCCGGAACACCGTCGAGCTTGCCGCAGTCCCCGGGCAGCCCGGATTTTCACAAAACTTTCAAAGCATTGTTGGCGCCGCGCGGAGGCTGGCATGGAAGTTGAGATAAGGGGACGGTGTTGCGAACCGTTTGCCCCCGTCGGTCGGGAGAACAGGAGATGACGACGATCAACGCAGCTGCCGGCACAAAAACCGGTGATGCGCCGCCGCCGGCAGACGATCGCCGCCCGGCCGGTACCGCCATCCCCGGCGCATTCAGGAACATCGAGACCCAGGAGAGCAAAGCAATGAGTCGTGTTTCATGGTTGATCCGTCCCGTGGCGTTGGCGATGACGATGCTCCTCGCCGGGATCGCGGGTGCCTTCGCCGAAGAGGTGACCGCCGCCGTCGAGGAAGCGGCCGCCGCGGTCGAGGAGGCGACCCTCGATTCGGGTGACACCGCCTGGATGCTGACCGCCACCGCGCTGGTGCTGATGATGACCATCCCGGGACTGGCGATGTTCTATGCCGGTATGGTGCGCAAGAAGAACGTGCTGGCGACAGGCATGCAGAGCTTCGCCACCTGCTGTCTGATGACGGTGCTGTGGATGATCGCCGGCTATTCGATCGCCTTCGGCGACGGCGGCAGCCTCAACGCCTTCTTCGGCGGCTTCGGCAACCTGTTCCTCAACGGCATGACCCTCGAGTCGCTGTCCGGCACCATTCCGGAATCGGTGTTCATGACCTTCCAGATGACGTTCGCGATCATCACCCCGGCGCTGATCACCGGTGCCTTCGCCGACCGCATGAAGTTCTCGGCGATGCTGATCTTCCTCGGGCTCTGGATGTTGATCGTGTATGCGCCGGTCTGCCACTGGGTGTGGGGCGGCGGCTTCCTCGGCGAGGACGGCGTTCTCGATTTCGCCGGCGGCACCGTCGTTCATATCAACGCCGGCATCGCCGGCTTGGTGACCGCGATCGTGCTCGGCAAGCGGCTCGGCTACGGCACCGACAACATGGCGCCGCACAACCTGACGCTGAGCCTGATCGGCGCCTCGCTGCTGTGGGTCGGCTGGTTCGGGTTCAACGCCGGCTCGGCGGTCGCCGCCGACGGTTCGGCGGGGATGGCGATGGCGGTCACCCAGATCGCCTGTGCGACGGCGGCACTGTCGTGGATGTTCGCCGAGTGGCTGTTGCGCAAGAAGCCGAGCGTTCTCGGCATCATCTCCGGCGCCGTCGGCGGCCTGGTGGCGATCACCCCGGCCTCCGGGTTCGTGACCCCGTCCGGCGCCCTGATCATCGGCCTCGTCGCCGGCGTCGCGTGCTACTGGGGAGCGGTGGGGCTGAAGCGCATCTGCGGGTACGACGACTCGCTCGACGCCTTCGGCGTCCACGGCGTCGGCGGCATCGTCGGAGCCTTGCTCACCGGCGTCTTCGCGGCCGAGGCGATCGGCGGCACCGCCGGCCTGCTGGAAGGAAACGCGGCGCAGGTGTGGATCCAGTTCAAGGGGATCGTCGCCACCATCGTCTACTGCGGCGTGGTTTCGTTCGTGCTTCTCAAGCTGATCGACATGACCGTCGGGCTGCGGGTCGACAAGGAGACCGAGGTCGGCGGCCTCGATCTCAACCTCCACGGCGAATCCGTGCACTGACGGGCGAACCGGGCGGGGACGGACACTCGGCGTCGCTCTCCCCCGCCGTCCCGACCCGGCGGAACGGGCCGGAAGGTACTGCCTTCCGGCCCTTCCTCTTGTTCCGGCCCCGCCGGTCGCAGCCAGCCCTGAGGCCGCGCCGAGCCGGCTTGAGAAGGCCGGGCGCGATCGGTAGGATCGCGGGACGATGCTGAACCCCCGGTTGCGGCTGCTCTCCGGCTACCCCTTCGACCGCCTGCGCGCGTTGCTCGATGGCATCGAGCCGCCGGCCGGACGGCGGCCGATGGTGCTGTCGGTGGGCGAACCGCGGCACCTGCCGCCGCCTCTGGTCCGCGAGGTCGTCGACGCCGGCGGCGATCTCTGGAACCGCTATCCGCCGGTCGAAGGGACGGCCGAATTCCGTTCCGCCGCAGCCGGGTGGCTCCGGCGCCGCTATGCCCTGCCCGAACGGCTGATCGACGCCGACAGCCAGATCCTGCCGGTGGCCGGCACCCGTGAGGCGCTGTTTCTGTGCGCCGCCGTCGCGGTGCCGCCGGGCGACGGGCGGCGGCGGCCGGCGGTACTGATGCCGAACCCGTTCTATCACGTCTATGACGGCGCGGCGCTGATGAGTGGTGCCGACCCGGTCTATCTGCCGGCCACCCGCGACACCCGCTTCCTGCCCGATCTCGACGCCATCGCGCCGGCCATCCTGGATCGCACGGCGCTGATGTACCTCTGCTCCCCGGCCAATCCGCAAGGGGCCGTCGCCGACCTCGACTATCTGACGGCGGCGGTTCGCCTCGCCCGCCGCCACGATTTCGTGCTCGCGGTCGACGAGTGCTACACCGAGATCTGGGACCGTCACCCGCCGCCCGGCGCCCTGCAGGCGTGCGCGGCGATGGGCGGGGACTTCGGTAACGTCCTCGTCTTCCACTCGCTGTCGAAGCGATCGAGCGTGCCCGGCCTGCGCTGCGGTTTCGTCGCCGGCGACGCGCGCCTGGTCGACGCCCTGCGCCGGCTGCGCAGCTACGGGGGCGCCACCGTCCCGTTGCCGGTGCTGGCCGCCGCGACCGCGCTGTGGGGGGACGACGACCACGTCGAGCGCAACCGCGCCCTCTACCGGGCCAAGTTCGATCTCGCGGAACGGCTGCTCGGCGGCCGATTCGGGTTTTTCCGTCCACAAGGCGCCTTTTTTCTGTGGCTCGAGGTGGGCGACGGCGAGGAGGCGGCCCGCGCCCTGTGGGCCAAAGCGGCGCTGCGGGTGCTTCCCGGGCGCTATCTGGCGCAGCCGGATGCCGCCGGTGCCAACCCCGGCGACCGATTCGTGCGCGTCGCCCTGATCGAGGATCCGGCTTCTACAGAAGAAGCTTTAAGACGGATCGTTAACACCCTATAAAAGAATGCCGTCCTAGGTGTCTCTGGGGACCTGACCGATGACCAGAATCGCCGCTGCCGCGTTGCTGCCCGAGGGAACGGCGGACTTCTTCAGACGCCGACTGGCGGAAATCGCCGGGGGCGCCCTCGCCGCCTGCGGGCTGTTGTTGCTGGCGGCGCTGATCAGTTTCGATCCGGCCGATCCCTCGTTCAACCACGCCACCGACGCCCATCCCGGCAACCTTCTCGGCCGCACCGGGGCCCACATCGCCGATCTGCTGCTGCATGGGGTCGGGGTCGCCGGCACCGTTCCGGCGATCGCCCTGGTGGTCTGGGGATGGCGGACGATCCGCAAGCGGCCGCTGGCACGGCTGTGGCTGCGCCTGTCGACGGCGATCGCCGCGACCGTCCTTCTCAGTGCCGGGCTGGCCGCGCTTCTGGGCCCGCACGCCTCGCCGCTGGCGATCGGTCCGGGCGGCGCAGTCGGCTCGCTGCTGGTCGGCAGGCTGGACGCGGTCCTTGCCGGTCAGGGTGCGCCCTTCGGCCCGGGACTTCCGGCCGTGGCCGCTCTCGCGTTCGGACTGGCGGCCTCGGCCGCCAGTCTCGGACTGCCGTGGTCCGAATGGCGCGGCCTCGGCCGGAACCTGTCGGGCGGGGCCGCCGCCGGGCGCCGAATGGTCGGGAGCGCCCGCAGCCTGCTCGCGACCGTGAGCGGGCGGCGTGAACGGCTCGAGCCCCGCTTCGGTCCCGCCGCGGCGACGGTCGATGGCGGCGACGGCGACGAGGACCAGGCGCCATCGGTGCCGACGGCACGGCTCGACCTGGTGGCCCCCAAGGCACCCCCGGTCCGATCCGGGCGCAAGGCGGAACAGGCGAGCCAGGGCAGGCTCGACTTCGGCGACGGTGAGGACTATCGCTTTCCTCCCCTCGACCTGTTGTTGCCGCCGCCGGACACCTCCGGCAGCAGGGCGCTCAACCGCAACGCCCTTGAGCAGAACGCGCGGCTGTTGTCGACCGTCCTCGAGGACTTCGGAATCCGCGGCGAGATCGTCAAGGTGCGGCCCGGGCCGGTCGTCACCCTCTACGAACTCGAGCCGGCGCCCGGGATCAAGAGCTCGCGGGTGATCGGCCTCGCCGACGACATCGCCCGCTCGATGAGTGCGGTCTCGGTGCGCGTCGCGGTGATCCCGGGGCGCAACGTCATCGGCATCGAGTTGCCGAACGTCCAGCGCGAGACGGTCGGGTTGAAGGAACTGCTCTCCTCGCAGGCGTTCGAAAGCTACGCCGGCAAGCTGACGCTGGCGCTCGGAAAGGACATCGGCGGAACGCCGGTGCTCGCCGACCTGGCCCGCATGCCGCATCTGCTGATCGCCGGCACCACCGGTTCGGGCAAGTCGGTGGGTATCAACGCGATGATCCTGTCGCTGCTCTATCAGCTGTCGCCGGATGCCTGCAAGTTCATCCTGGTCGACCCGAAGATGCTCGAGCTGTCGGTGTACGATGGCATCCCCCACCTGTTGTCGCCGGTGGTCACCGAGCCGGCCAAGGCGGTGGTGGCGCTCAAGTGGACGGTGCGGGAGATGGAGGAGCGCTACCGGGCGATGTCGCAACTCGGGGTTCGCAACATCGCCGGCTACAACGCCCGCGTCGCGGACGCCAGGAGCCGCGGCGAAGCGCTGGTCCGCCGGGTGCAGACCGGCTTCGGCGACGACGGCCAGCCGACCTTCGAGGAACAGCCGCTGTCGCTCGAACCGCTGCCGTTCATCGTCGTGGTCGTCGACGAGATGGCGGACCTGATGCTGGTCGCCGGCAAGGACATCGAGGCGGCGGTGCAGCGCCTCGCGCAGATGGCGCGGGCCGCCGGCATCCACCTGATCATGGCCACCCAGCGGCCATCCGTGGACGTCATCACCGGCACCATCAAGGCCAACTTCCCGACCCGGATGAGCTTCCACGTCACCTCGAAGATCGACAGCCGCACCATCCTCGGCGAGCAGGGGGCGGAACAGCTCCTCGGCCAGGGCGACATGCTCTATATGGCCACCGGCGGACGCATCACCCGGGTGCACGGGCCATTCGTCTCCGACGACGAGGTGGAGCGGGTGGTCTCTTTCCTGAAGAGCCAGGGCGAACCGCGGTACGTGCCGGCGGTGACCGAGGAGGAGGAGGACGGCGCGATCGCCGCCGAACTCGGTGCCGGCGACGACCTCGCTGACGAACTCTATGCCGAAGCGGTGTCGCTGGTCGCCGCCGAAGGCAAGGCGTCCACCAGCTATGTCCAGCGGCGCCTGCAGATCGGCTACAATCGCGCGGCGCGGATCATCGAACGGATGGAAGCGGAAGGCCTGGTCAGCAAGCCCGACCGGGTCGGCCGTCGCGAGGTGCTGTTCGGTGACCATGCCCGGTCGTAACGCCGGCACAGGTGGCCGTCTGCCCGGTGACGGGCGAGCCGCGACGGTGCTGCGGCTGTTGGCCGCGGCGGCACTGGCCGTGGTGCTGGCGACGGCAGCTGCGGCCATATCGTCCGCGCACGCCGCCGTCCCGGCGGCGATGGCCTTGGGTCCATCGGAACAGGCCGACATCGCCCGAATCGAATCCTACCTGAACAGCGTCACGACCGTCAGCTCGCGCTTCCTGCAGCGGTCCTCGACCGGCCAGCTTGCCGGGGGCGACTTCTTCCTGCGCAGGCCGGGGAAGATGCGGATCGAATACCAGCCGCCGGTTCCGGTGCTGATCGTCGCCGACGGCCGCTTCCTGATCTATCACGACACGCAGCTTCAGCAGGTCACCTATCTGCCGCTCGGGTCCACACCCGCCGGCATTCTCCTCGCCGAGAGCATCTCGTTGTCGGGCGCCGAGCTGACGATCACCGAGTTCGACCGCGAGCCGGGGGCCCTGCGCGTCACCGTCGTCCGCACCCGAAGCCCGCACGAGGGCAGCCTGACCCTGGTCTTCAGCGACAGCCCCCTGGCCCTGCGGAAGTGGAGTGTCGTCGACGCCCAGGGAACCGTCACCGACGTCTCGCTCATCGATGCCCGCTTCGACGAGGCGCTCGATCCGGATCTGTTCCGGTTCAGGGATCCGAGGTTCTTCCGGGAATGGCCGTGAGCCGACCGCCCGCGGGTCGGCGCGCCGGAGAAGCTATGCTTTTTTTGCATGAGAGGGTTGCGTCAGACGCATTGGCCCGGCTAGGATGGGTGGACCACTTACAAGAAGGAGTGAGGCGCTTCGCGAGAAGCCAAACACTCCGGATGGTTCCCCTGCCATCCGAAATGCTTCCGCAAGGGAGCTGAAAGCGCCCGGTTAACCCCCCTGGCCGGGCGCTTTTTTTTGCCGAGAGAGGAACGTCGGTCAGGGAACGAGGCGGTAGCCGCCGGCCTCCGTGACGAGGATACGGACGCTCGACGGATCGGCCTCGATCTTCTGGCGCAGGCGATAGACGTGGGTCTCCAGGGTATGGGTGGTGACGCCCGCGTTGTACCCCCAGACTTCGTCGAGCAGAACCTCGCGACTGATCACCCGGCTCCCGGAGCGATACAAGTACTTGAGGATCGCCGCTTCCTTGTCGGTGAGGCGAACCTTCTTGTTGGTATCGTTGTTCACCAGCATCTTGGCGCTCGGTTTGAAGGTGTACGGGCCGATGACGAAGATCGCGTCGTCACTGCGTTCGTGCTGGCGGATGTGGGCGCGCAACCTGGCGAGCAGAACTCCGAGCCGGAACGGCTTGGTCACGTAGTCATTGGCGCCGGAATCGAGCCCGAGAATCGTGTCGGCATCGGTATCGGCACCGGTCAGCATGATGATCGGCGCCTTGACGCCGTTGCGGCGCATCAGCCGACAGAGCTCGCGCCCGTCCATGTCGGGAAGGCCGATGTCGAGAATGATGACGTCGAAATGGTCGCCCTTCGTCAGTTCGAGGGCCTCGGCACCGGTCGCGGCGGCAACCGTCGCGAACTCCTCGTGCAACTGCAACTGCTCGGCGAGCATCTCGCGCAGGATATCGTCATCCTCGACCAGCAGGACGCGTTTGCCGTTGATCACGTTCAGCCGCTCTCCTCAGCCGCCAACAGCCTCGCCGACGACAACGATAGCGAAGCTGCGACATTATACAACGCCGATCACGCGATACCACGCCCGCTCGGTCGGAACGACAAAGCGCTTTTAACCCAGCGGGTTCGAGCGTATCGTCGGCCGCGTTCGGATCCCGTGCGAACGCAGGACTGCCGTGACCAAACCGCCCCGCCTGATCCCGTTTCCGGCTCCCCGCGAGCCGCTCTCGCTGTTGGCCGTGGATCGGGCCGTCTCCGATCTGCGACGGGGCCGTGCGGTCGCCGTCCGCGGCAGCAACGGAACGGCGTCCCTGGTGGAGGCGGCGGAGGCGACGACCCCACAGAGCCTGGCGGCGATGGCCGCGGCGAGCCGATCGCAGCCGCGGCTCGCGATCACCGCCCGTCGGGCGGCCGTACTGGCCCTGTCGCCAGGCGGTTTCAAGGTGGTGACGGTGGCGGTGGAAGGCGGCCTGACCGCCGAGTTGGTGCGCGATCTCTGCAACCCCCTCTCCAGGCTCCCGGCGCCGCCCCCCCTCGCGCTGACCGTCGCCGAGGCGCCGGCCTATGCGTGCGACAGTGCGGCGGTGCTCCTGACCAAGACGGCGCGGCTGTTGCCGGCAGCGGTGACCGCGGCGATCCGGGATCAGGCCGCGGAAGACCTCGACGCCTGGGCCGTCCGCCACGGGTTTCTGCTCGTCGACGCCGGCGACGTGTTCCAGTACGAGCATACCGCTGCGCGCACCCTGCGTCCGGTCAGCGAGGCGCGGGTGCCGTTGCGTGGCGCCGAGGACGCCCGCATCGTCGCCTTCCGCCCCCATGATGGCGGCCTCGAGCACCTCGCCGTCGTGCTCGGCAGTCCCCGTGCCGAGGATGCAGTCCTGACCCGCCTCCATTCGGAATGTTTCACCGGTGACCTGCTCGGCAGCCTGCGATGCGACTGCGGTGATCAACTGCGCGGCGCGATCGCCGAGATCTCCGCCGCCGGCGGCGGATTGCTGCTCTATCTCGCGCAGGAGGGCCGCGGCATCGGCCTCGTCAACAAGCTGCGCGCCTACGAACTGCAGGATCGCGGCTTCGACACCATCGACGCCAACGAACAACTGGGGTTCGATGCCGACGAGCGGGTCTATCTGCCGGCCGCCCAGATGCTGCGCCAGCTCGGGTTCGACCGTGTCCGCCTGCTCACCAACAATCCGGCCAAGGTCGCCGGGCTCACCCGCTGCGGCATCACCGTCGAGAAGCGGGTGCCGCACGCCTTTCCGTCCAACCAGCACAACGAAACCTACATGCGGACCAAGGCCGGGCGCGGCGGGCATCTGTTCTGAACGTCGCCGCACGGTCGCGACCGCCCGGCAGCACCTGCCGGGCCGTGGGCACCACCGACCGTCCCCCGTCGCCGCCGTGTCGCCGCCGCGTGCCCGCTTTCCGGGCCGATTCAGCGCTTTGGCCGCCGATTGCGGCAGGCATGCGGATTGCACAGCCCCGGTCGAGCGATCGAAGGGGATGCGAGCATGGAGACACTGGCGACGGCGGCGTTCGACCGCGCGGATCACCTCCACCCGCCGCCCACCGTCGAGCGCGGCGGTCGCGGCTTCACGGCGTTCGGCGACGATGGCCCGACCTTCTTCGACATCCTCGACATCATCAATCCGCTGCAGCACATCCCGGTTATCTCGACCCTGTATCGGGCGTGGACGGACGACGCCATCGAGCCGGTGCCGCGGATCGCCGGCGGGGCGCTGTTCGGCGGCCTCATCGGCGCCGCATCCGCCCTCGTCAACGTGCTGATCGAGCAGTTCACCGGACGCGACATCGGCGGGCACGTGCTCGCCCTCTTCGACGCCGACGACCGGGCCGGTGGCCTCGCCGAATCGAGCCGACCGTCCGTCGGCCGGGACGCCGGCGCGGGGGCCGACCCGTCGCCCGTTCTCGCCCACGTCGAGGTCCTGGAGTGGGCGCGCGGCGAACGGGCGTTCATGGCGGCGTCTGCCGATGCGGCCGTGCGCGGCATCCGCCTCGACGTCCGCGCCTGATCGCGATCATTGTTGGTCTCGGGGAGCGGAGCGATGCTATGCTCCGGCCATGGACATCACCGTCTTCGCGCACGGACGCTTGCGGTGGCCGGAAGCGGACGTCCGCTGCGCCCTCGGCCGTAGCGGCGTGCGAACGCTCAAACGCGAGGGGGACGGGGCGACCCCCGCCGGCGCGTACCCGCTGCGCGGGGTGATGTACCGGGCCGACCGGATCGACCCTCCGGAGACCGGCTTGCCGGTGCGCCCGATCGATCCCGTGGACGGCTGGTGTGACGACCCGTGGGACCCCTACTACAACCGGCCGGTCCGTCGACCCTGTACCGCCCGGCACGAGCGGCTGTGGCGCGACGACGGATGCTACGATCTGTTGGCGGTAATCGGCTACAACGACGCGCCGGTGCGGGCCGGCCTCGGCAGCGCCATTTTCCTGCACGTCGCACAAACGGATTTCGGTCCCACCGAGGGCTGCGTCGCCCTGGCGCTGTCCGACCTCCGCGCACTCCTGCGCGCCTGCCGGCCCGGCGACCGGATCGTCATCGAGGCCGCGCCGTCGCCCTGAGGCCGCCGCTACCGCGGGCCCTGCGACTCCCGGGCACCGAAGATCGCCGTCCCGACCCGCACGATCGTCGCGCCGAAGCGAATGGCGACCGCGAAGTCCCCGGTCATTCCCATGCTGAGCTCGGGGAGGCCGTTTCGGCGGGCGATCTCGCGCAGCAGGGCGAAATGCAACGACGGCTCCTCGTCGACCGGAGGGATGCACATCAGGCCCTTGACCGGCAGCGCCAACTCGTCGATGCAGGCGCGAACGAAGGCGTCGACCGCGGTGGGAAGCACGCCGTGCTTCTGAGGCTCTTCGCCGGTGTTGACCTGGATCAGCACGTCGGGACGCCGACCCTCCCTGTCCATCGCCTGAGCGAGCGCGCGCGCCAGCTTCGGCCGATCGACCGTCTCGATCATCTCGAACAGGCGCACCGCATGGGCCGCCTTGTTGGTCTGTAACGGACCGATGAGGTGCAACCGGATATCGGGATAGCGGGCCGCGAGGGCGGGCCATTTGGCCTCCGCCTCCTGAACCCGGTTCTCGCCGAAGACGCGATGACCGGCTTCGAGCGCCGGGCCGATCCGCTGGGCGGCGTGGGTCTTGGTCACCGCCACCAGGGCGACCGAGTCGACGGCGCGCCCGGCGGCGGCCGCCGCCGCCGCGATCTCCGCCTTGACGGCGGCCAGGTTGGCGACCACGTCGTCGGCGAGGAGTTGGTCGTTGCCCATGTTCGATCCGCGTCGCCACCGGAGCCGTCCGTGAGCCTAGCAGACATGGCGCGGCGGCTCAAACCGGTCGCGCGGCGATGGGATCTGCCGCCGCTGATGCTGATGACCGACACGCTCCGGTTGCCCGATCCACAACCGGCCCTCACCCGGCTGCCGCGGGGCAGCGCCGTGATCCTTCGCCACTACGACGCGCCCGACCGGGCCGGACTGGCCCGCCGGCTGGCGGTGCAGTGCCGCAGCGCGGGCGTCAGACTGCTGATTGCCGGCGACGGCCGGCTCGCCGCAGCCGTCGCCGCCGACGGCCTGCACCTGACCGAAACGCAGATCGCCCACGGCCGTCGGACGTGGCGGCTGTGGCGGCGGCACGGCTGGCTGGTCACCGCGGCCGCCCATTCGCCATCCGCGGTGAGGCGGGCCGCGCGCGCCGGCGTCGACGCCGTGCTGCTGTCGCCGGTGTTCGCGACCGCGAGCCATCCGGGTGCCCCACCGCTGGGCGCGATGCTGTTCGCCCGCTGGGTGAGACACAGCCCCGTGCCGGTCTACGCCCTGGGCGGCGTCTCGTCGATCACCGCCCCTCGCCTCGCCGGCAGCGGTGCCGCCGGCCTCGCGACCGTCGGCGGATTGTTCGCCCGTGGGGATCAGTCCGGATCGACGTCGGCCCGGTAGCCGAACGCGTCGATGAACGGCGCCAGCACCGGCAGCACGGCGGCCATCGGCTCGCGATAGTTGATCCAGCGGCCCACCGAGCGGGTGTAGATCGGCTGCACCACCTGGTGGTAGCTCGGGGTGGCGATCGGGCGCGATCGGGCCCGCTCGGCGTAGCCGCGCAGCGACTCCTCCCATGGCAACCCCAGGAAGGTGAGGATCCGCCGGGTCTCGGCCTCGAAATCGGCGACCAGGTCCTCGTAGCGGGTGGCGAGCACGGTGAGCGGCAGCACCTCCCCGTAGCGTTGCCACAGCGACATCACCGCGGCGTAGAAACGGGCGGTGTCGCCGAGATCGCCGAAATGGACCATCGCGGCATTGGGCTTGAACGGCTGCATGAAGCCGCTCAAGACCACGTCGCAGGGGTGACGGAGCGCGAGCAGGATCCGGGCGTCCGGAAACAGGCGATGGATCAGCCCGACGTCGATGGTGTTGAGGGGCATCTTGTCGACCAGGGTTGCCGAAGGCGGGCCGCCCATGCACCGGGCGACCTCGTCGAAATAGAGCCGGCGCAAACCCGCCACGTCGTCGGGCGTCATCGCGGCGAGGGCGTCCGGATAGCCGCCGGGGAGATGCTCGACGGCCTGCCGCACGACGTCGATGGCGGGCTTCTCCTCCATGGTCTGCAAGGCGGAATGGGCATCCAGGATCTGATCGAGCAGCGTCGTCCCGGAGCGCGGGAAGCCGACCAGAAACACCGGCGGCGGCGCATCGGCGATCGCCGGCGTCCACGACCGCACCCAGTCCGGCGTGAAGCGGGCGCGCAGCCGCTCGATCAACGCCGGGTAGGCACCGCGGTCGATGCGCGCCGCCTGCGGGTTGCGGGCATTCAGCCGGTTGGCGACGACATAGGCCTCGTAGGCGTCCGGATAGTCGCCGATGCGGTCGAGGATCGTCGCCGTCTCGTACATCAGATGGGCGCGGGCATCGTCCTCCAGGCGCCCGGTCGCCAGCCGCCGCAGCCGGGCGAGGCCGTCGGCGGGTCGCCCCAGCCGGCGTTCGCAGCGGGCGGCGACCACCGTCGCCCGAACGTTGCCGGAATCGAGACGCAGCGTCTCTTCGGCCTTGGCCAGCGCCTGCGGGAGTTCGCTCGCCCGTTCCCACAGGGCGGCGAGCGCGGCATGGGTTTCGGCATCCGCCGGGTCCGCCGCCAGGGCCGACCGATATTCGGCGGCCGCGTCGTCGCTCCGACCCTGTTCCGCCAGCACGTCGCCGAGGCCCTTGAGGGCCTTGGCGTAGCCGGGGCGAATCGCGACCGCGCGTCGGTAGCACGCGGCCGCGGCCGCCAGGTCATCGAGCCCGTGCCACGCTCGCCCCTGATTGTAATGCGCCTCGGCGTAGTCCTGCCGCAGCTGCAGCGCCCGGCGGTAGGCGGCCACCGCCTCGTGCAGACGGCCGGTCCGTTGCAGCGCGTTGCCGAGGTTGTTGTGGGTCTCGGCCGAACCCGGATCGAGTTCGAGGGCACGGCGCAGGCAGGCCTCCGCCTGCTCCGGTTGCCCGAGCGCCAGATACACGGCGCCGAGGCTGTTGTGGAAGGCCGCGCGGTCGGCATCGATGGCGATCGCGGCGTCGATCGACGCCCGTGCCTGCCGGTGATCGCCGCGCTGGTGGGCGACAAGGCCGGAGAGATGCAGGGCGTCGGGGTGGCGGGGATCCGCTCGCAGGATCCGCTGGTAGAGCGCCGTCGCCTTGTCGAGGCGACCTCGCTGGTGCAGCCGCACCGCTTCGACGAGCAGCCGTTGCGCGCCGGTCGCGGTCGTTCGCGCGTGCTGCCGCCGTTGCTGCCGGTTGGTCATGGCGGTGTGCATCCCGACCCGGGCCACGCGGCGGCGAGGGCCTCGCCGACCCGGCGGACGACGTCGCCCCAGTCACCGGGTGCGGCCTGCCGGAACAGCCGCATGGTCGGATACCACGGCGTATCGGTGCGCTCGACAAGCCATCGCCACTCGCCGACGAACGGCAGCAGCAGCCACACCGGCCGGCCGAGGGCGCCGGCGAGGTGAGCGACGGCGGTATCGACGGAGATCAGCAGATCGAGATTGGCGACGACCGCGGCGGTATCGGCGAAATCGGTGATGTCGCCCGCCAGGTCGTGGATCTCACCGCCGCTCAGGGTGACGATCTCGTCGGCCTGCGGGCCGAGCTGCAGGCTGAACCAGGAGGCGACGACGGCGGCGAGCAGCGGCCGCAGGGCGGATGCCGGCATCGAGCGATTGCGATCGTTGACGTGGCGCGGGCTGCCCGCCCATGCGAGGCCGATCCTGGGGGACGGGACCGCGGTGAGGCGCCGGCGCCAGTGGGCGGTGGCGGTCGCCGCCGCCGCGAGGTAGGGAACGTCGCGCGGAATGCCATCGATCTCGGTCCGGAACAGGGCCGGGAGACTCATCAGCGGCACTTGCAGGTCGTGCGGCGGCAGCGGATCGCCGCGGGCGACGACGCGCGCCACCGGCGCCGCCGACCCGGACGTCAGGCAGGAGAACAGTCGGACCAGCGGTCGCGGACATTCGAGAACGACGGTGGCGTTGCGTGCGGCGAGCAGCGGCGCATAGCGCACGAACTGGATCGCCGAGCCGAACCCCTGCTCGGCGTGGAGGACGATCGTCCGCCCGCCGGGATCACGCCCATCCCAGCGCGGCCGGGTCCGTCGGTGGCGCTCGGTGGCGAAACCCGGCACCCGCCAGCGCCACTCGTATTCCCGCCATCCCTCGTCGAAGCGCCCGAACCGCAACAGCAGCACCGCCCGGTTGGCCCGTGCCTCGGCGTGGGCGGGATCGAGCACGACGGCGCGGTCGAGTGCTGCGAGGGCCTCATGGTAGCGACCTTGCTCATGCAGGATCTGGCCGAGATTGGCGAGGGCGGAGACATGGTCCGGCTTGACGGCGAGCGCGCGTTCGCAGCTCGCCTGCGCCTCCGAAAGCCGTCCCTGCCGTCGGAGCGCGCTCCCGAGGTTGCCATGGGCTTCGGCATAGTCGGGGCGGATCTCCAGCGCACGCCGGTAACAGCCGATCGCCGCCTCGGCGTGGCCCTGGCGGAGGAGGGCGTTGCCGAGGTTGTTGTGGGCTTCGGCGAGATCGGGATCGAGGGCGAGAGCGCGGCGGAAGCACGCCTCGGCGGCCGCGGCGTCATCGCCGCCGAGCCGAACGGCCCCGAGGGTGTTGTGGTAGGCGGCGTTGCCGGAATCGATGGCGATCGCCTTGGCGACCCATGCCCTTGCCCGCTCGGGATCGCCCTGCTGATGGGCGACGAGACCGCGCAGGTGCAGGGCGTCGGCGTGACGGGGATCGCGCTTCAGAACCCGGTCGTAGAGGCGGCCCGCCTCGGCCAAGCGGCCCGCCCGGTGGTGCCGGACGGCCTCCGTAAACGTAGCTCGCAGCGCCGTGGCCCTCCATCCGCCGTCGTCCGCCGTCGTCCGCCGTCGCCGATGCCGACCGTTCCGGTCTTTGCCGACGGCCACCTACCATGGCCCGAACACCGTCCGCCGCGCAATCGGGAACACCGGGATCGGGCCCGCGTCGGCAGGTCGACGGCCTTCGATGATCGCCCATCCCCGCGGCCCGCTAGACCAGGATCTCTCCCTCCGCCGACAGGTAGCCCATGCTCGTCATCGCCTCGCGATGGTGCTGGACGATGAAATCGACCTGCGCGGGTGTCAGTTCCCGCCGCCAGCCGCCGACCTCGCCCTTGCGGAAGAAGCGCTCGGCGGTGCGCGAACGTTCGACGAAGCCCGATTGACGCTCCTGTCCCGAGAGCACGTTGAAGGACGAATGGCGGATCGCGCGTTTCAGCCGCTCGCGGTCGCGGGCGACCTTGAGGAAATCGAGAACGCCGCCGAAGGTTCTGGTCGGCGAGCGGGTCATGTCCTCGTAACGCATCAGATGGCGATAGAGGCCCGGCGCCTCCAGCCAGCCTTTGAGATGGGTGCTCCAGTCGGACAGCACCTGCAGGATGTGCCCCGGCGTCGGGACGGTCTCGAGTCCCTTGTAACAGATCGCCTTCACGGCGTTCTCGGTGGACAGGCCGTAGTGATGGCCGAAGGACACGGCGACGTCGAACGGATTGCGCACGACGTAGACGGCGCCGAACGTGACGTCCGGGGTGATGGTCGGAACGTCTTCGATCGCCGACAGGATGCTGTGGGTCTTGACCAGCACCAGGCCGGGATGGGCCTCAGCGAGGAATCGGTGGACGCGCGGCCGCAGTCGATTGATGGTGTCGTAATCGAGCTCTTCGGCCTTCCTGCCGGAAATCTGCTCGTAGTACTCGATCCGCATATCGCCGTAGCTGAAGTTCGGCAGCTTGTTGACGTCCTCCGGCAGACGGCCGCCGCGCAGATAGTTGGCGAGGAACGCCCGCAGCCAGGTGTTGCCGGACTTCGGAAAGGAAGCGAGCCAGAGGATCTGAGTCAAGCCGCGTGGCTCCCGCACCCGAGAGGTCGAACGGGACTCCTAGCAGAGAACCGGTCGGGCACAAACGGAAAGGGCGGCACGAAGCCGCCCCCCCCAACGGACGTTCGACGGGTTCGCGATCAGAAGCCGAGCTTCAAGCCGACGACTCCACCCCAGCCGTCGTTTTCCTCGCTGTTGTCCTCGTTCTCGCCGTCGAAGGCGAACACGGCACCGACCAGACGAACCCCCGGACCGAGCCGGTAGGTGCCGCTGAGTGCGGCCTGATCGAGGCGGCCCTTGCCGGCGTTGCCGGTCGGGTTCTCCTCACCCTTCATGTAGTTGACGCCGATCGCGTAGGGACCGACCTCGTAGGTCGCACCGACGATCCAGGCTCGGCTGTTGAACCGCGAGCCGAAACCGTTGTCGCCCTCGCCGCGGCTGTAGGCCCCACCGAAACTGAACCCACCATAGCCGAACTGCGCTCCGAACGCGTAGGCGTTGAGGTTGTCGTCGCCGCCGGTCACATCGTCCGCCCCGGTCTCGCCGAACATGTAGCCGGCCGAGAGCTGAACGCCGAAGCCGTTGAAATCCTCGGTGTAGTTGATCGCGCCGGCGAACCCGTTGTTGATGTTGTTGCTGTTGCCGCTGCCTGGCCGCAGCTTCAGGCTCGAGTTGTTGTCGCCGCCGGCCTCGAACTGCGGAATGTACGAGAGCCCGATCTGGATGCCGGCGAAGCGGGGGGTGATGTAGCTGATCTTGCCCGAATCGTCGTCGCCGAACACCAGATAGGTGGTGGCGACCGCGCGATCGAACAGGTCGAGGCCGGGGTTGACGAAGAACTCGTTGTTGACCAGGTCGCCGGAGTCGACGCTGATGCCCCCGTCGGGGGCGGTGACGTGCAGGAGATAGGCGGCGCTGTCGGTATCGCCCAGCAGGAGCTGACCGAGGCTGTCGCTTTCGACGTAGAGATACGATTCGTCGATCTGGTCGCCGGAGGTGTTGGCCTCGAGCTGGACGTTGATGCCGAAGGTGATGCCGTTGTCCAGCGTGGTTTCGCCGATGAAGCAGATTTCGCTGTTGTGCTTCTG
>JBHJOP010000033.1:0-16350 GCA_050329575.1 Rhodospirillales bacterium | reverse complement strand
CGGCCCTGGCCGACATCCCCGGCGGCGCACGGGCGACGGACGACCAGCCACCCGCGGTGACGGCACCCGAACCGGTGGCCCCCCCCGAACCGGAGATGGCGGCGGACGAAGCGGCGCCGACGGAACCAGAGGCGCCGACGCCCGGACCGGCTGGCTGCGCGGCGTCGGCCCCGCAGCCGGCAGCGGCGCCGGCGGCGACCGCGACCCCCGCCGCGATCCAGCTTGCCGCCCGATCCGGCGAGAATGGATCTGCGCCGTCAGGACGGTCGGTGCGGGTCCCGTTCCCGGCCGGCGACGCGGTGCTCACGGAATCGGGCCGCGCGGCGCTCGACGGTCTCGTCGGCGAGCTCCGATCTGCGGAAGCGATGCGCGTGCAGCTGCTCGCCTATGCTGGCGACGGCGAAGGATCCCCGAGCAAGGCGCGCCGTCTGTCGCTGTCGCGGGCGCTGGCGATCCGCTCCCACCTGATGGAGAGTGGGATCAAGTCCAGCCGCATCGACGTTCGCGCCCTCGGCGACAAGGTCCCGTCCGGCCCGCCCGACCGCGTCGACGTCACGGTCATCGAGCGATGATCGCCGCCGGCGAGACACGCTGAGCGACGGAGCGGCCCCCCGGCATGACCCGGCCGCGACGTTTCCTGGTCCGCATGGCGGTGTTCGTCGTCGCGGTGGTCGTCCTCGTCGCGCTGCTTGTCGCGCCACTCCGCGACGCCTTCCTGGCCAACGCGCCGCTCAACGGCCTGATCCTCGGGGTGCTGCTGCTCGGCATCCTCTACAGCTTCCGCCAGGTCACCATGCTCGGCCCCGAGGTCGGCTGGATCGAGGGGTTCAGGAGCGAGGCGGTGCCGCTCTCGGAAGCCCGACCGCCGCGCCTCTTGGCGCCGATGGCGACGATGCTGGGCGAGCGCAAGGGCCGGCTGTCGCTCTCGGCGATGGCCACCCGCTCGCTGCTCGACGGCATCGCCTCCCGGCTCGACGAGTCCCGCGATCTCTCGCGCTACACCATCGGTCTTCTGATCTTCCTCGGGTTGCTCGGCACCTTCTGGGGGCTGTTGCAGACGATCGGCTCGATCGGCGAGGTGATCCGCGGCCTGTCGGTGGAGAGCCGCGACCTCGCCGGGGTGTTCGGCGATCTGAAACGGGGGCTGGAGGCGCCGCTCGCCGGCATGGGCACGGCCTTCTCGTCGTCGTTGTTCGGCCTCGGCGGATCGCTGGTGCTCGGCTTCCTCGACTTGCAGCTCGGCCAGGCCCAGAACCGCTTCTACAACGACCTCGAGGACTGGCTCTCGGGGGTCACTCGGCTCTCCAGCGGCGCTCTCGCCGGGGAAGGCGATCAGCCGATCCCGATCTATGTCCAGGCGCTCCTGGAACAGACCGCGGAGGGCCTGGAAAACCTGCAGCGCACCCTCACCCGCGGCGAGGAGAGCCGCATCGCCACCCACGCCAACCTCGTCCAGCTGGGCGAGATGATCCAGACCCTCGCCGACCAGATGCGCACCGAGCAGAAACTGATGCTGCGGCTGGCGGAGGGACAGACCGACCTCAAGCCGATCCTCGGCCGTCTCGCCGACGGCCTCGCCCGCGCCGGCGGAGGGGGGCTCGACGATGCCAGCCGAGCCCACATCCGCAATCTCGAGGTCTACGTCGCGCGTCTGATCGAGGAGCTGAGCCGCGGCCGCGAGGAGATCATCCAGGAGATCCGAACCGACATCAAGCTGCTCGCCCGCACCATCGCGGCGCTAGCCGACCAACCCGAACCGTGAGCGGGGCGCGCGGCGATGCGCAGCCTCACCCGCCGCGAGCGCGTCAACCCCAACACGTGGCCGGGGTTCGTCGATGCCCTGGCGACATTGTTGATGGTCATCATCTTCCTGCTGCTGGTGTTCGTGCTCGCCCAGTTCTTCCTCTCGGAGGCGCTCTCCGGCCGCGATACCGCCCTCCGCCGGCTGCAGGGCCAGGTCGACGAACTGGCCGGGCTGCTGGCGCTGGAGCGAAAGGCGAGCGAGGATCTGACCGCCAACATCACACGGCTGTCGGCGGAGCTGCAGGCTTCGGTGGCCGGTCGCGATGATCTCGCGACCCGGCTGCGGGCGCTCGACGACCGGGCGGTGGCCGCCGAGACTCGGGCCGAGGCGCAGACCCGTGATCTCACCCGTCTCGCCGCCGAGCTCGACGCGGTGCGAGCGCTGAAGGCGGAGCTGGAACGGGACGCCGCAGCTCTGGCGATCAAGGTCGACGCCGCCGAGAGATCCCGCGGCGAAAGCGAGACGACGCTGATCCGGGAACGCGAGCTGTCAGAGAGTGCCCGCGCCCAGATCGCCCTATTGAACCAGCAGACGGCGGCGCTGCGCGAGCAGATCGAGCGCCTGAACACGGCGCTGGCGGCCTCGGAGCTGCGCGACCAGGACCAGAAGGCGCAGATCGCCTCGCTCGGCAGCCGGCTGAACGCGGCGCTGGCGAGCAAGGTCCAGGAGCTGTCGCGCTATCGCTCCGAGTTCTTCGGCAAGCTGCGGGAGGTGCTCGGCGACCGGCCCGACATCCGGATCGTCGGCGACCGCTTCGTCTTCCAGTCGGAGGTGCTGTTCGCCACCGCCTCCGCCGAACTCGGCGACGACGGTCGCACCCAGCTCATTCAGGTGGCGGAAACCCTGAAGACGGTGTCGGCCCGCTTTCCTCCCGACATCGACTGGGTGCTGAGGGTCGACGGCCATACCGATCGGCGGCCGATCGCCACCCTCGAGTTTCCGTCCAACTGGGAGCTGTCGACGGCGCGGGCGATCTCCGTGGTTCGGCTGCTGATCGACCAGGGCATTCCGCCCCACCGCCTCGCCGCCGCCGGCTTCGGCGAGTTCCACCCGCTCGAGGACCGCGGCGACGAGATCGCCTTCCGTCGTAACCGCCGCATCGAGCTCAAGCTGACCGAGCGCTAACCGCCGGCCGGTTCGGCGAGCGCGGCACTCCCCGCCAGCTCGCTCTCCAGTCTCGCCGCCAGCACGGTGCGCGCCCTGTCGCGGCGCGGATCCGCTGCCGCCTCGTGCGGGACGTTGAGGCGCGACCAGCCCGGATGCAGCCGGGCCCCGCCCAGTGCGTCCGGCAGCGGCTCCTTGGCAAGGGCGGCTCGGCGTTCCTCGCTCCGGGCGATGAGACGGATCCGGTCCCGGCTGGCGTGGCCGCGGCGCAGCAGCGCCCGCACCAGTTCCGTCTCGCGGATGAGCAGGACCCGAAGCGTCGGGTCGTCGACCGCGAGCCGCGTCTGGCCCCGCACCAGGTCGACCAGCCGCCGGCCATGCGTCTCGACGCTTCCCCACACTGCCCCGAGGGTGGCGCCGAGCGCCGCCGCCGCCCCCAGCGACAGCCCGCCGACCATCGCGTCGACGGCGAGTCCGGCGAGACCGCCGGCGGCGGCCCGGCTGCCGGCCCGGAGACCGAACTGCCTGAGCAGCGCGGGGCTGAAAAGGTCGATCCCCCAGCGGCCGTCGGCGATCGGCACCAGGTCCGCCTCGTGGTCGTCGGGCCGAAAGCGGAACAGCGCGAGTAAGTCGTCGACGCAGTGCTGCTCGCGCTCCCGGACCGCTCGCCGCAGTCGTTCCGCCGCCGCCGCCCGGTCGTCCGTTGCCGCCACCGTCAGCGTCAGGGCGGCGACGTCGATCAGCATGTCGGCGATCAACATCGCCGCGGCACGCAGCACCTCCCTGCGGCGGCGGCGGCGGTCGGCGATCAGCGCCTCGACGGTCGGTCGGTGGGCGTCGAGCAGCGTCAGCATCTTCTCGAACAGCCGCTGTTCGCCGGTCGCGTTGAGCACCACGGTGTCGAACTCGGCGATCGCATGCATGTTGGCGCGCTTGAGCTGGGCGCGCCACGGCTCGATCCGGGCGTCGGGCCCGGCGACGAAGTTCAGCACCGGAACGACGGGTCGGGCGCAGCGGCCGAGGATCTCCAGTTCGTCACGGTGCTTGCCGAGCACCCGGTCGCGGGCGTCGATCACGTAGAGGGCGAGATCGCTGGCGAGCAATTGGCGGAGCGCCTTCGCCTCCTGCTCGAAGCGCCCCTTCGCCGCGGGGCCGTCAAGGAACTCTCGGACCACCTCGATCCAGTCGATCCGCCGGTCCCCCCGCTGCCGGTCGAGAAGCTCGAGAAGGCCGATCGAATCCTCCAGGCCCGGGGTGTCGTAGAGCTCGACCAGCGGCACCCCGTCGACCAGCAGCGCCGTCCCCTCGACGTGGCGGGTGGTGCCGGGATGATCGGAAACCTCGCCGAACGACACGTCCTGGGTGAGGGTGCGCAGCAGCGAGGTCTTGCCGGTATTGGTGTGCCCGACCACCGCCACCTTCAGCACCGGCGTCGGCACCGCGTCCGTCATCGCCCGGCCTCCCGCCGGGAGGCCAGCACCACCGCCAGCCGTCCGGCGAGCCCCCCGAGCCAAGTGCGGACCGCCCCCGCCTCATGCATCGGCGGCGGGTCCGCCTCCGGCAGCGTTTCATCGAGGATCGCGGTGATCGTCGCCTCGTCTCGTCCCTGCACATGCAACACCAGCGCGAACAGCGCCGCCGCGGCAACCGCGCCGCCGAGATCGCCGTCCTCGGCCGCCGGCGCATCGACGGCACCGGTCCGCGGCAGGACCGCAGCCAGTGCGGCGCCGAGGCCGGCCCAGGCGGGAAGGGCCACGATCGCCGCCGGCGCCAGCAACGTTGCCGCCGCCACGCAGCCGAGGGCGCCGGCGAGGGCCCCGGCGGCGAGCCAGCGGCGGCTGCCCTTGAGCCGCGGCGGCAGCAGCGCCGAGACCCGGGCGGCGCTCTCCCGCAGTTGTTCTCCCGCGATCGCGATCTCGCCCTCCGGCAACCGCAGCAGTGCCCGCCAACGTCCGCTCTGCGATCCGTACAGGCGGGCGATCGCCCGGTGCAGTTCGGCCCGTTCGGCGTCGTTCGGCGGCCCAGACCAGCGCGCCGCCCGCTCGACGATCAACGCGAAGGCCCGCTCGATCGGCGGCCCCCCGACCTCGGCGGCCGGCTCGCCGCCCAGCCAGCGGGCGAGACGATCTCGACCGGCCCAGGTCAGGCGGTCGAGATCGATCTCGAGTACCCGCTCCGGATCGATGCCGGCGGCAGCGGCCATCTGCCGCCAGTCGGCGACACGGTCGGCAAGCCGGTGCCCCTTTCGCGCCCGCAGCCGATCGCCGCCGCTCAACAGCAGCAGCGCCGGAACGCCGGTCGTTCGCTGCAGTTCGTCGAGAAAGGCGCGGTGGCCACGGTCGGGGGTCTGGTCGAGGGCGCAAACGACCGCGGCGGCTCGCGGCGGCGGCACGGCCGCGCGCAGTCGGTCGACGACGGCGTGGCGGCTGGTGCGATCGTCGACGACGCCGAGGTCGAGCCAGGTGACGCCGGCCACGGGCGGCGGCCAGTCGCCGTCGTGGGGCCCGATCTCGAGCCCGATCAGCGCCACCGGTCCGTGGCGGCGGATCGTCGTCGGCGCTGTCGCGGGGCCGTCGTCGCCGCCGTCCGGGACGCGCTCGGCGTCGACGACGCCGGTTCGCCGCGCTGCCGGCATCAGCCGCGAGCGCAGCCGCGCGTATCCGGGAAGCGTGACGTCGAGGCGATGACGGCCGATCGCCCGGCGGGTCATCACCAGGCCGAGCACCAGCAAAAGCGCCCGCGGCAGCACGCCGTAGACGACCAGGCTGCCGATCAGCAATCCCGCCCACGGGCCCCGAACCCCCGCACCAGCGAAGGTTTCGCCGCCGACGCCCGGCTCGCCGGTGAGCCGGCTGGCGGCGACCTCGGCGGCATCGGGCACCGGGAAGCCGAACAGGGCGGGGCCGACGGCAACCGCCCGGGTGAGCGCCGCGTAATGGCGTTGGTCGAGGATCGTCGTCTCCCAACCGAACGCGAACTCGCGGGTGCCGAGGTGGAACAGCAGCAGCGCCAGCGCCGCAGCGGCGTAGGCGAGCCACAGCGCGTGGGCGATGACGGCGACCGTCCATCGTCCGATCCCACCCTCGGCGAGCATGGAGCTGGCCGCTCGGGCGATCGCCGCCGTCGACCCGCCGGGATCCAGCCAGTGGCTGATCCGACCACCGAGCATCACGACCGCCCGGCCGAGGAGGCCCGCCGCCGCCGCTCCCGCCGGCCGCACGGCCGTCGACAGCCCCCAGGCGACAAGCGCCAGGGTGGGAACGCCGAGCAGCCCGGCGAGGGCTTGGAAGACGTTGACCGGGCTGGCGGCGGGCGATCCGAAGAACGCCGCCACCGCCCCACACCCGGCCGCCGCCGCGGCGATCAGGGCGATTGCGAAGGCGGCGACGAACGCCGTCCGAAGGTGGGCCAGCGCCCCCGCGAAAGGGCCCGTCCGTGACAGCGTCGCCGCGCGCGCCAGAATCCGCCGCTGCAGATCGCCGCCCGCCGCCCGTCCGGCGGCGTCAGCCTCCGGCGCGTCGGCGGGGGCCCCCGCCTCCTCCTCGCAGGCTCGGAGCGCCTCGGCGAAGAAGGCATCGGTCAGTCGGGGCGATGGATGGGCGCCGCGGGGCATGATCGTCGAGGGTCTCCGTTCCGCCATCCATAGCGGATCGCGCTTCGATCGGCTATGGATGGCGGCCGGGAACGGGGCGTCGATCGTCGCAAAGCCGTCATCGAATCGTCACCTCGCCTTCATGGTCGCCTCCTATAACAGCGGAGTGGACGCTGGCGCGGGGGCTGCCGGGCCGGTGCAGGTCCAGCCAGCAGAGGAGCACGACGAGCGATGACCGAACAGATCAGCGGCACCCTTCCCGAGCAGACGATCCTCGACCCCGACGACCGGCCGATCAACCGTTCGACGGAACCGACCCTCGGCGACGTGATCGCCGCCCGCTTCCGGCGCCGCGACGTGCTGAAGGGTGCCCTGGGGATCACCGCGATCGCTGCCGCGATGGGACCGATGGGGCTCGTGCCGCTGCGGGCCGCCGCCACCGCCACCACGACCGGCCGCTTCCCCTTCGAGGAGATCGGCCACGGCGCCGATGTGACCCACCACGTCTCTCCCGGGTATGCCGCGGAGATCCTGATCCGCTGGGGTGATCCGGTCGTCACCGGCGCGCCCGACTTCGATCCGGCGACCCAGAGCGCCGCCGCCCAGGACCAGCAGTTCGGCTACAACTGCGACTACGTCGGCTTCGTGCCGTTGCCGCAGGGCGCCGGCGGTTCCGATCACGGGCTCCTCTGCGTCAACCACGAATACACCAACACCAACCTGATGTTTCCCGGAGTGAGCGGCGAGGACCGCAAGCTCGACCCGGCCAGGCTCACCCGCGAGCACATCGACATCGAGCTCGCCGCCCACGGCGGGACCGTCGTCGAGATCCGGAAGACCGACGGCCGCTGGGCGGTGGTCAAGGACAGCCCCTACAACCGCCGGGTCAGCATGCTCAGCACCCCGATCCGGATCACCGGTCCGGCCGCCGGCCACGAACGGCTGAAGACCGCCGCCGATCCGACCGGCACCCGGGTGATCGGCACCCTCAACAACTGCGCCGGCGGCATCACCCCGTGGGGCACCTACCTCACCGCCGAGGAGAACTTCCACCAGTACTTCGTCGGCGAAACCGGCGGTCTCGCCGAACAGGTCAACCATGACCGCTACGGTGTCGGCGGCCAGAACGCCCGCTACCCCTGGGGCCGCTTCCACGATCGCTTCGACGTCGGCAAGGAGCCGAACGAGGCCAACCGCTTCGGCTGGATCGTCGAGATCGACCCCTACGCGCCGGCCTCGACGCCGTTGAAACGCACCGCCCTCGGCCGTTTCAAGCACGAAGGCGCGGAATCGATCGTCAACAAGAACGGTCGCGTCGTCGTCTACTCCGGCGACGATCAGCGCTTCGAGTACGTCTACAGGTTCGTCACCGACGGCGTCTTCGATGCCGCCGACCGGGCCGCCAACATGAACCTGCTCGACCACGGCACCCTCTCGGTCGCCAAGTTCCATGCCGACGGGACCCTGGAGTGGCTGCCGCTGGTCCACGGCAGCGGGCCGCTGACCGCCGAGAACGGCTTCGCGAGCCAGGCCGACGTGCTGATCGAGACCCGCCGCGCCGCCGATCTGCTGGGCGCGACCCCGATGGACCGCCCCGAGGACGTGGAGCCGAGCAAGGTGACCCAGAAGGTCTATGTCCTGCTCACCAACAATGCGCGCCGGACGGCGGAGCAGGTCGACGCCGCCAATCCGCGCGCCGAGAACACCTTCGGTCACATCATCGAGCTTACGCCACCGGACGGCGACCACGCCGCCCCGACCGGCCGCTGGGAAATCCTGGTCAGTTGCGGCGATCCCTCGAAACCGGAGGTGGGAGCGTTCTGGAACCCGGCGACCACCGCCAACGGCTGGTTCGCCGCCCCCGACAACTGCGCCATCGACCCCGCCGGACGGCTGTGGGTCGCCACCGACCAGGGCAGCAACTGGGCGAAGTCCGGCACCGCCGACGGCGTCTGGGCGCTGGAGACCGAGGGCGCGCTGCGCGGCACCGGCAAGATGTTCTTCCGGGTGCCGGTCGGGGCCGAGATGTGCGGCCCGCTGTTCACCCCGGACGGCACCACGCTGTTCGTCGCCGTCCAGCATCCGGGCAGCGACGGCGTCAAGGCCTTTGCCGGCTTCGAGCGCGATTCCACCTTCGAGGACCCGGCGACTCGCTGGCCCGACTTCGCCGACGGGATGCCGCCGCGGCCGTCGGTGGTGGCGATCACCAAGCAGGGCGGTGGGGTGATCGCCGGCTGAGCCGCAGCGAACGGGGACCATCGGCCATGAAACGGCCGGGTCCGTGCGGCGAAGCGACGCCACCCCTCTCCCGCCGGGGTGTCGTCGCCGGCGGGGCCGCGGTGCTGCTGGCGCTGGCGGTGACGACCCGCGGGGCCGCCGCGCAGTTGGCCTGGGTGGTGACGTCGGGTGTCCGCAAGTGCCCGAACACCGAATGCGGCCACGTCTTCGACCCGGCACTCGGCGATCCCGACCGCGGTATTCCGCCCGGCACCCGCTTCGAAGACCTCCCCGCCGGCTGGACCTGCCCCGAGTGCGCCCTCGAAAAGGCGCTGTGGTAGCCCGGACGGCGGCGATGGCCGGCCGGCGGGGCGGGCTTGTCCGACCGCCGCCGTCGGGGTAGCCTGCTCCGGTACCGACTCCACCGCGACCGGACAGGGAGAAAACCCGCGCCATGCAGCTGAGCGCGTCCCGGCGCATCGCGGCGCCGCGCGCGGCCGTCTGGGCGGCGCTCAACGATCCCGACGTGCTGCGCCGCAGCCTGGCCGGATGCGAACGCCTGGAGCCCGACGGCGAGGGCCGGTTCGCGGCCTGGGTGGCGACCCGCATCGGTCCGCTCGAGGCTCGCTTCCAGGGCCGTATCGTGCTCGCCGACGTCGATCCGCCGCGCCGCTGCCGGATCATCGGCGAGGGCGACGGCGGCGTCGCCGGGTTCGCCCGCGGGGCCGCGACCGTCGATCTGGAGGCGGACGACGATGCGACCGTGCTCCGCTACGACGTCGAGGCGACGGTCGGCGGCAAGCTGGCGCAGCTCGGCGCGCGTCTCGTCGAGGCCGCCGCCCGCAAGATCGCCGACGAGTTCTTCGCGCGCTTCGAGACGATCGTCGCCGGCGGTGTGGCGATCGAGCCCCCCGACACCGAAACGGACACCGACACGGACACCGGCACCGGCCCCGCCCTGCCCGCCCTCGTCTGGGCGCCCGCTCTGGTCGCGGTCGTCGCGCTGGTGCTGTTTCTGTTGTCGTAGGGGGAAGGGATGACAAGGCGAGGAGGAACGACGTGACCGCGGTGGCGATGACGGTGAACGGGCGGCCGGTGGCGATCGATATCGAGCCGCGGACCCTGCTCGTCGAGGTTCTGCGCGACCCTCTGCGACTGACCGGCACCCACGTCGGCTGCGATACCGGCCACTGCGGCGCCTGCGTGGTGCTGGTCGACGGCCGCAGCGTCAAGTCCTGCACCCTGCTCGCCGTCCAGGCCGCCGGCGCCCGGGTGACGACCATCGAGGGCCTCGCCGACGGCGCGACGCTGCATCCGATGCAGGACGCGTTCCGCCGCCATCACGCCCTTCAATGCGGCTTCTGCACGCCCGGCATGGTGATGAGCGCGATCGATCTCGTGACCCGCAACCCCGACCCCGCGGACGCGGAGATCGAGGCTTGGCTCGACGGCAACCTCTGCCGCTGCACCGGCTATCGCACCATCGTCGCCGCCATTCGCTCCGGCGCCCGGGCGATGGCGGCCGCCGCGGCCGGGCGCCGGGGGTGAGCCGCCGATGCGTCCGTTCTCCTATCACCGTCCCGCGACCGTCGCCGAGGCCGTCGCCCTGCTGCGCGCGGCGCCGAACGGGCGGTTCCTGTCCGGCGGCATGACCCTGATCCCCGCCCTCAAGCAGCGCCTCGCCGCTCCCTCCGACCTCATCGATCTCGCCGCCATCGACGGCCTGGCGGCGATCCGCATCGATGGCGATCGGCTGGTGGTCGGCGCGATGGCCTCCCACGATGCGGTGGCGACGTCCGCGATCGTGCGGGCCGCGATCCCGGGGCTCGCCGATCTCGCGCGCGGCATCGGCGATCCGCAGGTCCGCAACCGCGGCACCCTCGGCGGCGCGATCGCCAACAACGACCCCGCCGCCGACTACCCGGCCGCCGTGCTCGCACTCGGCGCCACCATCGAGACCGACCGCCGCCGGATCGCCGCCGACGGCTTCTTCACCGGCTTGTTCGAAACCGCCCTGGAGGCCGACGAACCGGTGGTGGCGGTGCGGTTTCCGATCCCGCGAAGGGCGGCCTACGCCAAGTTCCGGCAGCGTGGATCGGGCTATGCCGTGGCCGGGGTGATGGTCGCCGCGACCGCCGGCGGTGTTCGCCTCGCGGTGACCGGGGCCGGCCCGTGCGTCTTCCGGGTGCCCGCCATGGAAGCGGCGCTGACCGAACGCTTCCACCCGGATGGGCTCGCCGGATGCGCGATCGCGGCCGACGGCCTCAACGCCGATCTCCACGCCGCCGCCGACTACCGGGCGCACCTCGTCTCGGTCATGGCTGGCCGCGCGGTGGCGGCCGCTTGCTGAGCACGCTTACGCCCGTTGCCACGCCGGGCGCAGCGTCGGCAGGCACCGGCCGCCGCGAACGGCGACGAACTCGGCGAACGCCTCCGACGACATCGGCCGCGCGAACCAGTCCCCTTGCGCCAGATCGCAGCCGTGGAAGCGGAGGAAGGCCAGTTGCTCCTCGGTTTCCACACCCTCGGCGACCACCTCGATGCCGAGACTGTGGGCCATGCCGATCATCGCGATCGCGAGCGCCGCGTCCGAAGGACTGGTGGTGATGTCACGCACGAACGATCGGTCGATCTTCAGGACGCTGACGGGGAACCGCTTCAGATAGCTGATCGACGAATAGCCGGTGCCGAAATCGTCGACGGAGATCCGGATCCCGATCGCGCTCAGCGCCGTCAGGGTCGCGATGGTCTGCGGCGAGTCGTCGACGAGGACCCGTTCGGTGATTTCGATCTCCACTCGGGACGGCGTCAGCCGGTTGTCTTCCAGCGCGTTCTCCAACAGGAGCGCCAGCTTGTCGCCTCGGAACTGGCGGGACGAAACGTTGATCGCAACCCGCATCGGCATTTCCGCCACCGTCGGCCAGGCGGCGCTTTCGCGGCAGGCGGTGCGCACCACGAACTCGCCGAGCCGCTCGATCAGCCCGCTGTTCTCGGCGACCGGCACGAAGTATTCCGGGGCCACCGGCCCGAGATCCGGATTCTCCCACCGCAGCAGCGCCTCGGCGCCCACCAGCCGGTTATGGCGCAGATCGAACATCGGATGGTAGACGACGAACAGCTCCCGGCGGTCGAGGGCATGGCGCAGGTGGTGCTCGACGTCGGAGCGCCTGACGGCCTGGCGGTTCACCTGCGGAGTGAAGAACCGGCCCGTGTTCCGGCCCGCGGCCTTCGCCTGATACATCGCCGCGTCGGCGTTGCGCAGCAAGGCGTGGGCGTCATCCCCGTCGGCGGGAAAGACCGAGATGCCGATGCTGGTGGTGATGGTCGCCTCGCCGCCTTCGCGCGGGAACGGCTGGCGGAAGGCTGCGAGGATCTTGTCGGCGACGACCTCCGCCTGCCGTCCCTCGCTGAGGTCGGGCAGCACGATGACGAACTCGTCGCCCCCGAGCCGGCCGACGGTGTCGCCGGCGCGCACGCTGGCGGTGAGACGACGGGCGGCCTCCACCAGCAGGGCGTCGCCCGCGGAATGGCCGAGGGTGTCGTTTATCGCCTTGAAATCGTCGAGATCGATGAACGCCACCGCCACCGATTGGTGGCCGCGCCGGGCCCGCGCGATCGCCTGGTCGACACGGTCCAGCGTCAGCAGCCGATTGGGCAGTCCCGTGAGGTCGTCGAAGCTGGCCTGATGCAGCAGGCGCTCCTCGTACTCCTTGCGGACGGTGATGTCCTCCTTGACGGCGACGAAGTGGGTGATGCGGCCGTCGTCGGTCTTGATCGGCGAGATCGAGGCGAACTCCCAGAACAGCGTCCCGTCCTTCTTGCGGTTGAGCAATTCGCCGCGCCATTCGTTGCCCGCACCGATCGTCTGCCACAGCTCCTCGTAGATCTCTGCCGCGACGAAGCCTGACTTCAGCACCCGTGGATTCCGGCCGATCACCTCCTCGGCGGCGTATCCGGTCACCTCCGCGAACTTGGGGTTGACGTATTCGATGTCGCCGCCGAGGTCGGTGATCACGACCGAGACCGGGCTCTGCTGTACCGCTTGCGACAGCTTGCGGAGATTTTCCTCCGTCTGCTTGCGCCGGGTGATGTCGGTCGCCGCCCCGACCATGCGCACCAGGTTGCCGCCATCGTCGAACACCGGGAATCCACGGTCGTGGATCCACCGGAGAGTGCCATCGGGTCGGACGATTCGATACTCGTAATCCCACCGGCCCTCGGCGAGCCCCTCGGCGGCGGCGTCGAGGCGCGGGCGATCCTCCGGATGGACGGCGTCGAGGAACGACCGCGGCGAGCGGTAGAGGCTGTCGCAGCTGAGCCCCCAGATCTCCTCGTAGGCCGGGCTGACGTAGATCATCCGTTCCATGCCGGGCGTGCTGATCCAGAACACGTCGCGGATGGTCTCGGCGATGATCCGGAAGTTGGTCTCGCTGGCCCGCAGCGCCGCCTCCGTCCGCCGGCGCTCGGTGATGTCGTGGACGAGACCGTAGAACCCCCGCACCGCGCCGTGGTCGCCGAGATCGGGAACATAGCTGACCTCGGCATAGCGGTCGCCGTCGGCATAGTGCCCGACGTATTCGAAGCGAACCCTCTCCCCTTGCAGCGCCCGGTCGATATGGGGCCTGACGCGCTCGTAGTTGCTCCCCAGCACCTCGCTGACGTGACGGCCGCGGCACGCCGACGCCGGGATGCCGTACCAGTCTTCGTAGGCCTTGTTATTGAACCGATAGATCTGGTCGCGATCGACATAGGCGATCTGCGACGGCAGGGCGTCGGTGATGTCGCGGATGCGTTTCTCCTGGTCCCTGAGCGTCTCCTCCGTCTGCAGTCTCGCGATGTCGCCGCCGATCCATTGGGCCATCAGGCGCAGGATCTCGCGATCGGTGGCCGTGAAGTGGGTCTCGCGTGGTCTGAAGCTGGAAAAGTTGAGCGTGCCGTACACCGCCTCGCCGACGATCACCGGCGTGCCGATGTAGGACTCCAGCCGCATCTCGCGATGGCAGGGGTGGGTCTTCCAGGCGGAGGCGCTCGCGTGTTCGAAGCCGATGACGTCGCCGGCTGCCACCGTCTCCCGGCAATAGGTGTTGCCGAGGTCGAACGCGTCGCCGGGGCGGATCGATCCGTCCGGCGTCGACGCCGCGACGACGGCGTACCGGTCGCCCTCGATCTTCGAGACGATGCCGATCGGCAGGTTCAGCTGCTCGCAGCCGCATCGCAGCAACGCCGCCAGCTTGTCGCCGAAGCTCAACTCCTGCGAGGCGGCGACGGTATGCAGGACGCGAAGCGACTGCTCGACCCGCTTGCGCTCGGTGACGTCGTTGACCAGCGCGTAGAACCCGTGAACGGTCCCGTCCGTGCCGATGTCGGGGATGTAGGTGACGTCGGCATATCGCTCGCGGTTGCCGTGGCGACTGAGATACTCGTACTGGACACGCTCGCCGGCGAGCGCCCGCTCGACATGCGCTCCGACCGCGCGATAGTTCTCGTCGCCGAGGACATCCTTCACCAGCCTTCCGTAGCAGTCCTCCCGCGACAGCCCGAACCAGTCCTCGTAGGCGCGGTTGTTGAAGCGGTAGCGCTGGTCGCGGTCGACATAGGCGATCTGCGAGGGCAGCGAATCGGCGATGGCGCGAACGCGGGCTTCGCTGTCGCGCAGCGCGTCCCCGTGCCGGTGGCGCTCCGCGGACCCGCCGCCGTGCGCGGTGCGGCGGCCGGTGGTGGCGGCCGCCGGCGCCCGGTCGAGCGCCCGTCCGACGGCGGCGGTGAGCCCGGCGAGAGTGAGGGCGTCGACCAGGTCGGCGGCGCCCGCCCGCATCAGCGCCGCCGCGCGCTCGACCGGCAACGCCTCGGCGACAACGATCAACGGCGGTGCGCCGGCCCGCGGCCGTCCGTCGAGAACGACTTCGCCATCCAGTCCCTGGATGTCGGCAGCGCAGAGCAAGACGTCCCAGGTCTCGCCCCGCAGCCGCGCCGACAGCTCCTCGAGCGTCTCGACCCGATCCCAGATCAGTCCGGGCCATTCCGTGCGCAGCACCTGCACCATGCGCTCGGCGGCCGGCCGATGCGCGTCGATGATCAGAACCGTGAGCGGCGCAGGCAAGCGGGAACGTCTCCGGCGGTGTCCCGACCCCGTTGGCAATACCGCCGGTTCGACCGCGGAACAACAGGGAAGATGCGGCGCCCCGGCGTCCCTGCGCGCTCAAGGCGTTGACGCTCGCCCCCGGCGGATCGCCTCGGCGAGGGCGTCGAACGGCAGCCGCACGCAGGAATGGCGGCTGCGGTGGTCGCGCACCGGCCGGAACATCGCCAGCGCCGCCCATCGATCCGAAGCCGTGGGGACCGATCCGGCCAGCACGGCGCCGAGGACGGCCTCGCCGACGGCGACCTCGGCCGCGGTGATCCCGATCACCGATTCGGAGATCGTCGCCGTCGACGCCCGGCACAGCGCGCAGCCGCGCACCCGGTAGCCGAGCGCGGCGATCCGATCGCCGTCCAGCCGCACCTCGATGGTCACCCGATCGCCGCACAGCGGGTTGTCGGCGGTCGCCCGGCCGTCCGCATCGACGAGCGGCCGATCGCGGGCCGCCCGCCCGGCCCGATCCATGATCGCCGCCTGGTAGAGGTCGTCGGTCATCGCAGCACCCGGATCGCCCGCTGCAGGCCCGCGAGCAGCGCGTCGATGTCGGCCTCGTCGTTGTAGAGGGCGATCGAGGCACGGCTGCTGCCGGTCACGCCGAAGCGCTGCATCAGCGGCTCTGCGCAGTGATGGCCGCCGCGCAGCGCGACCCCGTCGCGGTCGAGGACCTGGCAGACATCGTGGGGATGGGCGCCGGCGACGTCGAAGGAGACGACGCCGATCCGGGCCTCCGTGTCGCCCGGTCCGATCAGGCGCACGCCCGCCAACCCGGCGAGGCCCTCGAGCAGGCGGTGGGTCAGCCCGCGCTCGTGGGCCGCGATCGCCGGCCAGTCGAGGCCGCGCAGCCAGTCGCAAACGGCCCCGAGACCGATCGCCTGGGCGATCGGCGGGGTTCCGGCCTCGAAGCGGTCGGGCGGCGGGGCATGGCTGGAGCGCTCGAGGGAGACGCTGCGGATCATCCCGCCGCCGCCGAGCGCCGGCGGCAGCGCCGCCAGCACCTCCCGCCGCCCCCACAGCACCCCGACGCCGGTCGGCGCGAACATCTTGTGGCCCGAGAAGGCGTAGAGGTCGACACCGAGCGCCGGCAGGTCGAGGGGCCCATGCGGGGTTCGCTGCGCGCCGTCGAGCAGCACCCGGGCGCCGACCGCCCGCGCCGCGTCGACGATCGGCGGCACATCGGTGATCGCGCCGGTGACGTTGGAGACGTGGGTGACGGCGACCAGTCGGCAGCGTCCGGTCACCACGTGCTCGAGCGCGGCGCCGTCGAGCCGGCCGTCGTCGGTCACCGGCAATACGCGCAGTCGCACGCCGCGGCGGTCGCGCAGCATCTGCCAGGGCACGATGTTGCTGTGGTGCTCGGCCGCCGAGATCACCACCTCGTCGCCGGCCACCAGCGTCGCGCCGAGCGCGTGGGCGACCAGGTTGATCGCGGCGGTGGCGCCGGCCGTGAACACCACCTCGCCGGCATCGACACCGAGATAGCCGGCGACGCTGCGG
>JBHJOP010000026.1:0-2849 GCA_050329575.1 Rhodospirillales bacterium | reverse complement strand
CCGCAGACGTCTTCCGCATCCGAGATATCGAAGCGCTGCGCGCGTTCAGCGACGGCCCGCGAGCGGAAGCCTGAGGCCCTGATGCGCGTCGGCCGCGATCCCGTGGTCACGGAGAAGAGTTCCGCCGGTTGGAGGCGGTGGCGGTGAAGATTGTGGCCCGGCTGTCCGACGCGGACTTCGAGACAATCTGCGGAACTCCGTTGTTCGAGGGCCTGCCGCCAGCGACGGTCGCCGACCTGCTCGCGGGGGCTTCGGTTCGCTCCTATCCGGACGAAACGCTGTTGTTCTCGGCGGGCGACCCCGCAGACTGCTTCTTCGTCGTCGTCGAGGGGGCGGTGCGGCTGTTCGCCCTCAACGAGGACGGAAGCGAGAGCATCATCGAGATCTTCGGTGCCGGCGCGTCCTTTGCCGAAGCCGCGATGTTCGCCTCCGGACGGTTCCCGGTCAACGCCGAGGCGATGGCCGGATCCCGGCTGGTCAGGATCGATGCGGCATCGTTCCTGCGCCGCCTGGCCGAGGACAAGGCATCGGCGTTCAAGATGCTGGCATCGGTCGGGCGCTGGCAGCTACGGCTTATGAGCGAGCTCTATCAGCTCAAGGCACAGACGCCGGCGCAGCGCCTCGCCTGGTACCTTCTGCAGTTGACGGACGCCACCGGCGGTTCTGCGACAGTGCAGCTGCCGCACCGGAAGAGCGTGATCGCCAGTCGGATCGGCATCGCACCCGAGAGCCTGTCGCGGGCGATCGCGCGCCTGGGTGAACTCGGCGTCACGAGCCGCGGCAACTCGGTGACCATCGGCGACGTCGAGACGCTTCGGACGTTCTGCCGCAAATAGCGGGACCGGGTGTCGGGGGCATGTCCTTGACGACCATCAAAGACCGCTAGACCGCCGTGGCATTTACTGGCGGTATCGGCAGGGCCGATCGGATCGACGCGGCCGCCGGGAGGAACCGCGGTTGGGCAACGACGGGAAGCTCGAGGTCACTCGTGGTGCCGCCACCGGCCGGCCGGCCGGTGTCTTCGACGCGGCTTCCCTCATCAACGACGCAATCGATGCCGACCCTGCCGTGATCGACAGGCTGGAGGCATTGCATCCCACCTTCCGCCGGCTTCGCGATCAGGAGGGGCGCGAGACGGTCGGCCGGATGGCGACGCTTCGCGACGCCGCCGCCATTGCCGAACTGCCGGTGAGCGTGGTGGTGGACGTTGTCAACGGCCGCCTGCCGGCGCGCTGTGCGATGGCCGGCAGGGAGGCAGAACCGGAACCGCGGCCCTCGTGGCTCGACGGCTTCGATGCGGCGGCCGCGTGTCACATCGATGTCCGACCGATTCTTGCCGCCGGCCACGACCCCTTTCTTCAGGTCATGGCGGCGGTAGAGGAGGTTCCACCGGGCGGGGCCCTGACAATCGACGCGCCGTTCAACCCGACGCCGCTGCGACGCTCGCTCGCCGGCCGCGGGTTCGCGACCTTCGGGCAACGCCTCGAGCTCGACCATTGGCGCATCTTCTGTCGCCACCGTGAGGCGGAGGAAGTCGTGGAACCCGTTGCGACGATTCCCGATCCTGATGCCCGGGTGTGGCGGGGCGACGACGGGACCCACATCGACGTTCGTGGTCTGGAGCGTCCGCGGCCGCTGATCGCCATCCTGTCCCTGATCGACGGCTGTCGGCCGGCAGGGCCAATCGTCGCCCACCTCGACCGCGAGCCGGTGTTCCTCTATCCCGAGTTGGCGGAGCGCGGCTGGTCGCATGCGATCGTCCCCGGCGAAGCCGGCGAGATCCGCCTTGTCATCCGGAAGGGCGGTGGCTGATGTTCCCGGGCCTTGGTCCCGGCGGGGCACAGCAACGACTACTCCCCGAACAGATCCCGATGCGGTTCTTCGGAACAGCGGTCGTCTGCCACCTGCTGGCGTGGTTGGCCTTGGCGCTGGTCGCCGAGGAGGTTCCGGGCTTCGCCGGTGGGCTCGGCCCGGTCCTCGCCGCCGTTCACGTGCTGACTTTGGGTGTACTGGTGATGAGCGCGATCGGCGCTTCGCTGCAGATGCTTCCGGTGGCACTTGGGCGGCCGGCCCCCAGCATCGCCGCCTGCAACGCGATCTTCTGGATGTACGTGATCGGGGCGGTCGTGCTTGTCGTCGGCTTCGCCATCGTGGCGATGACCGCGATCGTCAGCGGCGCGGCGCTGACCGTGGCCGCCCTCGCCCTCTACCTCGTCACCATCACTCGGTTGCTGTGGGGTGCAGAGGGTTCGCGGCCGGTGGTGCTACACCTGTGGAGCGGATTCGCCGCCCTCGCCGTTGCCGCCACACTGGCACTGATGCTGAGCCTCGACTACGGCAGCGCCTTCATGGCAGACCACATGGGCATCGCCCTCGCCCATGCGGTGCTCGCGAGCTATGGTTTCATGGGTATGCTCGCCCTCGGCTTCAGCCAAGTACTGGTGCCGATGTTCACCATCGCCATGGTGGTCGGCCGGCGGTCGGCCGAGGCGGCCTTGTGGGCGGCGGTGGCGGGGCTCGTCCTGGCGGCGGGCGGGCTTCTATTCGCCCAGCCGCTCGCGGTCGGCGCGGCGGTCGTCGCCGGACTGACGGCCGCTGCCCTCCACGTTCGGCTGATGACCGAGACGGTGCGGACCCGGATGCGCAAGCGTCTGGGAGCGGAGTTCGTGTTCTTCCGCGCCTCCTGGGTGTTTCTGCCGGCAAGCCTGCTCGTCGCCGGTGCGCTGGTCTTTGATGCATTGCCCGCAACCGGTCCGGCCCTGTTCGGGTTCGTGCTCCTCTACGGCTGGCTGCTGACCCTGCTGGTCGGGGTGCTGCAGCGGATCATTCCGTTCCTGGCCTCGATGCAC
>JBHJOP010000032.1:0-6903 GCA_050329575.1 Rhodospirillales bacterium | reverse complement strand
GCAACGTCGGCGCCGTGCTGCGCGCTGCGGCGGCGTTCGCCGCCGATGCCGTCGTCGTCCAGGACCGGCACGCGCCGCCGGCCGCCGGCGCCCTCGCCAAGGCCGCGTCGGGGGCGCTGGAAACGGTGCCGCTGGTCCGCGTCACCAACCTCGCCCGCGCGCTGCGGGCGGCGCAGGCGGCCGGCTTCTGGTGCGCCGGCTTCGACGGCCACGCCCCCACCCCCCTCGCCGCGGCCGACCTCGGCGGACGGGTCGTGCTCGTCTTCGGCGCCGAGGGCGCCGGTCTCAGGCGGCTCTCCCGCGAAAGCTGCGACCTGCTGGTGCGGATCCCGATCGCCGCCGGCCTCGACAGCCTCAACCTCGCCACCGCCGCGGCGATCGCCCTCTACGAACGAAGCCGTCGGCGCGGATGACGCGCGGCCGCGGCCGGCGACGGCCGGCGCTTGTCGCCGCCCGCCGGCACCGCTATCGTCGCGACGCGGCGCCGGATTAGCTCAGCTGGTAGAGCGGCTGATTTGTAATCAGCAGGTCGGGGGTTCGAGCCCCTCATCCGGCACCATCGCGACCGACGCCGGTGGACCCCGGCGGCCGTATGCCAGCCCTACCCGCGGCGACGATCATCCTCTAAACACGGCGCAGCATGGCGTTCGATCTCGGCCCCTACGAGCAGTACCACTTGGCGGCGATCGTGCTGGTCGGGACCTACGGCGCCCTCGCCCTGGTGCTCTGGCTGGCGCAGTGGTCGGCCTACGCGCCGTTCATCCGGTCGTTCCGCGGCATCGCCCAGAACTTCCTGACGGTGATCAACGTCATCTTCGCCCTCAACCTCGCGTTCCTCGCCAACGACACCTGGAACGCCCGCGACCGCGGCCGCGACGCCGTCTACCAGGAGGCCGGCAGCCTGCGGAACATCCTCGACCTCGCCCGCGAGCTGCCGCAGCCGGCCGGTCGGGACGTGGCGGCGGCGGTCGTCGACTACGCCCGGGCGAGCGCCGCCGCCGAATGGCCGCAGCTGGCGCGCCGCCAGGAGAGCGGTGAGGCCGCCGCGGCGCTGGAGGCGCTGATCGCGCGCGTCGCCGCCGCGTCGATCGGCGGTGCCGTCGACCCGATCGTCGCCGCCCAGCTGCTGGGCCAGGCACTCGACGTCCGCGCCACCCGCGAGTTGCGCATCGCGTTGAGCCAGACGCACGTCAACCCGCTGAAGTGGCTGGGAATGGCGTTCCTCGGATTCCTCACCCTGATCTCGATCGCCATGGTCCACGTCGATCTGCCGCGCGCCCAGCTGCTGTCGGTGCTGCTGTTCGCGACCGCCGCGGCGCCGACCGCCGCGATCATCCTGATCCACGGCAATCCGTTCCAGCATCCGTTCGCGGTCTCTCCGGCGCCGATCGCCGACATCGTCGCATGGTCCGCTACAGCGTCCCCAGCACGGTGATGCGACCGTCGGCCTCGCGCCGTGCGACGACGATCTCCCCGGAGCCGGTGCCGACGGCGGTCAGCGCGCCGATGTTGACCTGGTGGGTGACCAGCACCAGCGGCCGGTCTTCGTCCCTGCGGTCGGCGAGCCAGGATGCGAGCGCCGCGGTCTGCGCCGCGCGCCGTTCGGGGCGGCTGAAGAACGAATTGAGTGCCGGCAGCGCCGTCGGCGGCCCGAGCCCCAGCAGGTCGGCGGTCTCCCGGCAGCGACACCATTCGCTGGTGTAGACCCGCGCCTCGGCGATGCCGTGGTCGCGAAACCGGGCGCCGATCGCCTGCGCCTGCGCCCGCCCCTGGTCGGAGAGGTTGCGCTGGGTCGCACAGTCGCCGAGGGTGAAGTGCGGGGGATCGCCGAACCCCGGCGCCAGCGCATGGCGGATCATCGCGAACGCTTCGCCGTCGCGGACCGCCGCCCACAGCGCCGCCTCTCCGGCCGCCGCGGCCCCGCCGCCGCCGGCCACCGCGAGGGCGACCAGGACCAGCCACCTCGCCGCGGCCGCCACCGCCGACCCCGGGCCGGCCGCCACCGTCAATGGCTCATCAGCACCGGCATCGTCATGTGGGCGAGCAGATGGCGGGTGACGCCGCCCAGGACCAGTTCCCGCCAGCGGGCATGGCCGTAGCAGCCGGTCACGATCAGGTCGATGCCGTCGTCGGCGGCCCTGGACAGCAGCATGTCGCCGACGGCGATGTCGTCGGCATAGACGTGGGCGGCCTCGGCCTTGACGCCGTGGCGGGCGAGATGCAGGCAGATGTCGGCGCTCGGGATCTCGCCGTGGCCCTCCTCGCCGCCCTTCGGATTGACCGCCATCACCACCACCCGCTTGGCTTCGACCAGCAGCGGCAGCGCGTCGTTGACCGCCCGCGTCGCCGCCCGGCCGGCATCCCACGCCACCATCACCCGCCTGCCGACGACGGGGTAGTCGCCGACGAACGGCACCGCCAGCACCGGCCGGCCGAGCGCCAGGATCAGCTGGTCGGGCATCGTCGGATCGAACGAGCCCTCTTCGCCGGCGGGGTCGCGCTGTCCGACCACCACCACGTCGGCGTAGCGGCCGTGGAGGCTCAGCACCGGCACCGCGTCGCCCTCCACCAGCCGCCATTCGCCGTTGATCCCGGCGCGGGCGACCGCGTCGTTGAATTGCTGTTCGGCCACCGCCGCCGCGCCGACGATCGCCTCCGCCTGGTGGCGCAGGATGTCCTCGCTGATCTGGCCGCGGACGTAGCCGGGGATCCGCGGATAGGTGAGCACGTAGAGACCGGTGAGGTGCGCACCGTGGGCCGCCGCCAGGGCGATGGCCGCGTCAACGCGCGCCGGGCAGCGGGCCGTGCTGTCGACGTGGACCAGAATATCCTTGAAGGCCATGGACTTTCTCCTCGTTATGCGGCGCGGTTCCACCCCAGGTCGCCGTCGGCGGCGGGCCGCTTTGGCGCAACTCTAAAGCATCGTCGGCGCGGGCGCCAAGCCTCCCGGTGCCGCCGCCGCGGCCCGGATCCCGCTTGCCGGCGGCGGGCGGCGTCCTATAATCGGCGCCCTGACCAACGAACGCGAGCGCCGGTCGGCGCCGGAGGGGAGAAAATGCCGATCACCGAACTCCATCGAACCCTGGTGCGGACGCTGATCGCCGCCGGCCTGGCCGCCGGCTTCGCCGTCGCCGCGATCGGCCCCGTCGCCGCTCGCGACCTGACCGTGGTGTCGTGGGGGGGCAGCTACCAGGACGCCCAGCGCAAGGTCTTTTTCGAGCCGTTCCGGCAGGCGACCGGCATCAGGCTGATCGAGGACTCGTGGGACGGCGGCATCGGCGCCCTTCGCGCCAAGGTGCAGGGCGGCGCCGTGCCGTGGGACGTCGTCCAGGTCGAGGCCGAGGAACTGGCGATCGGCTGCGACGAGGGCCTGTTCGAGCCGATCGACTGGTCGAAACTCGGCAGCCGCAACGACTTCCTGCCGGCGGCGGTCAGCGACTGCGGCGTCGGCGCCATCCTGTGGTCGGTGGTGCTCGCCTACGACGCCGCCAAGTTCCCGGCGGACCGTCCGCAGTCGTGGGCCGACTTCTGGAACGTCGACAAGTTCCCTGGCAAACGGGCGCTGCGCAAGGGGCCGAAGTACAACCTCGAATTCGCGCTGATGGCCGACGGGGTGGCGCCGAGCGAGGTCTACGAGGTGCTCGCCACGCCGGAGGGGGTCGAGCGCGCCTTCGCCAAGCTGACCGCGCTCAAGCCGCACCTGATCTACTGGGAGGCTGGCGCCCAGCCGCCGCAGTTGCTCGCCTCCGGCGAGGTGGTGATGACCTCCGTCTACAACGGCCGCCTCGATGCGCCGCGGCGGGAAGGCCGAGACTTCCGGATCGTCTGGCCCGGCAGCATCTACGCCGTCGATTCGTGGGTGATCCTCAAGGGCAGCCCCCACGTCGACAACGGCATGCGGCTGATCGAATTCATGAGCAGCCCCGACAACCAACGCCGGCTGCCCGAGCACATCTCCTACGGCATCACCAACCGGCTGGCGACGCGGACGATCGCGCCCGAGCTGCTGGCCAACCTGCCGAGTGCGATGCAGAACCTGTCGGGAGCGATCGCCCTCGACAGCGAGTTCTGGACCGACCACATCGACGAGCTCAGCAAGCGGTTCACCGCCTGGGCCGCCCAGTAGAAGGGGCGCGACCGCCGGGCGCCCGATGGCGGCCGCGCCGCCGTCGACGACGGCGGAACGGGCGGCCGCCCGGCGGCGCCTGAAGGGGCGGCTCGGCCGGGTCGAGCGCCGGCGTGCCGGTCGGGCGCTGGTGCTGGTGGCGCCGCTGCTGGCTTTCCTGCTGCTCACCTTCCTCGCCCCGATCGGCCGCATGCTCTATCGCGCGGTCGAGGATCCGGAGATGGGCGCGGTGCTGCCGGCGACGGCGGCGGCGCTGCGGTCGTGGGACGGTGTCGGCCTGCCGCCGGACGCGGCGTTCGCGGCGCTCGTCGCCGAAATGCCGGCGGCCCTGGCGGCGCGCGGCCTCGCCGCCGTCGCCCAGCGCGTCAACCACGACCTCGCCGGCTTCCGCAGCCTGATGCTGCGCACCGCCCGCGCGCTGCCGCAGCCGCCGCCGGGCGACCCCCGCGCGGCGCTGATCGGTCTGGATCCGCGCTGGAACGAGCCGGCGACCTGGGCGGCGATGCGCCGCGCCGCGTTTCCGCTCACCGACTTCTATCTGCTCACCGCCGTCGATCTGCGCCGCGACGCCGACGGCCACATCGTCCCGGCGCCGCCCGAGCTCGCGGTGTTCGTGCCGGTGCTGGTCCGCACCCTGTGGATCAGCGCGCTGGTGACGGCGCTCTGCCTCGCCCTCGGCTTCCCGGTCGCGCAGCTTTTGGCAACGCTGCCGGCGCGCACGTCCAATCTGCTCATGATCCTGGTGCTGCTGCCGTTCTGGACGTCGCTCCTGGTGCGCACCAGTGCCTGGGTGGTGGTGCTGCAGAGCGAGGGCATCGTCAACGGCCTGTTGCTGCGGCTCGGACTGATCGCGACGCCGGTGCAGATGATCTTCAACCGCTTCGGAGTGGTCGTCGCGATGACCCATGTGCTGTTGCCGTTCATGGTGCTGCCGCTCTACAGCGTCATGAAGGGCATCCCGCCCGCCACCATGCGCGCCGCCGCGTCGCTGGGCGCCCCGCCGCCGACCGCCTTCGTCCGCGTCTACCTGCCGCAGGCGCTGCCCGGCATCAGCGCCGGCTGCCTGCTGGTGTTCATCCTGGCGCTCGGCTACTACATCACCCCGGCCCTGGTCGGCGGCGCCGAGGACCAGATGGTCAGCTACTTCATCGCCTTCTATACCAGCCGCACCGTCAACTGGGGGCTGGCGGCGGCGCTGGCGGCGTTGCTGCTCGCCGCCACCCTGGCGCTGTTCGCGGTCTACGCCCGCCTCGCCGGCGGCCGCGGCGTGCGCCTCGGTTAGGGGACCGGCGATGGCGGCCGCGCGGATCGCGTTCCTCGGCCTCTGCGCGCTGGTGTTCGCCTTCCTGGTGCTGCCGATCTTCGCCATCGTGCCGCTGTCGTTCAACGCCGGCTCGTTCCTCACCTACCCGCTGGATGGCCTGAGTCTGCGCTGGTACGAGGAGGTGTTCACCACCGAGCGGTGGCTGCGGGCGTTGCGCAACAGCCTAATCGTCGCGGTGCCGGCGACCCTGCTCGCGACCGGGCTGGGGACGCTGGCGGCGCTCGGGCTCGCCACCGCCCGCTTCCGCGGCCGCGGCCTGCTCACCGGCCTCCTGATCTCGCCGATGGTGGTGCCGCTGATCATCTCCGCGGTCGGCATGTACTTCTTCTTCGCGCCGCTCGGGCTCACCAACTCGTTCCTCGGACTGATCCTCGCCCACACCGCCCTCGGCGCCCCGTTCGTGCTGGTCACCGTCTCGGCGACGCTGGCCGGCTTCGATCACAGCCTGATCCGCGCCGCCGCCAGCCTCGGCGCGCCGCCGCCCGTGGTGTTCTTCCGGGTGATCGTGCCCCTGATCCTGCCCGGCCTCGTCTCCGGCGCGCTGTTCGCCTTCGCGACCTCGTTCGACGAGGTGGTCGTGGTGCTGTTCGTCGGCGGCCCCGGCCAGCGCACCCTGCCGCGGGAGATCTTCGACGGCATCCGCGAGCACGTCACCCCTGCGATCACCGCCGTCGCCTCGCTCCTGATCCTGTTCGCCACGCTGCTCATGATCACCATGGAACTGCTCCGCCGCCGCTCGGAGCGCCTCGGCGGTCGGCAGGGGTGATCACGGCCGAATGGTCGCCATCCGGACGCGATCGCCAAGCCGCATCGAAGAATGCGCTTGCCTTCTTGCTGATCCCCACGCATTGGCCAGGCGCATCAAATGATGCTATGATCGTGCCTCCGCTACGGAGGATCCGGCAATGCGCACGACCCTCGCCCTCGATGACGACCTTGTCGCCAAGGCGCAGGCTTTCACGGGCCTGAAGGAGAAGTCGGCCCTCGTCCGGGAAGCCCTCAAGGCGCTGATCGAACGGGAGAGCGCGCGTCGGCTGGCCCGTCTGGGCGGCAGCGAACCCGAACTGGCGACCGCGCCGCGTCGGCGGCCGGAACCCGCGTGATCCTCGTCGACACCTCGGTCTGGGTCGATCATCTGCGGCTTGGCGACGAGACCCTCGCCGGTCTGCTCGAAACCGGCCGCGTGCTGGTCCATCCCTTCGTGGTGGGAGAACTGGCGCTCGGCAATCTCCGGCAGCGCCAAGTCATTCTCGGCTACCTACAGGACCTGCCGCAGGTCGAGGTGGCCACCCATGGGGAGGTGCTGCAGTTCATCGAACGCCAGGGCCCGGCAGGACTCGGAATCGGCTACGTCGACGTCCACCTTCTGGCGTCGACCCTCCTGACCTCCGGATCATCCCTGTGGACGCGCGACAAACGCCTGTCGGCCGTCGCCGAACACCTGGGTCTGGCC
>JBHJOP010000124.1:0-4993 GCA_050329575.1 Rhodospirillales bacterium | reverse complement strand
GTCGCCCGCTTTCCACTTTCCTTTGCCGCCTGAGCCTTCGCGGATGTGAAAATCCTCAAGCAGCACGGGGAAGCGGAATTCCAGCACTTCCGGGTCGGTGAGGCGGGTATTGGTCATGTGCGTGTGCACGGCGTCGGTGCCGTGGAAGTCGGGCCCCGCCCCCGAGCCGCCGCAGATGGTCTCGTAGTACTGGTAGCGGTCGTTGCCGAAGGTGAAGTTGTTCATCGTTCCCTGCGCCGCCGCCATGGTGCCGAGCGCCCCGTAGAGGGTGTCGGTGATGCACTGCGAGGTCTCGACGTTGCCGGCGACCACCGCCGCGGGAAAGCGCGGATTGAGCATCGAGCCCGCGGGATTGACGATGTGCAGGGGCTCGAGACAGCCGGCGTTGAGCGGGATGTCGTCATCGACAAGGGTGCGGAACACGTAGAGCACCGCCGCCGTACACACCGCCGCCGGCGCGTTGAAGTTGTTGTCGCGCTGGGCCGAGGTCCCGGTGAAGTCGAGGGTGGCAGTGCGGGCACGGCCGTCGATCGAGATCGCCACCCGGATCACCGCGCCGTCGTCCATCTCGCACGAGAAACGGCCGTCCTTGAGCACGTCGAGCACCCGGCGCACCTGCTCCTCGGCGTTGTCCTGGACGTGGCCCATGTAGGCCCAGACGACGTCGAGGCCGAAATGGTCGACCATCTTGCGCAACTCGCGGACACCGGTCTCGTTGGCGGCGACCTGGGCCCGCAGGTCGGCGAGGTTCTGATCGGGGTTGCGCGCCGGCCACCGGCCGCCGCCGAGCAGCGCCCGGATCTCCTGCTCGCGAACGCGCCCCGCCGCCACCAGCACTTCGTTGTCGATCAGCACCCCCTCCTCGTCGACCGTGCGGCTGTCCGGCGGCATCGAGCCGGGCGTGATGCCGCCGATGTCGGCGTGATGGCCGCGCGAGCCGACGAAGAACAGGATCGCCTCGCCGGCGGCGTCGAACACCGGGGTGATCACCGTGACATCCGGCAGATGGGTGCCGCCGTTGTAGGGGGCGTTGAGCACGTAGACGTCGCCCGCCTTCATGGTCCCGCGGCGCTCGCGGATCACGGTGGCGATGCTCTCACCCATCGAGCCGAGATGCACCGGCATGTGCGGCGCGTTGGCGATCAGCCGGCCGTCGCGGTCGAACACCGCGCACGAGAAGTCGAGCCGCTCCTTGATGTTGACCGAATAGGCCGTGTTGGCGAGCGTCGCCCCCATCTGCTCGGCGATCGACATGAACAGGTTGTTGAACACCTCCAGCATCACCGGGTCGGCGCGGGTGCCGACCGCCTCGGTCTTCGGCCGCGCGACCACCCGCCGCAACACCAAGTGGTCGCGCTCCGTGACCTCGGCGCACCAGCCCGGCTCGACCACCGTGGTGGCGTTGGCGTCGACGACAATCGCCGGGCCGTCGATGGCATCGCCGGCAGCGAGGTCGAGGCGATCGTAAACCGGCGTCGTCCGGCGGGCCCCGCCGAACCGGCAGCCGACGGTATCCAGCGGCGCCGGCGGCGTGCGGTCGGCCGGCACCGGCCGTTGCGGCTCGAACGCCCTTTCGGTGACGCCGACCGCCTCGGCCGACACCGCCTCGACGATCAGCGGCCGCCCCGTCATGGTGAACCCGAAGCGCTGGTGATGGGCGTCCTCGAACGCCGCGGTCATCGCATCCGCGTCGGTGAACGGAACGATCAGCGCGGTGTCGGTGCCCTGGTAGCGGAGATGGACCCGGGCGAGCACGGTGATGTCGGCCGTGGCGATCCCCTGTCCTTCGACCTCGGCACGCGCCGCGGCGCCGAGACCGTCGAGCCGGGCGGCGAGGTCGACGAGCGCGCCGTCGGCCAGGACGGCCTCCACCGCCTGCTCGCGCATCGCCCGGATGTCGGCGAGCCCCATGCCGTAGGCCGACAGCACCCCGGCCAAGGGGTGGACCAGCACCGTGGTCATGCCGAGCGAGTCGGCGACCCGGCAGGCGTGCTGGCCGGCGGCGCCGCCGAAACAGGTGAGGGCATATTCGGTGACGTCGTAGCCGCGCTGCACCGAGATCTGCTTGATGGCGTTGGCCATGTTCTCGACGGCGATCTTGAGGAAGCCCTCGGCGACCTCCTCGGGCGTCTTGCGTTCGCCGGTGGCGACGGCGATCTCGTCCGCCAGCGTGGCGAACCGCGCCGCGACGACCGCGCCGTCGAGCGGCTGGTCGCCGTCGGGCCCGAACACCTTCGGGAAGAACCGGGGCTGGATCCGCCCCAACATGACGTTGCAGTCGGTCACCGCCAGCGGCCCGCCGCGCCGGTAGCAGGCCGGCCCCGGATCGGCGCCGGCCGACTCGGGGCCGACCCGGAAGCGGGCGCCGTCGAAGTGCAGGATCGAGCCGCCGCCGGCGGCGACCGTGTGGATGCGCATCATCGGCGCCCGCATGCGCACCCCCGCCACCTGGGTCTCGAAGGTGCGCTCGTACTCGCCGTCGTAATGGGAGACGTCGGTCGAGGTGCCGCCCATGTCGAAGCCGATCACCTTGCGGAAGCCCGCGAGCTCGGCGGTGCGCACCATGCCGACGACGCCGCCTGCGGGCCCCGACAGGATGCTGTCCTTGCCCTGGAACAGGCGCGCATCGGTGAGCCCGCCGTTGGACTGCATGAACATCAGCCGCACCCCGCCGAGCTCGGCGGCGACCGCATCGACGTAGCGCCGGAGGATCGGCGAGAGATAGGCGTCGACGACGGTGGTGTCGCCGCGCGAGACCAGCTTCATCAGCGGGCTCACCGCGTGCGACGTCGAGACCTGGGTGAAGCCGACCTCGCGGGCAATCGCCGCCACCCGCCGCTCGTGAGCCGTGTACCGGTAGCCGTGCATGAGCACGATCGCGGCCGAGCGGATGCCGGCGCCGTAGGCCTCCTGCAAGCCGGCGCGGGCGGCGGCCTCGTCGAGCGGCGCGAGCACGCGGCCGTGGGCGTCGATCCGCTCGTCGATCTCGACCACCCGCTCGTAAAGGAGCTCCGGTAGCACGATGCGGCGGTCGAACAGCCTGGGCCGGTTCTGGTAGCCGATGCGGAGCGCATCGGCGAAGCCCCGCGTGATGGTGAGGACAGTGCGGTCGCCCTGCCGTTCGAGGAGCGCGTTGGTCGCCACCGTCGTGCCCATCTTGACCGCGGCGATCCTGCCGGACGGGATCGCCTCGCCGGGCTCGAGCGCGAGGCAGTCGCGGATCCCCTGGATCGCCGCGTCCTCGTAGCGTTCGGGGTTCTGGGAGAGCAGCTTGCGGGTCTCGATGATGCCGTCCGGCCGGCGGGCGACGACGTCCGTAAAGGTGCCCCCCCGATCGATCCAGAATTGCCAGCGGGCGGTCGCCGCACCCTCGGTCATCGCCCCGCTCCTCTCGGATGTGGTAGTGTGCAGTGGACCTCTAACCCGGACAGTGGTCCCACGCAACGGAGGGAAAGGCCGACAGCGGGGGCCGACGATCAGCGTTTTCTACGGCATCGTCATTCAGATGTTCTGGCGGGATCATGCGCCGCCGCACTTCCACGCCCTCTACGCGGAGGATGAAGCCCTCATCGACATCCGCACGTTGGAGATCATTGATGGACGGCTGCCGAAGCGGGCACTGGCCCTGGTCCTCGAGTGGGCGTCCGTACATCGCGCCGAATTGCTGGAGGACTGGACCCTGTGCGAACGCATGCAGACCCCGAACAAGATCGAACCCTTGAAGTAATGCCGGCGGTAACGCCGCGAGCCGGTTGGCGGGTGGCCGAGGTGCGAGTGCTGCCCGACTATCGCCTCTACGTGCGGTTCAACGACGGCAGCGAGGGCGAGATCGACATGGCGCGCTTCGCGCGGTCGCCGAAGGCCGGCGTGTTCGCGGCACTGCGCGACGAGCGCCTGTTCGCCGAGGCCACGGCGGTCCTCGGCGCCGTCACCTGGCCGGGCGGCCTTGACCTCGCCCCCGACGCCATGCACCGCGAGATCAAACGAAACGGCGTCTGGGCCTTGGATTAGCGGCGGGAAGCGACCCGTCCCGACGCCGCCGCCAGCCGGCGACGCCGAACAACGGCAACGCCGCCGGAACGGGACCGACGCTGGCGACGGAGATGCCCTCGGAGCCGTCGGAACGCCCCGCCGAGAAGGCAAGTGAGGGCGCGGCAAAATTGGTGACGTTCCCGGTACAGCCGGGGACCGCCGCGTCCCGGTCGCGCTCCGGGTGCCGCGACAGGAACTTCCGGCTCTGGGGCGTGGCGTCCGGCCGGTAAGCGAGAGCTCCGGCTGGCCGATCCCGGCTTCCTGTTGTGGCTGGCACCTGCCCTCTGCTATCCGGAATCGACCGTCTTCACAACCCCGGCGGCCCGTGGCATACTTCGCCGCTCGCGTAATTCGGACAGGTCCTCAAAGGGGAGTGGCATGAGCAAAAGACCTTTCAAAGTCCTCGGCATCCAACAGGTCGCCATCGGTGGTCCCGACAAAGAAAAGATGAAGAAGTTGTGGGTGGACTCGCTCGGGTTGACGATCACCGGCAATTTCAGGAGCGAGCGCGAGAACGTCGACGAGGACATCGCGGCGATCGGCTCCGGCCCCTTGAAAGTCGAAGTCGACCTGATGCAGCCGGTGGATCCGGAGAAGAAACCTGCGGTCCACAACACGCCGCTCAACCACATCGGCCTCTGGATCGACGACCTTCCGGCCGCGGTGGAATGGCTCAGCGCCAACGGCGTGCGGTTCGCCCCCGGCGGGATCCGCAAGGGAGCGGCGGGCTTCGACATCACCTTCCTGCATCCGAAGGGCAACGACGAGCACCCGATCAGCGGCGAGGGCGTCCTGATCGAGCTCGTGCAGGCGCCCCCCGAGGTCATCGACGCCTTCGCCAAGCTGTCCGCCTGAGCGATCGCCCTTCGGCGTCACCCGTCGATCGGATCCTGCGTCGAGCCGGATTGCCTCTCGAGCCGGCGGTGCGACGAGGGTCGATGCCATCGGTTCGAGCCGGTCG
>JBHJOP010000131.1:0-24993 GCA_050329575.1 Rhodospirillales bacterium | reverse complement strand
CCGGCCCGCCCCGTCACCATATTTTGCGCCCCCGTATGCAAGGGGATAAGCCTTTAGTCGGTATCGAAGAGGTCCGGGCTTAAGAGGCGGAACAGATCATCGAGACCAGCTTTGGCCGGACAATTGCCGTAAGACGGGAAATTTCTGTTCTTTGTCATTAAGTTAGACTGCCTCACATGGGAATGGCGGTGAGTTTTTGGCTCACTCTGTTAGCGATAGTATTTTCGGAATGGCGACGGTGGCTCGTCGGGCAGAGCGAGCGGGAGCTCGGGATGGGCCTGATGCTGCTGAATGAACCGGTGGATTGCCTGGCGCACGACCCAGGAGAGCGACACATCACTCTTCGCAGCGAGGGCGGCGAGGGCAGCATGATCCTCAGGATCAAGGCTGACAGTCAGCCTAGTGGTCTTCTTAACGCGCTTACTCATCACCTCTCCTGATCTACTAATCAATCGATACAGCGAACTTCCGCATCCTTCAACAGAGTGATGCATTTTGAGTCACCCGCTTGAGAAAAGGTCTCTCCCCGGTCCTTGAAGTCGCACTTTCGCTACCGGTCTCGATTGCAGGACGTGGATTGTGCAAACTTCTCAACTGCGCAACCTGAAAAAGTCATTATAAATCAGATTCTTAAAAGGATGAACCGCCGAAGCGCGGTTAACAGGTCCGGAGAATATCAGCCCAGAGAGACCGCGTTCGTCCCTCCTGACACAGGGCCCGGTTAACAGCCCCGCCCGCATAACCCTCGACAATAACGGAAAAATCCGGCCGCAGCCGGATCGGGAGAACGCTTTCGCGAGGGCAAGTGGCGGATGGGGAGGGATTCGAACCCTCGATGGGCTTTTGACCCATACTCCCTTAGCAGGGGAGCGCCTTCGACCACTCGGCCACCCATCCGCATGCGGCAGCGGACGCCGCCGGCAGGTCGTCTCGTCGCAACCGCTTCTATAAGACCCGGCGCGGCGCTGTCAATCAAGGCGCCTCGGCGATCGCCGCCGAGAGCGTGCCGCCGGTGAGCCGCACCAGTTCGTCGACGGTGGTGGCGAAGACGCAGTGGGGATGGCCGGCGGCGGCGTAGACGGTCGCGAAACGGGCGAGGTCGGCGTCGATCAGCACCGGGATCGGCGAGGCGAGACCCACCGGCGCCACCCCGCCGATCGCGAAGCCGGTGGCGGCGCGCACCGCGGCGGCGTCGGCCCGCCGGACGGTGCCGGCCCCGGCATGGCCGAGCGCTGCCGGCAGCGCCTGTTCCCGGCACCGCCGGTCGCCGGAGACCAGCGCCATCACCGGACGTCCGTCGACCAGGAACAGCAGCGACTTGACGATTGCCCCGAGCTCGCTGCCGATCGCACGGGCGGCATCCTCGGCGCTGCGGGCGGTGGCGGCGAGCGCGATCACCTGCGCCGGCGACCCCGCCGCCGCCAGCGCCGCCCGCACGCGGCGGACCGAGTCGCTCTCGATCGCGGTCACGGCGTCGTGTCGCCGGCCGATGGTCCGGCGAAGCGGATCAGATCGAGCTTCGCGAGCCAGGCGACGGTGCGCAGGATGTTGCGGCGATCGGGGGCCGGGAACAGCATCAGCAGCGCCCGCACGGGTGTCTCGCCGTGGGTGCCGAGGTGGCCGAGGATCGCGTGGCAATCGGCATCGGCGGCCAGCAGCGACCGGCCGAGGTTGGCGAGGTCGAGGGCGCTGAGCCTCGGGAAGTCCGCCGCGGACCGGCCGGGCGCCAGGACGACGAGCCGATCGGGCCGGATGCTCTCGGTCGGATAGCTGGCGAAGATCCGGAACGGATCGGCGCGCAGCGGGTGAGCCGGTGCGTCGCCGACACGGCTGCCGGTCTCCGCGTCGCGGCGGCGGCGGAGGGCGAGCTCCCCCCACAGGTCCTGGTACGCGGCGATCACCCCCCGCCAGTCGAAGATCTGCCGGGCCCGCTCGCGCCCCGCCGCGCCTTGCTGCCGGCGCAGCGCGGGATCGGTCGCCAAACGGGTGATCGCCGCCGCGGTCGCCTCGACGTCGACCGCCACGCACTGGCTGGTATAGCCGACGTAGCGGTCGTAGCTGTCGGTCTTGAGGAAATGGCGAAACGCATAGTGCTCGCCGAACCCGGGCGGCGGCATCCGGGTCGGGATCATGAAGCCGTCGATGCCGTCGCGGACGGTGTCGCGATAACCGTTCCAGTCGGTGGCGACCACCGGCAGCCCGGCGGCCATCGCCTCCACCGGGGTCAGGCCGAACGTCTCCTGGATGTTGTCGCTGAGCGACGCGAACAGGTCGGCGGCGAACCAGACGAAGTGGCGGACGTTCGGATCGCGACCGTCGAGGCAGATCAGGTTGACGGAGGGACACAACGCCTGGGCCCCGTCGACGAACGCTCGCTCGATGTGCTCGTTGGCGAACCATCCGGCCAGGATCAGGTGCAGCCGCTTTCCCGAGCGCGTCGCCGCCGCCTCCAGGGCGAGATAGAGCGGCAGCGGGTTGGCCTTGGCATGGTAGCTCAGCCGTCCGACGAACAGCACCACCACGTCGTCCTCGGCAATGCCGTTGCGCATGCGGATGTCGACGCGGGCGGCGGCGGTTTCCGGGGTCCCGGCGAAGCGATCGCAGTCGACCCCGAGCGGAATGATCGGCAACTGGACGCCCGCCCGCGGCCGGGCGCCGATCCGCTCCGCGAGGTAGTCGCCCCAGTCGCCCAGCACCTGTCGGACCGTGTCGCGGACGCACTGCGAGGTGCAGATCAACGCGTCCCAGGACTGGATCGGCGCCACCAAGAGCTGGCCGATGTCGTCCATGGCCGCCGCCGAGGCGGTGGTATGGGTGATGCCACACAGGCTGAACGCCCGCTGGTCGAGGTGGCGGCGCCCCCAGGCGAACTCGGAAAGGCCGGGGCCCGGACACATCAGGCAACCGGGCTCGGCCAGACGGGCGATGGCGCCACGCGGGATCCAGGCGGTGGTCCGATCGGCCAGCCACGGGCCGAGCCGGTTCTGGAAGTCGGTGAAGTGGGCCGCCGTCGCCGCACAGCAGAACAAGGTGTCGGCGTCGACGTGGCGGGCGAACGCCTGCAGGAACCCCTCTCCCGCGGCCTGACGGCCCATCAGCTTGGGCTGTGAGGTGTCGAAGCCCTCGGGATGATAGAGGATCGCCGCATTCGCCGCGGGCATCGCCACCTTTTCCGTCGGTTGCCGGACCGGGGACCAATTACTGGCAGAGATCGCCCCGGAAGGGAATAGGGCGCCGCCGTCCGGCGATCAGAACAGCGACAGCTGCCCGCCCGCCGGCGGCGGCCGGAACAGAGAGCCGTCGAGCCGCGTCGGCGCGGACGGACCGGTCTCGAGACCGAGGCGGCGGCAGGCGGCGCGGAAACGCTGGCCAAGCAGATCGGCGAGGACGCCGGTGCCCGTCATCCGGGTCCCGAACTCCGAAGCATAGAGATGACCGTCCCGGATCTCCCGGAGTTGACCGAGGACGCGCCCGGCCTTGCGCGGGTGGTGAGCCCGCAGCCATTCGGCGAACAGCTGCTTCAGCTCCAGCGGCAGGCGCAGGAGAACGTAGTCGGCGGCACCCGCCCCGGCGCCCGCGGCGGCGGCGAGGATCGTCTCGATCTCGTGGTCGGTGAGCGCCGGGATCACCGGCGCCACCAGCACCATGGTCGGAACCCCGGCGCCGGCGAGGGCGCGGATCGTCTCCAGCCGTCGCCGCGGCGTGGCGGCGCGCGGTTCCATGGTTCGCGCCAGCGTGCGGTCCAGGGTGGTCAGCGAAACGGCCACCGAGACCAGCCGGCGCGCGGCCATTGGCGCCAGGATGTCGAGGTCGCGGACGATCAGTGCCGACTTGGTGGTGATCATGACCGGATGATGGAACGCCGCCAGCACGTCCAGGATCGCGCGGGTGATCCTTCGGGTGCGCTCGATCGGCTGGTAGGGATCGGTGTTGGCGCCGAGCATCACCGGCCGCGGTCGGTAGCCCGGCTTGCGCAGCTCCCTCTCCAGCACCGCCGCCGCCCCCGCCTTGGCGAACAGCCGGGTTTCGAAGTCGAGCCCCGGCGACAGCCCCAGGTAGGCGTGGCTCGGACGGGCGTAGCAGTAGATGCAGCCGTGCTCACACCCCCGATAGGGATTGATCGAGCGGTCGAACGAGATGTCCGGCGAGGTGTTGCGAGCCATCACCGACCGAATCGGCTCGTCGACGACCACGGTCGGCAGCGGAGCCGGACCATCGTCGCCGGCGCCCTCCCAGCCGTCGGCGACCGGTTCGCGGGTCAGCGCTTCGAACCGGCCGGCGGGATTGCTCACCGCCCCTCTGCCTTTGACCGCGGTTCCCGAGCTGACCGAAGACATGGCGACAGGGTAGCCGCGGAGATGGAACAAATAAAGAACTTTTTGCGGCGGCGCCTGGACAGACCCGGTGGACTCGCGGGCGAACCGGCGGGTCGGGACGGTGCGCTCCGAGGAGCTGCCGTGGCTTTCCGGCAACAGGGAGCAGGAATGTTCCGGGGTCTGCCTTTCCGCCGAGGCGCGATGAGCGTAGAATGGAACCGTTAAAACTGATGGATGTCGGCTCGTGCTGAGTGTCATCATCCCGACCCTCAATTCCAGTGCCACCCTGGGTGCGACGCTGGCCGCCGTCGCCGCCGATCGCGGAGCGCTTCCCCGCGAGGTGATCGTCGCCGACGGCGGCTCGATCGACGACACCCGGCGGATCGCGACGCGAGGCGGCGCCATCTTTCTCGAAACCCGCCGTGGTCGCGGCTGGCAACTCGCCGAGGGCGCCATCGCCGCCTCCGGTGACTGGTTCCTGTTTCTCCATGCCGACACCCGGCTGGGAGAGGGCTGGGCGCCCGCCGTCGGCACGTTCATCGCCAATGTCGGTCGGGAGGAGCGACGCGCAGGCTACTTCCGGCTCGCCTTCGACGACCGGGCCGTGGCGGCACGTGTCATCGAAGCCATGGTCGCCATCCGCAGCCGACTGCTCGGGCTCCCCTATGGCGATCAGGGGCTGCTGATCGGCCGCCACTTCTACGAGGATGTGGGAGGGTTCAAGCGGATCCCGCTGATGGAGGACGTCGACCTCGTGCGCCGCATCGGCCGCCGCCGCCTGACGTCGATCGACGTCGTGGCGCTGACCTCGGCCGAGCGCTACAGGCGCGACGGCTATTTGCGGCGGCCGCTGCGCAACCTGGTGTGTCTCGGTCTCTACAGCGTCGGGGTGTCACCACGCACCATCGACAGCATCTACGACTGATCCCGCCGACGGCAGCGCCGGCGGTGCAGGACCAACCGACACCGGTCCGCCGGTGAGTCCCGACAACCACCTCGTCGCCTTCGTCAAGGCGCCGCGCCTCGGACGGGTGAAGACCCGCCTCGCGAGCGACATCGGGGTCGTCGGTGCGTGGACGTTCTACCGGCGGGTCCTGCGCGCCGTGCTGACCAGGCTGGAAGCCGACCGCCGCTGGCGGTGCTGGCTCGCGATCACGCCGGACAGCGCGGTCGAGGTCGAGGCGCTGTGGCCGCGCGGCTGGCGGCGAATCGGGCAGGGCCGCGGCGATCTCGGGCGGCGGATGGCGACCGTGATGCGCGACCTGCCGCCGGGGCCGGCGGTGATCGTCGGGACCGACGTTCCCGCCATCGGCCCCGACCCCATCGCCCGTGCCTTCCGCGCGCTGGGACGCCATGACGCGGTGTTCGGTCCTGCCGCCGACGGCGGCTACTGGCTGGTCGGCCTGCGCCGCCGGCCGCGGCTGCCGGCGATCTTCGACGGCGTCCGCTGGTCGACGGAGCACGCTCTCGGCGACACTCTGGCCAACATGGGCGCGCTCGACGTGGCGATGCTCGAACAGCTCGAGGACGTCGACGACGGCGCCGCGTTCGCGCGATGGCGCGAGCGAACGGCGAGAGCGTCTTGACCGTCAGCCGGCGCGATCGCTTCCCCACAGCTGGTCGAGCCGACGGTCGCGGCCGCAGGCGAAGCGGTAGACCTTGTAGCGGGCGGAACTGGTCAGATAATAGTCCTGGTGGTAGTCCTCGGCCGCGTAGAACGTCGGCGCTGTCACGATCTCGGTGACGACCGGCCCGGGCAGGCGGCCGGAGGCCTCGAGCGCCGCCTTCGACGTCTCGGCGAGGCGAAGCTGCTCGTCGGTGGTCGCGAAGATGCCGGTCCGGTACTGACTGCCGCGGTCGCAGAACTGGCCGCCGGCATCCAGCGGATCGACGTTGCGCCAGAACACCTCGAGCAGCGCCTGATAGCCGATCTTCGCCGGGTCGTAGACGATGCGCACCGCTTCGGTGTGGCCGGTCCGACCGGCCGACACCTGCTGGTAAGTCGGCTCCGTCACGTGTCCGCCGATGTAGCCCGAGGTGGTCGACACGACGCCGTCGAGAACGTCGAACGGCTGTTCCATGCACCAGAAGCAGCCGCCGGCGAAGATCGCCGTCGCCAGTTCGCCCGAGGGCGGCGTGTCGTCGGCCGACGGCGATCCGGCCCCGAGCGATCCGGCCCCGAGCGATCCGGCCACGAGCGATCCGGCCACGAGCGATCCGGCGAGGATCACGGCGGCGACAACGCGGCGGGCGCTCATGGCCTTCTCCGCCTTCAGGCCGGCACGAAGCTGAGCGCGACGCCGTTGATGCAGTAGCGCAGCCCGGTCGGCGGCGGGCCGTCGTCGAAGACGTGACCGAGGTGGCCGCCGCAGCGACCGCAGTGGACCTCGGTGCGGACCATCCACAGGCTGCGGTCCTCGGAGGTGCCGATCGCGCCCTCGATCGGGGCCCAGAAGCTCGGCCAGCCGGTGCGGCTGTCGAACTTGGTCGCCGACGAGAACAGCGCCTGTTCGCAGCCGGCGCAATGGTAGGTGCCGGCGTGGGACTCCTTGTCGAGGGGGCTGGTGCCTGCCCGCTCGGTGCCATGCTCGCGCAGCACCCGGAACTGGGCCGGCGTCAGCCGTTGGCGCCATTCCGCGTCACTGAGAGAGAACTCGAACGTTCCGCCCGCCGCCGCGGCCGGCGACGGGCCGCCGAACGCCCGCGCCAGGGCGCCGCCCGCGATACCGGCCAGTCCGCCGGCGAGGAGTTTCCGTCTCGTGGTCCTCATGGATCTCGTTTCCGTTGCCGTCGGCGAAGGCGCCGACCATGACTGCCGACACGACTGAGATATAAGGGGCGTCGCCGGTCTTGGGAATTCACGTCCCTGTTAGCGGCGGCGGAGGTCCAGTGATGGCCTGTTCGGGTTCGATCCGATCCGATTGTGCACGGGGGCCGTCGGCGCTTGCACCCGTCGACCGTTCGCAGACCCGGAACGGCAGAGGCCGTCGTGGACCGGCGTGAGCCGCAGGCGGTCTCGGGGCGCGCCACCACCTCCGCGGCGGTGCTCACCCTGTTCGCGCTGACGCTGTTCGGCGGCGCGCTGCTGCTGTTCTGGATCCAGCCGCTGGTCGCCAAGATGGCGACACCTCTGCTCGGAGGCTCGCCGGCAGTCTGGAACACCTGCATGGTCTTCTTTCAGACGGCCCTGGCAGCGGGGTACGCCTATGCCTATGCCCTGGTGCGCTGGCTGACGCCGCCCCGCCAACTGCTCGTGCATGGCGGGGTTCTGCTCGCGGGCGCCGGGTTCCTGCCGATCGCCGTCTCCTCCGCCGTCGAACCGGGTGGCCAATCGACACCGGTCGGGTGGTTGCTGATGACGCTGACCGCGTCAGTTGCAATGCCGTTCCTGGCGGTCGCGGCGACCGCACCGCTGCTCCAGTGCTGGTTTGCGCGCACCCGCCACCCGCACGCCCCAGATCCCTACTTCCTCTACGGTGCGAGCAACCTCGGCAGTGTCGGGGCTTTGCTGGCCTTTCCGTTCGCCTTCGAGCGCCTGCTCGGCAACGAGCAACAGACCTGGGCGTGGTCGGGAACCTACGTCGCTGTCGCAGCCTTGATCGGGATATGCGGACTGCTGTCCACACGCGCCGACGGCCGGCGGTCCGTCAGCGCCGGCTCCGCCGACCCCACGGGCGCGATCGGGTGGCGATGGCTGCGCTGGGTCGCCTACGCGGCCGTGCCGTCATCGCTGCTGATCGGCGTTACCTCGCACGTCACCACGGACATCGCAGCGGCACCGCTGCTGTGGGTGATGCCGCTGAGCCTCTACCTGTTCAGCTTCATCGCCGTCTTCACCCGGCGCCCGCTGTTCGATCACGGTCGCCTGATCCGACTCGCGCCGTTGGCGGTCGTCATTCTGGCGGCGACCATGATGATCGAGGCGCGCCTGGGCATGGCGTTGCCGACCGGGGTCCGGTTGGCGCTGCACGGGGTGGTGTTCTTCTGTCTGTGCCTGCTGGGCCACGGTGCGCTGTACCGCGACCGGCCCGCCGCCGGCCGGCTGGCGCAGTTCTATCTGTTCATCGCATTCGGCGGCATGCTGGGCGGGATCACCACGGCCTTGCTGGCGCCGATCGTGTTCACCGGTGTCTACGAGTATCCGTTGGCACTCGCGGTCGCCTGTCTGCTCCTGCCGGCGGGCGGCCGGGCGTTTCGGCCGCGGGACGCGGTCGGCGCCGCCGTCATCGTTGCCATTGTTCTCGGGTTCGATGCGCTGGTCTCCGCAGCGGACGACGCGGCGGTTCGGAAGCTCATCGTGCTGGCGGTGTCGACGCCGGCCGTCGCCATCGCCTTGGCGTCGCGCAGTCGGCCGGCCGGCTTCGCTCTCTGTATCGCCGCTCTCCTGGTGGGGGCTCTGCTCGACACCCGACAGGCGGACGTTGTGTGGCGGGGGCGCAGTTTCTTCGGAGCCTACCGCGTCGGTGACACGACGGACGGCCTGCGCCTGCTCTATCACGGCACCACCGTTCATGGCGCGCAGTGGACCGATCCCGCGAGAGGCCGACGGCCGGCGACCTACTACGCCGCGGACAGCCCGGTGGCCGAGATCATCGCCCGCCGTCGGGCGACGGCCGGCCTCGATCATGTCGGCGTCGTCGGCCTCGGCGTCGGCAGCCTCGCCTGCTACCGCGAGCCTGGCGAGCACTGGCGGTTCTACGAGATCGATCCCCTGGTGGTGTGGATCGCCGCCGGATCGGGGCTGTTCCGGTTCCTGGCGGACTGCGCGCCCGCCAGTCCGGTCACCGTCGCCGACGGGCGGCTCGGCCTCGCGCGCGACGCCGCCGAGCGGTTCGATCTGCTGATCGTCGACGCCTTCACCTCCGACGCCATCCCGATCCACTTGCTGACCCGGGACGCCTTCGCGGTATATCTCGCCCGGCTGGATGGGCAAGGCGTTCTGGTCCTGCACATCTCGAACCGGCATGTCGACCTGGCGCCGGTTGTCGGTCGGCTCGCCGCGGATCTCGGGCTCGTGGCCCGACTCGCCAACAACACCCCGCAACGGGGCGGGTTCGCGAGCACTGCCTCGGACTGGGTCGTCCTCGCCCGCCGCGCGGAAACGCTGGACCGCCTGCGCCTCGGAGCGCGCTGGTGGCCGCTGCCGGGAGACGACGGCGGGGCGGTCTGGACCGACGACCACTCGAATATCGTCGAGGCGATCCTGTGGTGGTGACCGCCCAACCGTCCCGCCGCCGCGCTTTCCGTCGTCAGCGACCGCCGACCGTCCCGTCTCGCCGCGGATCGGCACCGCCGACGAGGACGGTGTCGCCACGCACCGGTGGTCTGCCCTCCGAATCGTTCGACCTGACCACCTGGATGACCGACAGGCCGCTGCCCTGGGCGAGGACGCGGACGGTGTGCTCGCGCGCCCGCAACGCCTCGGCCAACGCGTCGACGTCGTAATCCAGGGTGACGCCGGGGACCGGCGGTTCGAGGTCGGTCGGCCCGTTGAGGTTCATGAAGTGGGGAACGTTGATCGCCTCCTGCGGATCGAGGCCGAAGTCGATGACGTTGACGATCGACTGTGCCGTGTAGCCGATGATTCGGGCGCCGCCGGGCGAGCCGGTCACCAGTTCGACCCGGCCGTCGGCGTCGAAGACGATGGTCGGCGACATCGAACTGCGCGGCCGCTTGTTGGCCTGGACACGATTGGCGATCGGTGTCCCCTGGGCATCGATGGCCGCGAACGAGAAATCGGTCAGTTCGTTGTTGAGGAGAAAGCCGCGCACCATCACGCCGTTGCCGAACGAACTTTCGATGCTGGAGGTCATCGATAGGGCGTTGCCGTAGCGGTCGACGATCGAGACGTGGCTGGTGCCGCCCGGACCGAGGGCGCTGTCCGGCGCCGTCGGGTCGAAAACGCCGGGCGGGTCGCCGGGGGCGGCCGTCCCGAGATCGTCCGTCGTGAGGACCGACGCGCGCGAGGCGAGGTAGTCGCTGTCCAGCAGTCCGTCGACGGGCACGGTCACGAAATCGCTGTCGGCGACGAACTTGTTGCGGTCCGCGAAGGCGAGCCGGCCGGCCTGAGTGAACAGGTGGACGGTGTCGACGGCGAGCGGTTCGGGGCCCATCAGGTCCGGGCGGCTCTCGATGACGCCGAGGATCTGGCCGACCGCGATGCCGCCCGACGAGGGCGGGCCCATGCCGCAGACACGGCGGCCGCGGTACGCGACGCACACAGGCGCGCGTTCGACGATCCGGTAGTTGGCGAGGTCGTCGACCGACATGTCGCCCGGGATGTTGAGGTCGCCCCGCACCGCGGTGGCGATGTCGCTCGCGATCGCACCGCCGTAGAAGGCGTCCGCGCCTAGCCGTGAAAGGGTCTTCAGGGTGTCCGCGTAGGGCTTGTTGCGGATCCGCGTGCCGGCGGGCTTGGCGGTACAGGTCTCCGCATCGACGAAGTATGCGAAGGCCGCGGGATCGCGGAAGAACAGGCGCTCGCCGTCCTCGCAGGAGGAATTGCGCGCCAGCAGCCCGGCCGCCTGCGAACTGGTGCGCTCGGTCAGATCGAACCCCGCCTGGGCCAGCGTGATGGCCGGCACGAACAGGCGTTGCCACGGCAGACGTCCGTAGCGTTGATGCATGTACTCGAACATCCGCGGCACGCCCGGCACGCCGACCGACAGGCCGCTCTGCCAAGCGTTGGTGAACGTCAACGAGCCGAAGCGGTCTTCTGTGGCGGCGGCGGGCACCGTTTCGCGGGCGTCGATGGTCGTCGTCTCGCCGGACTTGGCGTCGTAATAGACGATGAAGGCGCCACCGCCGAGGCCGCTCGACTGCGGCTCGACCAGTCCGAGGACCGTCTGGACCGCGATCATCGCGTCCGCGGCGGTGCCGCCGTTCCTGAGGATCTGGACCCCGGCGTCGGTCGCCAGCGGGTTGGCGGTGACCACCATTTCGCGCTCGGTGGTGACGGCGGTCGGCAGCGCCTCGGCGCTCAGCACACAACCCGGCAGGCCGACGACACACGCAATGCCGACCGAGATGGCGAGCATCGCGAATTTCATGACGTTCGCTCCCCAGAAGTTCGTATGCGATCACAACGATCGGGAGACGGCGCGGCGGGAACGGCGCCGCCCGCTCATTACCGGTATCAACCCTACCCTAAATGGGGCGGAGCGGCGAGCGCGAAATGGTCTGGTCGAGCCGGCGGTCGACCGGAGGGCGGCGGCCACCGGGGGTGGGTTCGCCGGCCCCCGGACCGATCAGTGGGGCAGATCGCGCCGGGCGATGTATCGGCCGCCGCGGAGGTCGGAGAACAGCTCCGGCACCTGCGGGTGGGAGATCGGCCGTCCGCTCTCGTCGGGAAGCAGGTTCTGCTCGGAGACGTAGGCGATGTAGGTGGTCTCCGCGTTTTCGGCGAGCAGGTGGTAGAAGGGCTGGTCCTTGCGCGGCCGCACCTGTTCGGGGATCGACTGCCACCATTCCTCGGTGTTGGCGAACACCGGATCGACGTCGAAAATCACGCCCCGGAACGGGTAGAACCGGTGGCGGACGATCTGTCCGATCTGAAACTTGCCCTGCCTGATCTCCATGATCGCACACCACCTGCCGACGCCCCTAATGTCGCTGATCGGAATGCGGATTTCAAGCCCCGCTGCGACCTCAGGTTGTCCTCCGCCGGAGCGGCATCCCTCATAAAGGCGTGAACGGTCCTTGGCGTGGTGGAACCAGGCGGGGATCGCGGGAGGGCAGGGCGGAGACTGAGCGGCCGGTCTCCCCTTGTGATAGACTGGGTTCGCGTCGAGGCGGAGCGGGGCGAGCCGATCATGCCACAAGGTGACGGAGGAAAACTGACCGGCAAGGTGCTCGTCGAGGTCATCTTCGATCCCGGCTGCCCGTGGTGCTATATCGGCAAACGCCGGCTCGAGCTTGCGCTGCAGGCTCGTCCCGGGATCACGACGGCGCTGCGGTGGTGGCCGTTTCTGCTCAACCCCAACCTGCCGGCGGACGGCATCGACCGCAGCAGCTACCTGCTTCGCAAGTTCGGCAGCGAGGCGAGGATCGCCCGTATCTTCGGTGCGATCGCCGACGTCGGACAGTCGGTGGAGATCGACTTTGCCTTCGACCGGATCAGGCGGACGCCCAACACCATCAACGCCCACCGTCTGGTCCGCTTCGCCGGCGCCTCGAGCAAGTCGGACGCCACGGTCGAGGCCCTGTTCTTCCATCACTTCGTCTCCGGCCGCGACATCGGCGACATCAGGGTTCTGATCGACATCGGCGCGGCGCTGGGGTTGGACGTGGAGGCGTTGGCTCCCTACCTGCGCAGCGATGCGGAGCTCGGAGTGATCTATTCCGAGAATGCCCGCGCCCACCGGCTCGGGATCAACGGCGTGCCGTCGTTCGTGTTCGGCCGGACGTTCGTCGTCTCGGGAGCCCAGGAGGCGAGTGTCCTGGTACGGATGCTGGACATCGCCCGTGAAGCGGTGCCGGTCGGCTAGAACAGGGTGTGGACGCCGACGAGGCCGTTGTCGCCGACCGTCAGCGAGAAACTCTGCATGGCGCCGGGATCCGGTGTCGCCGAGCCGTAGACGTCGAACGCCGTCAGCCGCTTCGGCGGATTGATGGGAATCCCGGTCGGATCCCAGGCGAGCAGGAGCGCCGGAAACGTCAACCCGTCGAAGGCGGCGGACGGCCACCTGAACGCGTTGAAGACAAAGCGGCCGTCGACACATACGGCGCCGAGCCAGAAGAAGTCCTCGGAGCGAAGGCGAAGGCCGCGAGGCGCCGGGGCGAAGAAGCCGCTTTCGGCCAGCGACCGGTCGAGGGCGGTGAGGTCGTCGTCGTCGACGGTGATCTGCCGGATGGTGCCGCGACCGGGCGCCAGCAGGTCGCGGGGATCGCGGAACAGGGTTCCGATCGGATCGTCGATGACGACGGCGTCGAGCCGGAGAGGACCGATCACCCGAACCACCACCCGGTGTTCCGCGGCCGGACCCGCCGCCCAGACGTCGTAGGTCCTGACCTGTTCGTTGCCGGGGGCGAAGTAGACGCCGTTGTAGACGAGGCGATAGCGTGCCGGCATCCCGGGGCCGCACTGTGCCCGGATATCGTCACCATTGAGATAGCTGAACCAGTTCAACTTCCGCGACAGCGGGTCGTCGGCGCCGTCCCGGTACGCGCAGGCCGTCGCCGCCATTACGGCCAAGCCTGCGGCGAGCACGAGGCGACGGCACGGCCCGGAACAGGTGCTCATTGCATTCAGACCCTACCAGGGAACGGCCGCCGACGCGACGGTCGTGCGGCCCGGTCGCGAAACGGGATGTGATGCCGCTCTCTGCCTGCGATGCCAGGGAGGGCACCGGCGGCCGCCGCCTATGGCAACGTCATCCCCTTAAGGTTGTTTTTAAGACGAGAGATCATTTTATGGTTGTGTTACAACCCCCGCTTGTGGTAAAAAATTTTACGAGAAATTTAAATAAAAATACCCGATCGGGTAGGACATTGGACGGCACAGAAATGGATATGTTATTGCTCGGCATCGTGTCCGGCTTCTATGACGCCAGTATGGACCGGCGGATGTGGCCGCAGACTCTGCGTCGATTGGCGGACGCTTGCGGAGCAAGAACCGCGGCGATCGCCGTTCACGACTACGAAACGGGCGCCGGCCGTTTGATGCACTGGGCCGTCATCGATCCCGACTACCTCGCTTCTTATGAGACACGCTATGCCCGTCGCAACGTCTGGCTGCAGAGCGAAGAGCACTTCCGCTCGCCGGGCGCGGTGTGGACGGGCCAGCAGATCGTCTCCGACACGCAACTGATGGCGACCGACTTCTATCGGGAATGGCTGGTGCCACAGAACCTCCTGCACCATCTGTTCGGGATTCTCGACCGTCGCGGCAGTGTCGTCACGGTGCTCGTGTTCGCCCGTGCCGAGGGCGACGGCGCATTCGGGGACAAGGAAATCACCTTGCTGCGGCTACTGATGCCGAAGCTGCGGCGCGGCTTCGAGGCTGGGCAGGCTTTCCGCAGGGCCCAGGACGTTCAGCGGATCGCGATCGAGGCGCTGGATGCAATGCCGGTCGGCGTCTTGATCCTGAACGAGAGCGGCGGTGTTCTCGGTGCCAACAAGGGGGCACGGAGGATCGTCGACAGCGGCGATGTTCTGACCATCGGCGAGGACGGCCTCGCGGTGGACTGGGGCTGGCGCCGGCTGCGTTTCCGCGATCTGCTCGTCGGTGAACGGGGAAAGGGCGGCGGGCGCCGGAATCGGGTGCCGGAGGTTCCTGCGTTCACCATCGCGCGGGGGGGCCGCCTGAGGCCGATCTCCGTCGTTGTCGTCCCGATCGGCGAGGGCGACGGTGGCCGGAGCGGAGGCAGTCCGGCGGCGATCGTCTACGTCGGCGATCCGGATCAACCCGCCGAGATCGATCCGGCGCGGCTCTCCCAGATCTATGGATTGAGCCGCGCGGAGGCACGGGTGGTGGCGCTGCTGGCGACGGGCCAGCGGCTCGACGAGGTCGCCGAGAATCTCGGTGTCGCCTACGAGACGGTGCGCAAGCATCTCAAGCAGGTATTCGCCAAGACCGGCACCGATCGGCAGGCGGAACTGGTTCGCGTTCTGGTGACCGGACCCGCCGGATTGCGCCTGTAGGCCGGCGCGCTGCGCTTCGCCCCCGCGTCCCTCGCCCACCTTCGTTCGGCGGTCCGCCGACGGATGACCGTCCGCGCGCCGATTCGGGTCCGATCACAGTTTTGAGATGATTTCCGCAAGGGGGGGGATTAAGGATTCGGCTGCGGTCGCGTCGGACCATGGCCACGCGATGCGACGCGTCGGGCCCGAGTTGAAGGCGACGCGGGGGAGGAATGATGACCGAACGCAGCTACGAGGTGCTCGACCGGCCGGAAGTGCAGGGCGTTCTGTTCTATCCTCGCCGGGATGTCGGCCTGCCGCGTATCGCGGCGGGTGTGCATAGCGTCCGGATTCCGGTCGAAGGCAGCCTTTGTGTCGGTGGCAAGATCTTCGCCGCCGCACCGGGTTCCCCCGTTGTCGTCTACTTCCATGGCAACGGCGAGATCGCTTCCGACTACGACACCATCGCCCCCTTTTACACCCGCCTCGGCCTCACCCTGTTTGTCGTCGACTATCGCGGGTACGGCAGCAGCGACGGTCGCCCCTCGGCCAGCGCGCTGATCGGCGACGCCGTGACCAGTTTCGCGAGGGTGCCGGAAATCACGGCCAGCCGCCAGATCGAGGCCGGCCCGCTCTATGTCATGGGTCGCTCGCTCGGCAGCGCGGCAGCGCTGGAGATCGTCGATCGCGCCGGCGACGCCGTCGCCGGGCTGATCATCGAGAGCGGCTTCGCCCACACCCTGCCGCTGATCGAGCGGATCGGCTTCCTGCAGCTTCCGGATGCCGACGAGGAGCGTGACGGCTTCGGCAATCTCGACAAGATCTCGCGGGCGACGCTGCCGACCCTGATCATCCACGGCGAGCGGGACTTCATCATCCCGGTCGGCGACGGCATCGCCCTCTACGAAGGCTCGCCCGCCGTCGATAAGCGTCTGGTCACCGTCCCCGGCGCGGGCCACAACGACCTGATGATGGTCGGCCACAAGGCCTACTTCGACGCCATCGCCGATTTCTGCGGCCGCACCGCCGGGACCGGATAGGGGCGTTCGCAACCTCCTTTTTCGGCCGCACGTGGTCGGGACAGTGATCACGCGGGTATACTGGTGCCATGAGTAGCCCTGCGTTCTCCGCCGCGCGCACGCGGCTGCCCGAGGCACCCGCCGTGGTCGCCGGGGTGCGCGGCGCGGTGTGGCTGACGCCGGCGGGCGAGGTGGAGACGGTCGATCTGTCGGAGGCGGCGCGGCGGCTCGGTGCCGGCGAGGTGCCGATCCTCTGTCACGGCAAGGCGGTCGCGCGACGCCTGGGGATGCTCCGATTCCCATGCCACGATCTTCTCGAGCTGTTCGCCTTCGTCCGTCCGGCACGCTTCTGTTTGCCAACCATCGAGGGCCTCGCACAGGCGTTGCTGCTTCCCGTTCCGGAGACGCCGGAGCAGGAGGCGGCTGCGCTGTTTGCGGCAGCGCGGGCACTGCTTGCCGAACTGACGGCGTCGCCCGGGGACGATGGCCTCGTCGTCGCCTGGACGATGGCGCGCGGCGGCTGGCCGTGGGGGCCGGCGGTGCTGACCGCGCTCGGCGGTGGCGATACGCTGCCGTCACGCCAGGTCGCCAGGGGACTCGAGGTGTGGACCCGGCTGCGCGAGTGGGAGGAGGCGGCTCCCGAACCCCCACCCGAGTCGTGGCCGGTGGAGGCGGTCGAGGCCCGCGCCCGATTGGTGCGACTGCTCGGACCCGGGAGCGAGCGGCGGCCGCAGCAGGTGCAGTACGCGTCGCACGCGGCGGCGGCCTTCCAGCCGAGGGACCGCGCCGGCGAGCCGCGCGTGGTGCTCGCCGAGGCCGGCACCGGGGTCGGCAAGACGCTCGGCTACATCGCGCCGGCGACCGTCTGGGCGCAGAAGAACCGCGGTTCGGTGTGGATCAGCACCTACACCCGCAACCTGCAGCGCCAGCTCGATCGCGAGCTCGACCGCGCCTATCCCGATCTCAAGGTGAAGTCGCGCAAGGTGGTCGTGCGCAAAGGCCGCGAGAACGTGTTCTGCCTGCTCAACTATGACGAGGCGGTGGCGGGGCTGCCGGCGCGCAGTGCCATCGCGGCGACGGCGCTCGGCCTGGTGGCGCGGTGGGCCGTGGCGACCCGGGACGGCGATATGGTCGGCGGCGATTTTCCGGGCTGGCTCGCCGACCTGCTCGGCCGAGACCTCACCGTCGATCTGACTGATACCCGCGGAGAGTGCATTTATACGGCTTGCCGCCACTTTTACAAGTGCTTCATCGAACGCGCGATCCGCAAGGCCCGCCGGGCCGAGATCGTGGTCGCCAACCACGCCCTGGTGATGGTCCAGGCGGCACGCGGCGGCGACGGATCGAATCTGCCGCTCCGCTATGTGTTCGACGAAGGCCATCACCTGTTCGAGGCCGCCGACAGCGCGTTGTCCCTCGATCTCACCGGCCGCGAGACCGCCGAGCTTCGCCGCTGGCTGCGTGGCGCCGAGGGCGGCGGCCGGTCGCGCAGTCGCGGGCTGAGCGACCGGATCGGCGATCTGATCGCCGAGGAGTCCGAGGCGCTGGCGGCGACGGGCGCCGTGATCGCGGCGGCGCGCGCGCTGCCGGGGGCGGGCTGGCGCCAGCGGGTCTTCGGCGGCACCGGCGCCGGCGCTGGCGAGTCCTTCCTGACCCTGGTGCACAGGCAGGTCTACGCCCGCGGACGCGACGTCAACCGCGCCTATGGCCTGGAGACCCACGTGCATCCGCCGATGCCGGGACTGATCGAGGCGGCGGCGGCCTTCGAAGCGGAGCTGGAGGGCTTGGCGACGCCGCTGACGGAGCTCAGTCAGGCGCTGAGCACCATGCTCGACGCCGAGACCTGTTCGCTCGAGATCGCCGCAAGGCAGCGGATCGAGCGCGTCATTCGGAGCCTCGACCGGCGGGCCCTTCGACCGATTGCCGGCTGGCGATCGATGCTGCGGTCACTGGCGGGCGAACCTCCGCCGGAATTCATCGACTGGTTGAGCGTCGATCGCCTCGACGGGAACGACATCGACGCCGGCCTGCACCGGCATTGGGTCGATCCGATGCGTGCGTTCGTCGAGCTGGTGGTGGAGCCGGCGCACGGCGTCCTGATCACGTCCGCGACCTTGCGCGACGGCACCGGCGACGATGACGCCGACTGGGCCGCCGCCGAGATCCGCACCGGCGCCCGCCACCTGCGGGCGCCGCCGGTGCTGTCGACGGTGGCCTCGCCCTTCGACTACCCCGCCCAGACACGGGTGCTGGTGGTGACCGATGTCGACCGTGACGACGTCTCCCGGGTTGCGGCGGCCTATCGCGAGCTGTTCGTTGCCGCCGACGGCGGCGGGCTCGGGCTGTTCACGGCAATCCGCCGACTCCGCGACGTCCACGGGCGCATTGTCGGGCCTCTCGATGCCGCCGGAGTTCGCCTGCTCGCCCAGCACGTCGACGACCTCGATACCGGCACCCTCATCGATATCTTCCGCGCCGAGGATCGGACCTGCCTGCTCGGGACCGATGCGGTCAGGGACGGCATCGACGTGCCGGGTCGATCGTTGCGGCTGATCGTCTTCGACCGGGTGCCGTGGCCGCGCCCCGACATCCTGCACCGAGCGCGCCGGCAGGCGTTCGGCGGACGCGCCTATGACGACATGCTGACCCGCCTCAAGCTGAAGCAGGCCTATGGCCGGCTGATCCGGCGCGCCAATGATCGGGGCGTGTTCGTGATGCTCGATGCGGCACTGCCAACGCGGCTGACGGGCGCGTTTCCGGACGGCGTCGAGGTGCGCCGCCTCGGTATCCGCGACGCCATCGCCGAGACCCGCGGCTTTCTGGACCCCGTCGGCACCGGGCGGTCGCGGCGATGACGCCGGCCAGCTCCGCGCCGCGCGGGCGCGGCGACGTCGCCACCCTGACTGCGGCGTTTCCGGCCGCCGACGGCAGGCCGCGGTTCAGCCTGGTCCTGCGGCGGGCGGATCTCGAGGATCCGGGGGTCGCGGCGCTGGTTCGCGGCGAGAGCCAGCGCGGCGGCTACGAGTATCCGACGCGACGGTTTCTCGACGTCCATCTCGAACCCGACGATCTGTTCATCGACGTCGGTGCCCACTGGGGGATTTTCGCGTTGCACGCCGCCACCCGCCATCCGGGTCGCCTCCGGGTGCTGGCGGTGGAGCCCCATCCCGGCAACATCGGTCAATTGATGCGAAACGTGGCGGGTAACCGCCTCGCCGCGGCGATCGAGGTGGTGGCCGTCGCCGCGGGAGCGGCGCCGGGCACGGCGCCACTGCTGTTCAATTCGACGATGGGTCACAGCCTGTACGGCCTCGGCCTGCCGCAGGGCGCGGGGCGGCTGGGCGAGGTCACCGTCCCGGTGCTGCCGCTCGATCTGCTGGTTGAAGAGCGGCCCGATCTGGCCCGGCGCAGGGTGGTGATGAAGGTCGACGTCGAGGGCTTCGAGCCCGAGGTCATCGCCGGCGCCGGCCGGCTTCTGGACTCTGGCCGGGTCGCGGCGGTGATCTGGGAGCACGGACTGGCGTTCCGGTCGGGCGAGCGGCGGGACGCGATGCTGGCGATGTGCGAGGCCTTGGAGGTGCGCGGCTTCCGCCAGTACCGCTTTCCCCATCCGACCATGGGCGGACCACTGGTGACCTTCGCGCCGACGCCGGAGTGCTTCAACGTGTTCGCCCTCGCCCCCGGCGTGACCCGATCGGCGCTGTACGACAAGCCCGAACGGCGACCGGAGCCGTTGCCGCCCCTGGAACGGTCGCCGGCCGATGCCGACGTGCGGGCGGCGACCACCGCGCTGGTGATCGCCCGCAAGGCGACCGATGCCGCGCGGTGGGCCGACTTCGAGGCGATGCGCGAGGGCGCCGCCGAACGCGTTCGCCTGGCGGCTCCGCTGGTCGCGCCCGCATCGCGGGTGCTCGACGTCGGCGCGGGGGTGATGGCGCTCCGCGACAGGCTGCCCCCGGATTGCCGCTACGTGCCTTCGGACCTGCTTCCGTTCGATCCGGCGACGGTGGTCTGCGATCTCAACGACGGCGGCTTCCCGGACGGAACCTTCGACGTGGTTGTGCTGCTCGATATCATCGAGTTCGTGCACGATCCGGTTCGCGTGTTGTGCGCGGCGGCGGTCGCGCCGCACCTGATCACCAGTTACCGGCCTGCCGACGGCGATGCGCCGGAGGAGCGCCGACGGTGCGGTTATGTCAACGACTACACGGCCTTGGAGATCGAGGCCTTGCTCGCGCAGGCGGGATGGCGGATCGATCGGCGGATCGACGGCGCCGGGCTGCGCGTGTTCGACTGCCGACGGCAGTGACGATGGCAGACGTCGTGCGGGCGCGGCATGCAGCGTCATGGGACAGGAAGCCCAAGCAGGTTGCCCCCATTTGGGGGTTATCGGCTTTCATTCTTGTTGACAGCGACGAAGCTTCCTTCCTAAAGTAATCATATGTTCAATCAGATGTGGAGGTGCGCTCAACGTATGACTCCACCGGGCAAGATGTGAGTTGCCGACCCCTTGGCATCGGCAGCGCACCGCAAAGACCAAGATATCGTCCGACGTGGTCGGGCGCGGAGTCGATAGACTTCCGATCAAAGGGGCCCCCGCCATCCCTCAACGGATGAGATGCGGGGGTCTTCTTTGGGCAGTGTCTTAACTACTATACTACTATTATTCGAATGATGTTGCCGGCATCGACCGGCCCGCGGTCATCGCCCGGTCACGCCGGTTGCCTGATGACCGCACGGTAGGCGTGCCAACTGGCGTGGCCGATCAACGGCAGCGTGATCGCCAAGCCGACGTAGAACGTGGCCAGCCCGACAACGGTGAAGGCAACGATCAGCGCTGCCCAGACCGCCATCACCCGGGCGTTCATCGCCACCGCCACCACGCTGGTCGTCACCGCCTGGATGATGTCCACCTTGCGGTCCAGCATTATCGGCAGCGAGAACACGCTGGTGACGAACGCAAGCGTCGCCATGATGCCACCGACCACGGTGCCGATGCCGAGGAAGGTCAGCCCCTCGACGGTGAACAGAGCGGCTTCCGCCATCGCCTCGAGGGAGGCGGTCGTGTAGGGAAAGGTCAGCGCGAAGATCAGAACGGCGAGGCGGACCCAGACGATCAGGAACAGCACCAGCGCAAGGCCGAGTGCGAGCAGGTGGATCGGGTTGGCGCGCCAGGCGGTGATCGCCGTGGTCAACTGTGCCGTTCGACCCTGCTCGATGTCGCGGCTGATGGCGTAGAAGCCGACCGTCAGCGCCGGTCCGACCAGGAGAAAACCGGCTGTCAGCGGCACGATCAGATGCGCGAGATCCGCGAGGTAGAGCCCGACCGTCAGCACCAGCCCGGCAACGACGAATATCAATCCGTAGGCGAGACTGACGGCTCCCGAGCGCCGGAAGTCCCGCCACCCGGCGCCGAGCCAGCGCAGGGTGTCGGAAACGGTCACCCCGTTGACCCGGTCAGCGTAGGGAAAGGCGTTGCCGTGGGTCGCCCGGGCACCGTTGTCTGCCATGGCTTTCCTCCCGTCGGTGTCGCGTCCCGCTTCCGGCGCATCCGAGACAGCCGCCGCGTCGGTCGCCGGAGCATCGAACACGGGCACCCGAGCTTCATACCACACCATCTGAGGCTTTTCGACGAAATGTCGCGCCTCCGCCCACCCGGCGCTCGGCACGCGTCCTCCCGCCCTCCGTGCGGTGTTGTCGCCTCGCAGCGGCGGCGTCGCCGCAGGCGACCCGCTCGACCCGGAGGTCCGACCGGCCCTCCGCCCGGGTTGCGATGCGGATCCCCAGCTCATGGGTGTCGACGATGGTCTCCATCTTGATTCCCCGTGCTTCGATCAACACCCGATCCAATACCGATGGCGCCGGCAGGGAGGGGGCCTTCACCCGGCGCCGGGCGGCTCCAAAAGCCACCGATGATGTGGGCCCCCAGCCGTCCATACAGCACCCTTCCGGCGCGGGATCGGCCGATCTGCTTCAGGCGATTGACCGGCACGACCGTCCACGCCTCGATCCTGCCGCGCACGCCCGCGATCCGTGGCGTGTTGTTAACGCGAGCGAAAGATTCCGATGGTATCCAGGGACTGCCGAGAAATTGCGCGTGCTTTGGCTGCAAATCACGCCTTCAGGGGTGGGTCCGATCGAACACGTCTCTCGCGTCGCGCAGATCCAGGCGATCCAGGGTGGAGCCACCGACGCCGGTGACCGGCGTCCGCTCCGACTGACCTCGACCGGCAACCTGTTGCCCGGGCACCCGGCCTGGGCGATCCTCGGTCGCGCGCGATCCCTCGACTTCGGCCGCTACGGGGACTGGGCGAGCGTACTGTTCGATCCCGGCGAGGCGCGGTTTGTTGTCTGGGCACTGTTCCTGGCCGACGTGATCCCGCTCGAGGATCTGGAGGATACGGCCGAGGCGGACGATGGCGCGATCGATCGGCTGCTGCATCCGGTGATCGCCGCCTTGGATGCCCGGCTCTCGCATCAGCCCGGTTCCGGGCTCGTCGTCGCCTGGTCGGCGCCCGTCGCCGCAACGGCGATCGAAGTCGCGCGGCGCCGCTCCGCATGGAACCGCGTGGCCTCGAGGCTGGAGTCCCTCCTGTACGACCGGATCGAACGGTTCTCGGCTCTCTACGTTCTGCCACTCGATCCGTTCTTCGCCCGTCCGGGAACCGACCTCTGTTTCGACCCGCGCAACCACTATGCCGCGCGCTGTCGCCTCTCCGCGGTCGGCCTGCGGACGGTGGCGACACGGATCGCCGAACTCCTGGAACGGATCGACAGGCCGGCGAGGAAGCTCCTGATCCTCGATTGCGACAACACCCTGTGGGGCGGCACGGTCGGCGAGGACGGTCTCGACGGGCTCCGGCTCGGTGAGGACGGCATCGGGGAGGCCTACCGTGACTTCCAGGCCGCCACTCGAGCGCTGACGGGGCGCGGTGTGGTGCTGGCACTGGCTTCGAAGAACGAAGAGGGGGACGTGTGGCGGGTGTTCGACAGCCACCCGGGGATGGTTCTGAGGCGCACCGACATCGCCGCCCACCGCATCGACTGGAACGAGAAGCCTGCCAACATCCGCGCCATCGCCGACGAGCTGGGGCTCGGCCTCGACAGTGTCGTGTTCTGGGACGACAACCCCCTCGAACGGGAGAGAGTGCGCCGGGATCTGCCGCAGGTGTGCACGCCCGAAGTCCCGCGCGAAGTCGAGGCCTGGCCGGCGATGCTGAACGCGCTCGTCGCCTTCGCCCGGTTCGAAACCACCCGCGAAGATCGCCACAAGGCGGAGCAGTACGAAGCCCGCCGCCACTTCCGAATGGAGAGCCGGGCGCACGCCGACGAAACGGAATTCCTGAGAAGCATCGAACTCGATCCGCGCGTGGTCGCTGTCGACGCCGGCACCATCGCGCGGGCGGCGCAGCTGTGCGCCAAGACCAACCAGTTCAACCTGCGCACCGTCCGACACCGGCGATCGGATCTCGAGGCCCTGGCTTCGGCGCGCCGAAATCTGGCCTTCCTCGTTCACCTGAGCGACCGGTTCGGCGATCACGGCAACGTCGTCCTGGTGATCTGCCGGACGACGTCGCACCCTCAGGTGGCGTTCCTCGACACCTTCCTGGTCAGTTGTCGCGTGCTCGGCCGCCATCTCGAGGCCTGGGCGCTGCAGGCGTGCGTGAGCGCGCTGAGAGCGAGCGGCTTCCGCTGGCTGGTCGGCGAGTTCCGCCCGACCGGCCGCAACCGGGTCGCCGAGCCCTTCCTCCGCGAACATGGGTTCTCGCGCGCCGAGGGCGGGGACCACGATGCACTGCTCGTCAGCGCCGGACTGAAGGGCACGACCGACCGCGAGCCGTCGGGCGAGCATTATCTCGCCGATCTCAATGCCATTGTCATCCCCCACCTGGATGTGTTCGACCGTGTTGCAATCGACGATTCCCGAGCTGTTGCGGCAGCTGTTTCCTGACGCCGCCTTCGATCCGGAGGATGCCGACCTGGCGGTCGGCGCCTTCCCCGAGTGGGACTCGCTCGCTCACTTCAACCTGCTTCTGACAATCGAAGAGGCCTTCGGTGTGCGGTTCACGACCGAGGAGATGGCGGAACTGAAGAGCATCGTGGCGATCCGACGCAGTCTCGGCGCCAAGGGGTTGCAGACGTGACCGATCTCGCGACCGTCACCCCAGGCGACGTGGACGCCGCTCTCGCCGCCTGCGGCGTCAATGGCGGTGACGTCCTGTTTCTGCACGGGGATGCGATCGTCACCGCGGAGTTTCCGCCTGCTACGCCCGAGGAACGCTGCGACAGGCTGATCGAGGCCATACTGATGCGCCTCGGGCCGGCCGGCACACTGGTGATGCCCACCTTCACCTACAGTTTCACCTGCTCGGAGCCGTTCGACGTGCGTCACTCGCCGAGTGCGGTCGGCGCGATCAGCGAGCGGTTCCGGAACTGGCCCGGCGTGCTGCGGTCCTGCAACCCGATGTTCAGCGTCGCCGCCCTCGGTCGCTTCGCGCATGTCTTCGCTACCAGCCGGGCCAACGAGTGCTTCGGCCGCGACACCGCGTTCGCCAAGCTGCATCAACTCGACGCGAGGATCTGTTGCGCCGGCTGCTCGTTCGACCGCGCCACCTTCGTCCATTACGTCGAGGAGAGGGCGGGCGTCGATTACCGGTTCCACAAGAAGTTCACGGGGACGGTGGTCCAGGCCGATGGCCGGCGCCGGCAGGCGATCTGCCGCTATTTCGTCAGGGACCTGGACAGGGACACGGCGACCGACCTCTCCCGTCTCCGTGCGCGACTTCTCGAGACCGGGAAGCTGTCCGTCTCGTCCATCGGCCGGGTGGCCGTGGTCGCCGTCGGGGCGCATGACTTCTTCGAGACCGCGACCGCGATGCTGAAGGAGGATCCCCGGGCGCTGATCCGCGAGGGAACGAACCGGCGGGCGGCATGATCTTCGATCATCTCGGCCTCGTGGTGAGCGATCTGGCGACCGGGAGGGATCGACTGTCGCGCCTGCTGCCGATCGACGATTGGGGCGAGGAGATCGCCGATCC